>CANJRM010000028.1 GCA_947476645.1 Bacteroidota bacterium
GAAGTCAGGTCAAAACAGTTTCTTTATCCAAAATTTAAACAGCATGAAAAAATTGTACTTTACTCTTTTAGCATTCAGCGGCTTTTATATGGCAAGCGCACAAATGCTTACACCAACTGTAATTTCGAGCACAGGTGGTTTTTCTACCAATGGCGGTAACGGAAGCTTATCTTACACCGTAGGCGAAATGACGATGGTGGAAACTTTCTCTCAAGGTGCAAATATTCTTACACAAGGTTTCCAGCAGCCTAATGATAATATGGTTGGTATTTTGGAAATGACGCAAGATGAATTCGGTTCATTTGCTGTGTATCCAAATCCTGCAGTAGATAATGTTTGGTTCGGTATTGAATTGCCTGAATCAGGAAAACTTTCAGTTACGTTAACTGATATAATCGGTCAAAAAGTGGCTGATGTTTACAGCACTAATTACAACAGCGGAAAAGTAATTCAGCAAACCAACGTTTCTCTTTTTGCTGCCGGTGTTTATTTTCTTACCATGACTTTCACTTCTGATAAAGACGGAAAGACACACACTACTACCAAGAAATTCCAGGTAATCAACTAATCTCTTTTATTTAATCAATTTTAAAATCCCTGACATGAAAAAGTATTACTTTATCGTGTTGTTGTTTTTGTCGGCTGCTACTGCCATTGCTCAAACACCACCACAAAAATTAAATTATCAATCGGTAGTTCGCGATGCAAGCGGCACTCCACTTACAACAGGAACTCCCGTATCTCTTCGTTTTTCAATACATGACCTTACCATTGGCGGAACAGTAGTTTTTACTGAAACTCAAAATACTACTGTAAGTCAATTTGGTTTTGTCAATCTTCAAATTGGCACTGTATCAAGTCTTACCTCTGTAACATGGGGCTCTGGCGAAAAATGGCTTCAAGTAGAATTACAAGTCAACGGTGTTGGAGCATACACAACCATGGGAACTTCGCAATTGCTTAGTGTTCCTTATGCATTGTATGCAGGTAATGGTGGCGGTGGCGCAACCGGTGCAACAGGACCAACAGGTGTTGGAATAGCAGGAAACACTGGCCCTACCGGACCAACTGGTAATGCAGGTGCTACAGGAGTAGGAACAGCTGGACCAACAGGTGCAACCGGAACAGGAGTTGCTGGTGCAACAGGACCAACTGGTTCTGGTGGTGGCTCTACAGGCCCAACAGGACCGACAGGTTCTACCGGAGTAACAGGTTCAGGTGGTGGTTCAACAGGACCAACTGGTCCTACAGGAATTGGTAGCATTGGTGCAACAGGACCTACGGGTTCTACTGGTGCCGGTGTTGCAGGAGCAACAGGACCTACAGGAATAGGAAGTATTGGAGCAACTGGTCCAACTGGAGCAGGAACTACCGGACCAACAGGACCTACCGGTCTTACAGGACCAACAGGAAGCGGTGGTGCTTTGAGTGGCGGAACAACTAACTATTTAGCGAAATGGAGCAGTGCAACTACCTTGGCTGTTTCTCAAATATTTGATAACGCAACTAATGTTGGAATTGGAACAGCTACACCAACTGCAAAACTTAGTGTGGTGAATCCATTTACCGCGGCAGGTAATTCAGTGTTGGTTACTTCTACTGGAGCAGCTACACTCAATGCAGTTTATACAGGTCTTACTTCTGTAATTTCAGGTACAACCGGGTTGCAAATTGCTGTCCGGGGTTTGGCAAATACTACTAATGCGCAATACAATTATGGTGTTTATGGCTATGCTGCGAAAGGGTTAATCAATTTTGGAGTTGAAGGTGATGCAGGCGGCACTACTTCTGCAACAGGTTATAATATTGGAGTTGAAGCAACAGCCGATAGCTCACAGAACCAAAATAGAGGTGTAGAATCTTCTTCTTCTTCTTCCATTGGATACAACACAGGTGTGTGGGCATTGGCCGATGGGGCACACGCAGCAGCTTCTACCAAATACAATATTGGTGTCTTGGGTATAGCACATTATTCAACCAATTTTAATGCAGGTGTTTATGGTTTGGTTGATACGTCAATTGGAACCAACGGAAACGCAGCTATTATTGGCGATGCAGGAAGTTGCGCTACTTGCGCTGTTAATCTTGCAGGAGAATTTTATGGTGACTTAGATATTCAGGGAAATTTATCAAAGACAGGTGGCACATTTAAAATTGACCATCCTCAAGACCCTGCTAACAAATTTCTAATTCACTCGTTTGTTGAAAGCCCGGATATGATGAATATCTACAACGGAAATATTACTACTGATGCGAATGGTTTAGCTATGGTTACAATGCCAAGCTACTTTGAAGCAGAAAATATTGATTTCCGTTATCAACTTACCGCAATAGGTACTTTTGCTCAGACAATTGTATCTAAAGAAATTTCCGGTAACACATTTACTATTCAAACGGATAAGCCAAACGTGAAAGTAAGCTGGCAGGTAACCGGAGTTAGAAATGACTTATGGGCGCAACAGCACAGAGTGGTGGATGTGGTTGACAAAGGAAATAACAGAGGCAAATATTTGCATCCGGAACTTTACAATCTAAGCCGCGATTTCAAAATTAACTACCATCCTATTTCTACAGATAAAGCGACTAAAGAAGTGAAGAAATAATTTTCATTTGAAGTAGGAAATAAAAAAAGGGATGGTATTGAACCATCCCTTTTTTATTTTCAGAAAACTGCTTTTGCAATTTCGATTGTAGCTTCGCTACGGCTCATGGTATAATAGTGCAAACAAGGAACACCCGCAGCTTTTAATTCTTTCGATTGTTGAATAGCCCACTCAATTCCTACGCGCTTTACTTCCTTATCATCTTTGCATTTCTCCACCACATCGGCTAATGTTTCAGGAATGTCAATGTGAAAAATTTTAGGCAGTGAATAGAGTTGCGCTTTTTGTGCAATTGGTTTTATGCCCGGAATAATTGGAATGTTTATTCCTGCTGCTTTACATTTTTCTACAAAGTCAAAATATTTTTTGTTGTCGAAGAACATTTGCGTTACGATATAATCGGCTCCTGCATCAACTTTGTGTTTCAACCATTTTAAATCGGTATTCAGATTCGGAGCTTCGAAATGTTTTTCGGGATAAGCCGCTACACCAATACAGAAATTCGTTTTCATTTCGTTCTCGGTTTCTTCGTGCAAAAATTTCCCTTTGTTCATTTCAGCCACCTGTGCTACTAAGTCTGAAGCGTATTTGTGAGCATTTGTTTTTACAGCGGTCTTGGGATTTTTGTCGGAATCCCCTTGCAATAACAAAAGGTTATTGATGCCGAGATAATACAAGGTAAAGAGGGCGTCTTCGGTTTCTTCGGGAGTAAAGCCGCCACAAACCAAATGCGGAACGGTGTCCACATTGAATCTTCCTTTAATAGCCGCACAAATTCCAACCGTGCCAGGACGCTTACGCAAAGGAATTTCTTCAATCAATCCATCGGCACGTTTCTTATAAATAATTTCTTCGCGATGGTAAGTAACATCAATAAATGGTGGGTTGAATTCCATCAAAGGTTCAATTACCTTCAACAAATCGTCAATGGTTTTTCCTTTTTGTGGTGGTAGAACCTCAATAGAAATAAGTGTTTTGCCTTTAGCGGCAGCAAGATGTTCGGTAACTTTCATCAGTATGAATTCAATTTAAAAAGTAGGCAAATGTAATGGCAAACGTGTATAGAAGAAGGATAGCTTCGGGAAGCAATAAATTTACTTCCACTTATTCTGCACGCCAATGGTTTTGTGCGCTTCATCAACCTTCTTGTCAATTTGCATAGTGAGGATGTGAAAGAACATCACAAAGTCTGAACCCAAACTATAGAACGGATATTTGAAAGTAGCAGGTCGATTTTTTTCGAGAATGAAATGGCCAACCCACGCAAAACCATAACCGCAAAGCGGAGCAGCCAATAAATACCAAGGGCTTTGTTTCACAATAACTAAAACTAAACAGGCTATCACAAGCGATGTTCCCACAAAATGTAACGTGCGATTTAACGGGCGTGCATGCTCGGTTAAGTAGTAGGGGTAGAAATCCCAAAAGGTAGTGTATGTTTTTTCGGTGCTCATGCTATTTGATTTTAAGCGAATGTAATAAGCGTAATTAAGTTTTGAAACTCCGCGCTTATTAAAAAATAATTTTACTGCATAAACAAAAGCCATGGAACGAAAATTTTGTGTCGAAAACGGAGTAGCGCAAAGTCAACTTGCCGATTATTTGATTGCGATAATGCACGATGCTCGTGCTACTACTTTCCGTTACATAAAAAATATTACGCAGGAAGAATTAGACTGGCAACCTTACGAAGATTGGAATACCATTGGTGCTTTGCTATCGCACATTATTGCGGGCGATTATTTTTTCAAATTGTATTTTATTGATGGAAGAGAAATGACACCTGAAGAAGAAAAGGAGTTGAGCCCGGCTCTAGATTTGGGAAAATATGTAAGTGAGTTAAAAGGAAAATCGGTTGAATATTATTAGCAAGAATTGATGAAGTCGCATGAAGGATTGAAGCAGGCTGTGATAAAACTTTCGGCAGAACAATTGCTTGAAAGACGTTTTGATGTTTACGATAAAGTAAACGGAAGCGATTTAGCTTGGACGCTTTACCACAACGCAGAAGATGAAGTACACCACCGAGGACAAATTTCTATACTCAGAAAATTATACAAATTGAATTGCGTACCGAAACAGTAATCAATTCGATCCGCTCTTTTTCTCCAACGATTTCTTAATTGCTTCTTTCAAGGCATTTGCAGATGATGGCTGCACATTTTCTTCATTGGCGCGAATGATAGCATAGTCACAAGCGCGCTCGGCTTCTTTATAAATATTTTGCTTGTAAAGCAAATATGCGTAAGTGAGATTGTAAGTGTATTTGTTATCGGTATTGATTGCGGTGAATGCCCACTTGCTTGCTTTTTGCAGTTGCGTTTCATTGCTTACATTCAAAAAATAAGTCCACGCCACATCATTTAACTCTGCTGCATTTTTAGCGGCATATTTTTTTACGTATTGAGAAGCAAATTTGTCATAGTTCGCCCAATCGTTCATGCGTGCGTAGTAGTCCATTGAAAGTTTTAAAACTTTTGGGTCGTGGTCGGGAGCTTTATTTGTTTTTATCAGATTGATAGCTCCTTCAAACAATGCTTTGTCATCGGCATGTGGTGCTTGACTTACGGCTGTAGTGGCAATCTGATTTATTTTTTTGTTGAACACATCGGAACCAAGCAATGTGTGGTAGTACTCTTTATTCTTTACAATAATTCCCAAGCCCGGAGATTTTAAATCGCGGGTGAGATTGAAAATAGTTTGTGCGTGTTTCTTATCGGTATAATCGTTGGGACCAAGCTTGCTTAAATATTCTTTGAAAACATCGTCATACTTTTCTTCCGATGCAAGAAGCGTGTTCAAAAAATCGCTCAGGAAATTTACATCGCGGTTTCCATTGGCATATTGATTTTTCATTCCGGTTAAAATTCCCGGAGTTGGGTCAACTGCTTTTTTGCCGTTTTGCAATAAGCCACCAACATCTAAACCTCCAACAATTTTGTGAACCACATTTCCGCTGCCGTCAATCCAAAGCAAAGTAGGATAAGCGCGAATCTGATACTTGCTGGCAAGGTCAACACCTTCGCCTTTTTCCATATCGAACTTTGCATTCACGAAAGTAGAGTTGAAATAATCACCCACAGCAGAATCAGGAAAAACCTGTGCAGCTAATCGCTTACATGGACCGCACCAAGAGGTATAGCAATCCATAAACACCAATCTGTTTTGTGCCTTCGCTATTTCCAAAATTTCTTTGAAAGGTTTGTCGTGTATAAATTCAATGCCATCTGCTTTTGAAAGTTGGCAGTTAACGGTGGAGATGAATACTAACAGTATAAAGAGAGATTGTTTCATAGCAGCAATTGTTTTACAAATAAAAGACAGAAAAATTATGCTAAGGGTTTTATTCCTTCTTCCAGATATTATTGAGTTCTAAGTGGATTTCTTTTCCATAAAAAATATTGGTGGTGCTTTTAAACGATTCGGTAAAATCAGAAACGTAGAAAATATCGGTTGCCTGTTTTTTATCACTGGCTAAATTTTCCTTTTGCAAAATCCAATTCAATTTCTGCGCCACCACTTCTGCCGAATCAAAAATCTTCACTTCATTTTTATAGAAAGCTGAAATTTGTTTTTTAATCAACGGGTAATGTGTGCAGGCAAGCACCAAGGCATCAATTCCATTCAGGGCATCATCACTCAGGTATTTTTCAATAACCGCTTCGCTGATGTTGTTGTGATAATAACCTTCCTCAATCATAGATGCGAGTAGAGGAGTTGCCAACTCAGTATATTGCAACGAAGGTTTTCTGCGCGAAAACTTTTCCTGATAAACAACCGAACTGATTGTTGTTTTGGTAGCAATGACTCCTACCTTTTTAATTTCTTCATCGGCAATTACTGCTTCTATCATCGGGTCAATTACGTTGATGACAGGCGCAATTCCTTTATAGGTATCGCGCAGCACTTCATAAGCAGCAGCGGATGCCGTGTTGCAGGCAATAACCACTGCTTTGCAGTTTTTTTTATGCAATAAAAAATCGGTAATCGTGGTGGCGTAGGAACGAATCAGTTCTTTCGATTTATCGCCATAAGGAAGATGGGCGGTGTCGCCAAAATAAATGATTTGTTCGTTTGGCAACAGCTTAGAAATAGCATTGGCGACCGTTAAGCCGCCAATGCCTGAGTCAAAAACACCTATAGGTTGATGTTTCTGCGTATTCATTTTTTAGTTACCTGTTTTGGGAGCGGTTCCGCTTTTAGGGGTTCCGTTGTTTACCGGAGTTTGCGAAGCAGCTGTAACACCGAGTTTCTTCATTACTAAATCAGTTACATCATTTTGTCCTTCGGTATAATATGCCATAGCACCTGAAGCAATATCAAGAATGTAAGTATAGCCGTTTGTAGTAGCTACATCTTTCACTGCCTTCACATATTTTTCGTTGATAGGTTTCAATTTATCCTGTTGAAGTTTCTGAACATCTTCATCAGCCTTGCCTTGAAATTCCTGAATGCGCTGTTGTGTTTGTTGTAAGTCCTGGACTAAGGTTTCAACAATAGCATCAGGAATAGATTTGTCTTTCGATTTTTCCTGAAGGTCCGCTTGTTTTTTCTGATAGTCAGCATACATGCCTTCCAAGGCCTTGGTATACGTTTGCTTAGATTTTTCAATGTCAGCTTGCATTTGTTTGAACTCAGGCATAGCTTGCAATACTTCGATAGAATTAATCTGACCGATTTTTTGTTGCGCTGTAGTGGTTCCGATGAACGCAAACATTACGGCTATAATTCCTAAAACTGTTTTTTTCATTTTATGTTGTTTTTATTCTAGTGACTAATTAATTCCCATTTTCTTTTTTACCAAATCGGTAACATCGCCTGTTGTTTCAGGATGATAAGCTACCATACCCGAAGCAATATCGAAAATGAAGGTGTATCCGTTTTCTTTTGCTACCGCCTGCACTACCTTCAGATATTTATCGTTCAGCGGTTTCATCAACTTCAATTGCGATTTCTGTAATTCTGCCTGCGCAGTCTCCTCAAATGAACTGATGATTTGTTGCAAACTATCAATCTCTCTCAAACGCTCTTCGCGAACGGCTTCCATCATAGCAGCACCGTAATCGTTTACCTCTTTTGATTTCTGCTGATAATCGCTCATCAGTTTTTTCAGTTGATTGGTGTATTGTGCTTTTCTGCTTTCGAGCGAAGAGTTCAACTGCTTGTATTCGGGCATTACTTCAAGAATATCCTGCGAATTGATATGACCATATTTTTGCTGTGCAAAAACAGAACTTAAAACAAAGAACGACACGAAAACCGTACTCAATAATTTTTTCACGGGGCGCAAATATAGTTTTTGAAACCTAATTGTTAATAGCCGAAGCAGTGCTGCTGCCGGGAGCTATTAAACAGTTAATTCAGTTGGTTATTGTCCTCCCGGTTTTTGTGAAATGCCAAGAGCCGAAAGAATATCATCGCTGCGGTTGAAACGGTCACCTGCATATAGCATGGTAGGTCCGCTGCTGCGGTCGAAGATGAAATCGTAGCCTTTAGCAACGGCATACTTTTGAACTTCGTTGTAGATTTTATCCTGAATAGGTTTAATTAATTCCTGACGTTTCTTGAACAACTCGCCATTAGGACCAAACTTGGCTTTTTGAAACTCTTTCACTTCTTTTTCTTTAGCCTCAATGTCTTTCATCTTCTGTTGTTTCATAGGCTCGGTCATTAAAACCTGTTCTGCCTGAAACTGTTTATACATATCATCTACGCCCTTCATTTTGGCTTCCACATCTTTTTGCCAGCCGTCAGCAATTTTATCGAGTTGCTTTTGAGCTTCGTTATATGTAGGCATTTTGTTGAGGATATAATCCATATCAACGTAAGCGAATTTTTGTGCGTAGGTGCTTGCGCTCATGAACACGATAGCAAGGACGGTGATTATCTTCTTCATATTGTTTTTTGTTTTGCGAGTATGACCAATTATGCTGCCAAAGGAAAATTTGTTTTCCGGATTTTTACAATTGCTAACAAAAGAAGCTATTGTAAGCAGATTTGAAAATTTATTTTCTGTAGCTGATTCTAAACGCTTTATACCTGATTTAGTATTTGCAGATTATGTTCATGCAGAATCTTACTTACTTTTGAATTATGGAAACTGTAGTGCCTATTGTAAACCGTGTAGCTCAAAGCGGATTGATAACGCTTGATCTGGAGGAGTATTTTCCGAAGGCGGAAGAGATTGTTGGTGTTGACCTGAAAGACTTTTTGTTTAAAGGTTTGATTTTGCGCGAAGCCGATTTTAGAGAAACGGTGAAGAATACCGACTGGAAAAAATTTGAAAACAAATATGTGGTGCTGCATTGTTCGGCCGATGCTATTATACCTATGTGGGCGTATATGGTGCTGAGTGCCGAGCTTACTCCTTATGCCAAAGATATTGCGAGCAGTTCGATTGACCACGCGGCTGAAATTTTTCTTTACCGCAATCTGGCGAAGCTGAATGCAGAAGATTTTAAAGATGCGCGCGTTGTAGTAAAGGGTTGTGGCGATAGACAAATTCCCGAAGCAGCGTATGTGCAGATAGCTGCGCAACTGACCAAGGTGGCTAAGTCGGTAATGTTTGGTGAGGCGTGTTCGGCAGTGCCGGTGTTTAAAAAAACAGGGAAATAATTGATGACTATAATCAGAAGATATTGGATTCCGCTGGCAGCAGTGCTTTGTATAGCACTTGGTTTTACTTCGGCTAAGGTGCTTTCACGCTACAATTATTTTGGAGATGCTCCGGTAAATATTTTTGCCAATACCCCCAATGAATGTGCGGGCACTAAATGGGTTTGCGAAACAGATTCTACCCGAACCGTTTCACCGGTAACCGTGGAAGGCGAATTGTTTTTTGCTGGCGAGCGTGTGCCGCTCGAAGACCCCGAGGTGCGCGAACGTTTGGAGCGCGAATTGCAACTGAATGTTTACTGGCATTCGAATACGCTGATGGCGATGAAGCTCAGCAACCGCTATTTTGGACTGCTTGATAAGGTGCTTGCCGAAAACGGTGTGCCTTCAGACTTTAAATATCTCGCGCTTATTGAAAGCAATTTCCGCAATGATGTATCACCGGCAGGGGCAGTGGGTTTTTGGCAAATGGTAAAAGCCACCGCGCAGATTTATGACCTGGAAGTAAATGATGAGGTGGACGAGCGTTACAATATTGAGAAGTCAACTGCGGCTGCGTGTAAATATTTAGTGAATGCGAAGAACAGCCTCGGCAACTGGACGATTGCCGCGGCTTCTTACAATTTAGGTATAGCGGGTATGAACCAGCGCGTGAAAGACCAGAAGACCAACAATTTTTACGAGATGTATTTTAATCCTGAAACCTCGCGTTACATTTTCAGGATGCTGGCTATGAAAATAATTTTCAGCAATCCGAGGCGCGCGGGTTTTTATGTGAAGCCCGAAGAGTTGTATCAGCCCTATAAATATAAAGTGGTGGAAGTGGACAGCGCTATACCCAATATAGCCGACTTTGCCGCGCAGTATCATTTAATGTATAAGCACATTAAAATACTGAACACCTGGATGCGCGATGCACAGCTCACTAACCACGCACATAAGAAATATGAGGTGAAGATTTTAGACGTAAATTGAAAAGCCATTTGCAATAGTGTTGGAGAATTCTATTTTTGTCGCCCTGTTTAAAAAGCAGGTATGGTTTGGTAGCTCAGTTGGTAGAGCAATAGACTGAAAATCTATGTGTCGGGGGTTCAATTCCCTCCCAAACCACAACTTTAAAAAGCCGGTTAGTCAGCAATGATTAGCCGGTTTTTTTGTTTAACCCTATCGTCATTAGTATCCAAACTTGTAACCTGTCAAAAGTCAACTGGTAACTATACAATAATTACCCACTGACAAAAATCATCTCCCCGCCTTTCCTTTCTCATAACCTTCCATAGCCCCTTCCAACACATTTGCCGCGTAAAAAATAACGCAAATGGAAGTCATGTTTATCCTTATCGGCATCAGTTTGATTTTTGCGCTGGGGTTTTTAGCAGCATTTATCTACAGCGTAATTGGCGGACAATACGATGATGATTACACGCCTTCCGTTCGCATTCTTTTCGACAATCCTGTCAAACCATCTTCTCACCAAAACGATAACCAATGCAAGTAGAAAAGTTTAGTTACGACAATACCAGCGTCCGCAACTTCGGATATGCCGCTTTCCTGTGGGGCGCGGTTGGTATGTTGGTAGGGCTCATTGTAGCGCTGCAATTTTTTATCCCACAACTCAATTTTATTGAATACGCCACGTTCGGTCGCCTTCGTCCTCTTCACACGAACGCGGTAATTTTTGCATTCGTAGGGAATGGAATTTTTATGGGTGTGTATTACTCGCTTCAACGCTTGTGTAAAGCGAGAATGTGGAGCGATACGCTGAGCAAAATCCATTTCTGGGGTTGGCAGTTGATTATTGTCTGCGCGGCTGTTACGCTTGTTTTCGGAATTACATCGGGTAAAGAATATGCCGAATTAGAATGGCCTATCGACATAATGATTACGCTTATCTGGGTGGTATTCGGCATCAATATGTTCGGCACCATTTTGACCAGAAGAGAAAGACACCTCTACGTTGCTATTTGGTTTTTCATAGCTACCTGGATTACAGTTGCCATGTTGCACATTGTAAACTCTATCGAAATTCCGGTTTCGCTTTTCAAAAGTTATAGTGTGTATGCCGGTGTTCAGGATGCGTTGGTGCAATGGTGGTATGGTCACAACGCGGTTGCGTTCTTCCTCACTACACCTTATCTCGGTTTGATGTATTACTTCTTGCCTAAAGCGGCTAACCGTCCGGTGTATTCGTATCGCCTTTCTATCATTCACTTCTGGGCGCTCATCTTCCTTTATATATGGGCTGGTCCTCACCACTTGCTTTATACTGCCTTGCCCGACTGGGCTCAATCGCTCGGAACTGTTTTCAGCATCATGTTGCTGATGCCAAGTTGGGGCGGAATGATAAACGGCTTGCTCACGCTTCGCGGTGCATGGGATAAAGTGCGCGATGATGTTGTTCTTAAATTTTATGTAGTAGCCGTTACGGCTTACGGTATGGCAACCTTTGAAGGACCGATGCTCTCCATCAAATCGGTAAACGCAGTTTCGCACTACACCGATTGGACTATCGCTCACGTACATATTGGTGCATTGGGATGGAACGGCTTCCTCACTTTCGGTATTCTGTTTTGGTTGATACCGCAAATGTATCGCACTACACTTTGGTCAAAGAAGTTGGCGAACATGCACTTCTGGTTAGGAACGCTTGGTATTCTTTTCTACGCAGTGCCGATGTATTGGGCGGGCTTTACACAAAGCTTTATGTGGAAACAGTTTACTCCGGAAGGAATTCTGAAGTATCCAAACTTCTTGGAAACGGTTACGGCTATCATGCCGCTTTACATGACTCGTGCATTTGGTGGAGCGCTTTACTTAACCGGTACGCTCATTGGCATTTTCAATTTGATTAAAACAATGAAGCAGGGAAATTTCCTTGCTAATGAAGATGCAGAAGCTGCGCCATTAGAGAAGAATTACGAAGCACATGGCACTGAACACTGGCACCGTTGGATTGAACGCAGACCGGTTCAGTTACTTGTAGTTGCATTTATCATGGTGATTATCGGAGGTGCGATTGAAATGATTCCTACGTTCTTAATCAAGAGTAATATTCCAACCATCGCGAGTGTCAAACCTTATACACCGCTTGAGTTACAAGGTCGCGATTTGTATATCCGCGAAGGATGTTATGTGTGTCACTCGCAAATGATTCGTCCGTTCCGCAGCGAAGTAGCACGTTATGGCGAATACTCTAAAGCCGGTGAGTTTGTTTATGACCATCCGTTCCAGTGGGGTTCTAAACGCACCGGTCCAGATTTAGCACGAGAAGGAGGCAAGTATCCCGATAGCTGGCACTTCAATCACATGGACGACCCGCGCACTATGAGTCCGGGTTCTATCATGCCTGCTTATCCGTGGATGATTGACCATGATTTGAATATTTCATTAACCGCCAAGAAGATTCGTGTGATGCAAACGCTTGGTGTGCCTTATCCAAAAGGTTACGACAAAATAGCCAATGATGATTTAGAGAAACAAGCATTGAAGGTGCAGGCAAATCTGAAAAAGGATGGCATCAATTGCAGCGAGAAAAAGGAAATTATCGCCCTTATCGCTTACCTGCAACGTGTAGGAACTGATATTAAAGCTGAACCGAAAACAGCTGAGGCAAGCATTAAATAACAACTAAAACAAAGAACCATGTTTTCATTTTTCAGAAATTATGCAGCGGGTATAGATAGTGTGGATGTATTTCCCAAAGTAGCCTTGTTCATTTTCGTTTTCGTTTTTGTTGCTATGATTTTGATTGCTCTGAAAGCAGACAAAAAATATATCAGCGAAATTGAACAGTTGCCTCTTCAATAAATTATAAAACTCAAAAACGAATTGTCATGATAAAATCGTTCAAAAAAAATCTACTTCTCTGCGCTGCAATTTTTACCAGCGCAGTTATATGGGCTCAGGATGCTGCATCGGTTGCAGTTCCCGTAGCGACTACTTCAACTTCCGACAACACTTTGCTTTATCTGCTGATTACAGCTTGTGTAGTGATGTTGCTGGCTGCTTTTCTATTGGGCAATGTTTGGGTTAAACTTGCCAAACTTGCTTTTGATAAACGTGCGGGAAAGACAGTGGCTGTTTTATTTCTGGTGTTAACAAGCAATTTTCTTTTCGCGCAAGATGCTGCACCGGTTGCCGATACTTCTTTCAAACTTCCAATGCGCTTGGATCTGATAGTGGGAATTTTTGTTTTCGCTATTGAAATGATGGCAGTTATCTGGATGTTACTGGGTATACGCAAATTGATTATAGAACTTTCACCGGAGAAAGAAACAGCGAAGAAACCTTTTACTCTTCAACTGCCGCGCATTTTCGATAACATCAATGCGAGTGTTCCTATTGAAAAAGAACGCGATATTCTTCTCGACCATAATTACGATGGCATTCGCGAGTTGGATAACTCACTTCCGCCTTGGTGGAAATACAGCTTCTATCTTTCTATTATATGGGCATTCTTTTATCTCGCGTATTACTATGTGGGTGGAGGTCCGTCAACACATGATGAATACATTGCCGAAGTTCAGCAGGCAAAAATTGATGTAGATGCATACAACAAAAAGAACGCATTGAATGTAGATGAGAGCAATGTAAAATTTGCAGATGCTGCGGGGATTACCGATGGTGCAGATATTTTTAAAACAAACTGTGCTGCTTGTCATGGAAATTCCGGAGAAGGAAATGTAGGTCCAAATTTGACTGACGATTACTGGATTCATGGAGGCACAGCAAATGAACTTTTCAAAACTGTTAAGTACGGCTGGCCCGCAAAAGGTATGAAGAGTTGGGAAACGGATTTAAGTGCTGTGCAGATTAAAAATGTAATCAGCTACATCCATTCTATTCGCGGAACTAATCCGGCAAATGCAAAAGCTCCTCAGGGAGATTTATTTACAGAAACCGGTATTGCAAAAACTGATTCGACTGTAGTCGCGGCAACAGGTACAACTAAAAAATAAGTGAGCGCTCCTAACGAACTTTTCAGAGATTCTTTCGGCACGATTACTAAAGATGGTAAACGCAACTGGGTTTTTGCAAAGAAGCCACACGGCAAATTTTACAATGGAAGAACTATTGTCAGCATTGTATATCTTATAGTATTCTTTGCCCTGCCCTGGATAAAAATTCATGACGAGCCGCTTTTCCTGTTTAACATGTTTGAACGCAAGTTCATTTTATTCGGAATGATTTTTTGGCCGCAGGATTTTTTCGTGTTTGCATTGGGCATGCTTACGTTTATCGTTTTCGTAGTTCTTTTTACAGTGGTATTTGGCAGAATCTTTTGCGGATGGGTTTGCCCGCAAACCATTTTTATGGAAATGGTTTTCCGCAAAATAGAATACTGGATTGATGGCGATGCCGAAAAGCAAAAACGCTTAAGTGCGATGCCATGGAATGGCGAAAAGATTCTGAAACGTTCGGGAAAATTCGTAGCCTTCTTTACCATGTCGTTCATTATTGCCAATTACTTTTTGGCTTACCTTATAGGTATGGATGATGTGATGCTTTACATGAAAGAAGGTATTGCAGCACACATTGCCACCTTTATTCCATTGGTAATTTTCACTTGCACTTTCTTTTTTGTTTACTGGTGGTTTCGCGAGCAGGCTTGCTTAATTGTTTGTCCATACGGAAGGTTACAAGGTGTAATGCTCGACCCTAATTCGATTGTGGTGGCATACGATTATGTGCGCGGTGAACCCAGAGGGAGAATAAATAAAGAGGAAATAGATAAGAAAGGCGATTGCATTGATTGTTTCGATTGTGTTCGTGTTTGCCCAACGGGTATCGATATCCGCAACGGTACGCAAATGGAGTGTGTGAACTGCACCGCTTGTATTGATGCCTGTGATGCGATTATGACTAAAGTCCATCGCGATACCGGATTGATTCGTTACGCTTCTGAAAACAATATCAAGAAAGGGGAGAAGCTGCACATGACTGTTCGCACCGGTGCTTATATTGGTGTGTTGGTGATACTGCTGGCAGTTCTAACTACACTTTTAGCAACCAGAAGAGATATTCAGGCAACTATTATGCGTGCGCAGGGAATGCTGTATCAGGAGCAGCCCGGCAACAAAATCAGCAATATCTACAACATCAAACTCATCAACAAAACACGCAAGGATATTCCTGTTCAATTGCGATTAGAAGATGAAGATGAATTACACGGCACAATAAAAATGGTAGGTAAAGATTTGCATGTTCCGAGCGAATCCATTGGTGACGGAGTATTCTTTGTGATTATTGATAAGAGCGAATTACATCATCGCAAAAACAAGATTGAAATTGGAGTTTACTCAGGCGATAGAAGAATTCAGGTAGTGAAAACAAATTTTGTTGCACCTAACTAAACAAGCGATTATGAAAAATTTAAACTGGGGCTGGCGCATTGTAATTCTCTACGGAAGTTTCGTATTGCTTATTCTTTTTCTGGTGTATAAAACAACTACCGTTAAAGACGATTTGGTATCACCGGATTACTATGCTAAAGAATTGAAGTTTCAGGAGCAGGTAGATAAACAGAAAAGAACGCATGAATTGAAAGAGCAACTGAATTGGAATGTAGATGGAAAAAAAATTGCCATTCAGTTTCCAACCGAAATGCTTAACAAAAATGTGAAGGCAGAAATTCTTTTCTACAATGCTTCAGAAGCTAAAAGAGATTTTACTGTGACTTGCTCTCCGGATTCAACCGGTTTGTGCCAGGTGAATTCCGATAAACTTAAACATGGTGTTTATGAAATGAAGATAGACTGGAGTGCTGGTGGAGTGAGTTATTATAACGAAGGCACTATTAATATTCAATAATGGAATTCTTAAT
The DNA here is from genome assembly GCA_947476645.1 of Bacteroidota bacterium. Classification (GTDB taxonomy): domain Bacteria; phylum Bacteroidota; class Bacteroidia; order Chitinophagales; family LD1; genus Bog-950. The sequence continues at coordinate 16,042 of CANJRM010000028.1, forward strand.
CGCGGCAATATCACTCGGCTTCCTCGGAAGTTTCCATTGCATAGGCATGTGCGGTCCTATTGCAATGGCATTGCCGTTAGGAAGAGAAACTAAGTTGAAACGTGTTACCGGTGGTGTAGTTTACAACCTGGGCAGAGTTTTTACCTATGGAGTATTCGGGTTGCTATTCGGCCTACTAGGCAAAGGATTTGTGATTGGAGGCTATCAGCAAATTCTATCCATCACACTTGGTGTAATCATATTGCTGGGCTTGCTTTTGCCTTCACGTGTAACATCATTTTTGGGGTTGACGAAAGTCATACTGCCGATAGTTACGAAAGTGAAATCTTTGCTGGGCAATTTGTTTAAGCAGAAAAGCTATACATCACTCTTTTCTATTGGTGTGTTAAATGGACTGCTTCCCTGCGGCTTGGTTTATTTAGGAGTGGCCGGTGCTATTGCCACCGGAGATGCGTGGAAAGGAAGTTTGTTCATGATGATGTTTGGCTTAGGAACATTGCCGGCTATGCTTTTTGTTTCTATGGCATCAAACGCCATAAGTCTTGAATGGAGAAGTAAAGTAAGAAGAGCGGTGCCTGTGTTTGTAGGAGTAATGGCTTGTGTATTGATTTTGCGGGGAATGAATTTGGGTATACCGTACGTAAGCCCCGAGTTAAGTAAAACAGATTGCACGAAACATAGTTGTTGTCATAAAAAATAAAGCGATGGAAATTCAAATCAGCGATTCAAGAACGATAAGCGAAGTGCAGCGCGACTTCAGCAAGGAGTTTCCTTTTCTGAAACTCGAATTTTTTGATGCTCCTTATAAGGAAGAGAAAGCTTTACCTAAATCTAAAATGTTTACACACGACAAGAAACTTTCGCTATGCCGTAAAAAACATATTGATGGCAAGCTGAAAGTAGCGAAAGATGAAAAGGTAAGAGATTTGGAAACAGAACTTTGGAAAAATTTTGGTCTTTCGGCTCAGATTTTCCGCAGAAGCGGAAACCTTTGGATTGAAACTTCTCTTACCGATTCCTGGACACTTGAACAGCAAAACAGAGAAGGTTTAGAAATGAGTAGTACGCACAAAAACCCATACAAAGAAGCAGAGGAACGTGATTTGACCGACCGCGATAAGTGGGAGTAAGATGTCTGCAGCTCTGAGAATACTGTCCATTCTTCTTCTCCTGTTTAATGGTATTGGAGCGTTTTACGGAAGCATCAAATTTATTACAGACCCCACCGGAGCCAGCATGGGGATGTCTCTTACGATTCTCGAACATTCTCCCTTTACCAATTATTTAATTCCCGGAATCATTATGCTGTTGGCAAACGGCATTATGAGTTTTGTTGTTATCGCTTTGATTCTTTTTAAAACAAGATTTTATCCGTTAGCGATAATTGCAGAAGGCTGTATTTTGTTTGGCTGGATAACCATTCAGGTTATTATGCTTCGAACAATTGCAGGCTTGCATATTACTCTATGGGCGGTTGCTTTGTTGCTGATTATTTCAGGCTTCCTTTTGAATGGGAAACTTCAAACCCGCTAAATTTTTTCTGCCAAAGCAATCACATGACCATCGGGGTCGGCAAGATAACCAACGCGGTCGCCCCAATTTCGTTCGGCAATTTTACTGATAACTTTTGCTCCTGCCTGAATGGCGTTCTCAAACTCCTTCTCTAAATCTTCAACATGTAAATACAATTCGCAACGCGGAATGCCCGTTCCGGTTTCAGGATGCGGTGTTGTATAGCCCAGTATTTTTGCAATGCCGGCATTAGGCATTAGACCAATTTTTAGATTTTCTGAAATCGTAAACTCCGTCATTCCTGGCACATGAAGCGATGGCGATTGATTTAAAATTGATTCGTAAAAATTTCTGCTTAATTCCTGATGGCTTACGTAGAGGATTATTTCGACTGCTTGTATTTTCATTCGCTAATACTTCTTGTTTCTGAAAATGCCGAAGAGCATTCTAATACCAAGAATATTGGCGAGTACAAATCCAAGGCCGCCAAAAATGGAGATGTGCTGATAGAGCGGAGGGAATTTTACAGCAATGAGAATGGCAGATGCCATGAGGATACAACCAATCATAAATCCACCGGCAATGCGATTACTGGCTAAATCAATTTTGTGCGTGAGTTCCGTCAAGCCTTCATGTTCAATGGTAACTTTCAACTCGCCTTTCTTAATCTTCCCTATGATGTCGCGCAAATCGTTAGGCAGATTTTGCATGAGTGAAAGTGTATCGCGTGCCGAGCTGAGTAATTTCTTGAAAATATTGAGTGGGCTGAATTGATCCTGCAATGTTTTGTTGATGTGAGGAGTTAGTTCATCAATAATATTCAACTGCGGGTCGAGGCGGTGACCAACACCTTCGATGGTGACAAAACATTTGGAGAGCAGAAAATAATCGGGTGGCATTTTAATCGTGTACTTGTTAACGAGTTCAAGCAAGCGATTGAACAACTCAGTCATGTTTACTTTTTCGGCAGGAAGCGAGTGGTAATCCTGAATCATATCTTCTATCTCATAGTCGAATGCTTTGATGCCTTCGAACTGCTGGCTCACGGCAATGTTCTTTAAGCCCCAAATCAATCGCTTGGAATCTTTTGCAGTAACACCATAAACGATGTCCGCAAAAAACTCTACATCGCTTTTGAGCACGGTGCCCATCATCCCAAAATCAATAAAGCAAACTTTGTTGCCGGGCATAGCAAATAAATTTCCCGGATGCGGGTCGGCATGGAAGAAACCGTGTTCAAATATCTGCTGAAACAAGGCATACATTCCATTCACTGCTAGTTCGTGCGAACTCACTCCTATACGCACTAATCCTTCCACATCGTAAGGATGAACCCCATCAACAAACTCCATGGTCAGTAATTTCTTGCTCGTATACTTCGGATAATACTTCGGCACAAAAACAATTTCGCTTCCTTCAAAATTAGAAGCAAAGCGTTGCAGGTTATAGCCTTCGTGGCTCAGGTCAACTTCTTTATGAATAGCATTATCAAAGGCGCGGACAATACCCACAGGGTCGAGATTAGCGAGATAACCCCGCTCTTCCATAATACCCGCAAAATATTTCATGATGATAATATCCTGCTCAATCTTTTCGAGAATATCAGGTCTGCGCACTTTGAGAACAACTGTGGTTCCATCTTTCAGTTTTGCTTTGTGTACCTGTGCAATAGAAGCACTGGCAAAAGGTTCATCATCGAAACTTTCGAATACGCTTTCAATGCTCTTGCCTATTTCCTGTTCAATAATTATTCGCGCCTGAGCCGAAGGAAAGGGAGGAACTTTTGTTTGCAGTTTTTCAAATTCGGCTACTAACTCTAAAGGAATTACATCGGGGCGATTACTCAGAATTTGCGCCAGCTTGATATATGTGGTGCCGAGTTCTTCTGCAGCCATGCGCATGCGTTCCCACTTGGTGTGTTTCCGAATATCCTCCACCATGTGTTTAGGAAGAAATGCTTCCACAAAACGCGCACGCATAGAAACGCCTGCATCGGAAAGTATATCCTGAAAGCCATACTTAATCAGAATGCCAATGATTTGGCGATATCTGCGGAGAAGACGAAAGTTTAAACCGAATGGCATTTGAAGATTTTAGTTGAGCAGATTCTTCAACTTGACTTCATCGAGCACCGAAATTTTTCCTTCTTTAATTTCAATCAGCTTTTCGTTTTTGAAATCGCTGAGGGTTCGAATCAAACTTTCAGTAGCGGTTCCAACCACTTGTGCTAAATCTTCGCGAGGTATTTCGAGTTTAGGTTTATCACCGGGAGCTTTCTTGAATTTATCATACACCTGTAACAAACCAACTGCCACGCGTTTGCGTAGCGAATTGTAAGCGAGATTCAGCAAAGCTTCTTCGCGCTCGGCTAAGTTGTGTGAGAGCAATTTGATAAAACTCTTTGCTACTTGTGCATCGGTATTCAGCAATGCATAAAAATCGGCTTTCGGAATCATCATCACTTCGCTGTCTTCCATAGCTTCTGCATTATCTGCATAAGGAGTTTCTTCGAGCAAAGCGGTGTAGCCCATAAAGTCGCCATCTTTATGAATGGAAATAATCAACTCCTTGCCGTCATCGTTCATGCGGAACAATTTCACTTTGCCCTTTACCACAAAATACAAATACGATGGACGGTGACCATGCGTATAAACCATTTGCTTCTTCTTATAGCTATGCACTTCGCGGTCGCCTTTTGTAATATCAATTTTGCCGTTTACACGAGCCTGATTTAAAAAATCGTTTACCCCTTCGGCACTTGCAGCAAATTCTGTTTTAAGCAAATCGTTTTTCTTTAAACGAACTTCGATGGCGTTGAGCAATTCAATATCATCAAATGGTTTGGTGATATAGTCATCGGCACCCATTTCCATTCCTTTTCTAAAATCTGTTCTGTCGGCTTTTGCAGTGAGGAAGATAAAAGGAATAGAAGATGTCTTCGGATTTTTACTGAGCATGTGCAACACTCCGTAACCATCCAGTTCCGGCATCATGATATCGCAAATGATGAGGTCGGGCGATTCTTTGGTAACTAGGTCAACACCTTTTTTACCATTGAGTGCGGCAAACACTTTGTAGCTGGCGAGTTCAAGAATTTCTTCAATGTTTTCGCGCACGGCTTTGTTATCTTCTATCAATACAATTTTTTTAGTCATTTGGATTTAGTTTGCAGGTATGTAAATGGTGAATGTTGTTCCTTTATTTTCTTCGCTTTGGAGTTCTATGCGACCTTGCAATAATTCAAGATACTTGGAAACAATGTGTAACCCTAGTCCTGTGCCTTGAACATTTGCCGCATTACGGGCGCGGAAGAAACGTTCGAAAAGATGTTCCTGGTCTTCTTTTGAAATTCCGATACCGCTGTCTCTTACAGAAAGCACGATATGGTCGTTTATGTTGGAACAGGAAATTTCTATAACCCCATTATCGTGAGAAAATTTGATAGCATTTGAAATTAGATTGAAGAGGATGCTTTTTAATAAGCGTTTGTCGGTGGTAACAATAGTACTTCCGGTGTGAGTAAATTTAATTTCCTGACCAGGTTTTACAATTTCTTTCATATCTGCAATAAAATCATGCATAAATCCTTCGCATTCAAATGCCTCTTGCTTGGCCTCAATTAAACCTTCTTCGAGTTTTCCAAGCGAAAGCAAATCGCCAAGCATGTCGTTGAGATGCTGAACTCCTTCTTTAATTCGGGCAATGTGACGGTCACGCTTTGATTGTTCATCCTCTTTAGTGTATTTGCCAAGCAGCGATGCTGAGGAAAGTACAGCGGCAAGAGGAGTTCTGAATTCGTGCGACACGGTAGAAACAAAACGCGACTTCAAATCGCTGAGCTCTTTTTCTTTTTCGAGGGCGCTTTCCAGTTCTTCTTTCGAAGTTTCCAATTGCGCGAGTGTCTCGCGCAGCATCATGGTTCGATCGTGCACTTTTTGCTCTAGTTCGCTGTTTAGTTTTTTTATTTCTGAAGTTACCCGTTCCAATTCGCTTTGTTGTTGACGCTGAATTTCTTCATGCTGTTTGCGTATGGTAATATCAATGATAAAAGCAATGACATAAGTCTCGCCTTCGAGCTGGTAATGGCTTAAACTAATTTCAACCGGAAAAACTGTTCCGTCTTTGCGCTTAGCAAATAAATCTCTGCCCGCGCCCATAGTGCGGTTAATCGGATTTTGATGAAAGCTATCGCGGTGCTGCACGTGTTTATTTCGAATGGCATCGGGTAAGAGCATTTCAATCTTTTGACCCGTCATTTCTTCAATACTAAAGCCAAACATTTTTTCGGCACAAGGATTTGCCAATACCATTTCACCTTCACGGTTAGCCAGAATAATGCCTTCGGTAGCATTTGCAAAGAGCGATGCCATCATGGTATCGCTGGTAATTTTGTTCTTCATTTTAGGTTTGGCGAACATACATTTAGCTTTTTGCTTAAGCAAAGGTATTTAAGACACAAATTTGCATTGGAATTTGCGGAGGAGAAGATGATTAAAATCATAAGAATTTATTGACCGGTTGCTAGTTACAGGCAGGCAGGTTTATTCTTGTTGAAACTACATGACTAAACTCCGGTATGGTAATTCGGTAAAAAGCTGTGCAAAACTCTTAACAAAAAAAACATCCATAATAAACTTTTGTTACTTATTCTTGCAAAGTATTTGAGTTGAGCAATCAACTCGGGGGAGTGCTTAGTGGGTGAGTGCTCCCCTTTTTTTGTTCCTCTGCCTTATTGCCACTAACTCTTTCCATACAACCTAAAGGCTTCTTTTTCTAATTCTTCGCGGTGCTTAGGATGAGAAATACTTATTAAAGCGCTGGCGCGCTGCGCAATGTTTTTTCCGTAAAGGTCAACGGTGCCGTATTCAGTAACTACATACTGCACATGGGCGCGGGTGGTTACCACACCGGCTCCGGGTTTAAGAACGGGGACAATTTTTGAAATACCTTTAGCGGTTACCGAGCCGAGCGCAATAATGGGTTTACCTCCTTCGCTCAAAGCAGCTCCGCGTATAAAATCCATCTGCCCTCCTACCCCACTAAAAATTTCGGTGCCAATACTATCGGCACAAACCTGCCCCGTTAAATCAATTTCAATGGCGCTGTTAATGGCGGTTACTTTTTTGTTTTTGCGAATCACCGAAGTATCATTCACATAAGCCACATCGAGCATAGCTACTTCGGGGTTATCGTGTATGAAATCGTAGAGAACTCTCGTTCCCATAGCAAACGAGGAAACAATTTTACCGGGATGTTTGGTCTTTAGTTTACCGTTTATCACTCCGCTTTTTACCAGCGGAAGAATGCCGTCAGAAAACATTTCGGTATGCACGCCTAAGTTTTTGTGATTCGTCAAAAACTGCAACACCGCATTCGGTATTCCTCCAATACCCATTTGCAAACAGGCGCCATCATCTACCAATACTGCGACATTTTTGCCAATGGCAATTTCGGTTTCACTCATTGCGTTACTTCCGCATTCGTGTATCGCATCTTCAGCATACACCGCAGCCGTAATTTTTGAATGATGAATAAAACTATCACCAAGACTGCGCGGCATATTCGGATTGACGAGTGCAATAATTTTACCGGCTACTTCACAAGCCGCCCGCGCTATATCTACCGAAATGCCGAGTGAACAGAAGCCGTGCGAATCGGGTGGACTTACCTGTATCAATGCCGTATCAATGGGAAATTTTCCCCAGCGAATGAACAAAGGAATTTCGCTAAGGAACATAGGAATGTATTGCACGTTCGTTTCATTAACATGCGCTCTAACATTTTTGCCAATGAAAAATGCGTTGACACGAAACGCTTTTGCATATGCAGGATTAGCATAAGCCGCTTCACCTTCGGTGTGGAGATGTGTAATTTCCACTCCACTCAATTCTTCATGACGATTGACCAGCGCATTGACTAAGCGCTGCGGAGTGGCACAGCCGCCATGAATAAATACGCGCTCGTTGTTTTTAATAAGCGCAAGAGCTTCTTCGGCAGAAATAAAGTTCATGACATTTTTTATGGGGCGAACATAAAGGAAAAAGAGAGCTCATGTTCTTTGATACATACCTAAGAATTCTCATGGTACTTTCTGATTTCGGTCATACTTATCGCTTTAGGCACACTCTACATTTGCATCAACATAAAAACAAAACACTATGAAAAAAACATTTACACTTTTCTTATTCCTCACCATTATGATGGGTTTAAGCGCACAAGAGATTCCCGGTTATAATTTCGAAGAATGGTCAGACGGTGATACGCTTGCACCCGATGGCTGGCAGACTCACAACAATAATCAGTACGGTTTTAATGCTGTAAGTAAATCGACCGACCATTACGAAGGGTCTTTCTCGGTAAGGCTGGCTATTCAAATACATCCGGGTGCAGATACAACAGTAGGAAGAATAGAATCGGAACAGGCAGGCGGAAATGAGGGCTTGAATGCCAGCTATCCGGTTTCTTCAGCTCATACCTCGATTACCGGCTTTTATAAATATACATCGGTGGCAGGCGACTCAGCTCAAATTTTTGCCCCATTGTTTAAGAGTGGTTATGCAAATCCGCTTGGTTATGGAAACATTTTAGCCATGGCTGCCGGTAATGCGGGGCCAGCCTCTACCTTCACTCCGTTCTCTGTACCCTTTTCTTATTTTGCTTCACTTATGCCTGACAGTGGTTATATAGGCTTAAGCCCCTTTAGTGAAATTGACTTAACCACCGGTGGCAAATTGGTTCCTCACGGTAACTCAGTACTTTATATAGATGCACTCAACTATGATACTTACATTACTACCGGCATTGGCAGCAAAGCAGATATAACTACTAATTTCCTGTTGTATCCAACTGCGGGCAACGGAAACCTGCAACTGAATTTTGAAACGGCAACTACTGATTTTACTACCGTTAAGGTGTATGACTTAAACGCCCGTGAAATCAAAAATCTTTATAGTGGTGATTTGAATACCGGTGCGCAGATGTTTCATTTTAACTTGAGCGATTTGCCTAATGGAAGTTATCTGCTGGTGGTAGCTACAACTAAAGGATACCATGCCGAAAAATTCAGTGTAGCCCGATAAAAGTTAAGGAATAACTTTAAAGTTAGGGAGTGCTTCGTGAATAAGCATTCCCTATTTTTTTGCTCTATTCTGTTTTTGATACCACGCCACTGTTCGTTTAATTCCTTCTTCAAAACTCACCTGCTGTTTAAAGCCAATCTCGCGCTGTGCTTTTGCTGAAGAGAAATGTAAATCGTGGGTAGATGTATTGACAATGTAAGTGCTTATGAGTGGCATCTTCTTTCGCAGAAAAAGAAAGTGAACAACATCCATCACAAAACCCACGGGCATAAACAGAAAGGATGGAACAGCCGAAAGTTTGGGTTTAATGTTCAGCTCTTTGCAGAATAACTCTAGCAGATTTTTCAAATGAAGATACTGTGGTTCGTAATCTGCAATGATGTAGGTATTGCCTGCGGCATTAGGGCTTACTCCTGCACACAACAAACCATACGCTAAGTTTTCGGAATACACATAACCCAGTTTTGATTGCCCATCGTTTACATAGCCCATCAACTTTCCATTCTCTAAACGCTCCAACATTTCCTTGCTTGTCATTCTATCATTCGGACCGTAAATATTGAAACCCGGGCGAATGATTACGGTTTCAATTTTGTCTTTAAACAATTCTAAAAGCTCTTCGCATTTTACTTTCGATACAATATAAGGTCGTGTCAACCATCCTGTTTTTACTAAGGGTGTTGTTTCATCTGCGTTCTCGAAGTTCTCGAAACCATGCACCACCAGTGAACTCATAAAAACAAATCTGCACACCTTACTCTTTACTGCTTCGGCTAAAAGATTCCATGTGCCGCCATAGTTAACTCTGATAATATTGTTGCTCCATGCCAATGAAGGAAGAGCCGCCAGATGAAAAACAACTTCCACATCGTTCAGTAATCCATCGAGCATTTCGCGTCTTGTAATATCAGCGTAAACAATCTCGCAACTCAGCCCGTCAAGATTCGATAAATCTGTGCCGGGCAAAACCATTGCTTTCACCGTATGCCCTTCGCGCAACAACAGTTGAGTGAGATTACTTCCTATAAAACCATTAGCACCGGTAACTAAAACATTCATCAAAAAATATTTTGCGGCAACAGATGCAGCCAGTTAAGAACAAAGAGGTCGAGAAAAACATTCATCACAAAATGAATCACCATACCATACCAAATAGAATTGTAACGAAACGCCACATAGCCAAACACCGGTCCGAATGCCGCAGCCGCAGTAATTTCAGGAGTAGGTTTACCTATATGAAATAGAGTTGTAAGCACGGTTTGAATCAGGATAATGATGATGAGTTCTTTTGTTCCGGCATGCTCACTCTTTAACCCAAACTGCAAAAACCCGCGAAAGAAAATTTCATACGCTAAGAAGTAGAACAGATACACCAATTGATACACAATGAAAATCATCCAGCTTGTTCCAATCAATTTACTGAGCGGATATTCTGATTGAATCAAGGGGTCTTGAGAAGAGAAATAAGTAGAGGCAATAACAACAGGATAGGCTACCGCGCAAATCATCAGCGCTTGTTTGTTGTAAGTCAAACGCAAACCAAGCTTCGAGAAATCTTCTTTGAGATAAAACCTTGTAATGAGGTAAGGCACTAACCAAAACAACAAAGCCGTTACCACAAACTGATAAACGTATTGCCACAGGTCGAACCATTTATCTCCGTTGCCGAAGAGCAAATGAAACACCACAAGGTCTTTGGAGTAAGCTCCTTTGTTGGTATACCACAACGCCACTAACCAATAAACAGCCGTTATTAAAACAGCCGAAAACAAGACAACTGTTCTTCTTTTCTGTAGCGATGTATGGGTTTGTTGCACGCCATAAAAGTAGTTATCTGCACTGTATTGTGTTCTGAATTAAACAAAAGTTCAAACTAAGAAGAGGTAATGTTTTTGAATAGTACGCATATGTATAAATGATAAAAATCATTTCAGGCTAAGAACTACGATTCTCACATTTGCCGTGTGAAGAAATCAGTTCTGCTCTTATTTACTTGCTGTGTTTACTCTTTCGTATTTGCAGTGCTGCCCTTTTCTATCCCTCACTCAGAAACTGTGTTACTGCAAAAAGATTTTGCTCCGCATTACGATTACGCCAGTCAACGTTTCCTGTTACGCAACGAAAAAGCAAAGTTCAGTCGAAAATTTTTGAGAGCAAGTTTAGAGGTGTTTACTTACGATATGTTCAGCACCGCCTTGCTTTTTACTCTGCCCTATGATATTACCAAATGGTCTAGGCCCAATGGCGAAAAGGTGAACAGGCAATACAGAAAAACTTTCACGCAACGACCGGTTTACGACCCCGACCCCTGGTATGTCAACTTCATCGGGCATCCTTATACCGGTGCCTGTTACTACAATGCAGTTCGTTCACAGGGAGCAACGTTTTGGCAGGCCATTTTATTTACCACGGGTTATAGTGTGGTGTGGGAGTATGTAGCCGAAGGCGGCTTAGAGCAACCGAGTATTCAGGATTTGGTGGTGACACCTGTGGTGGGTTGTATTCTTGGCGAACTGATTCATCACAGCACCATCATGATGAGCCGAAATGGATTTAAGTGGTACGAAAAAGCATTTGTGTGCGTGTTCAATCCTATGTTTGCCATCAACAACGGATTTAAGTATGCGCAGAAAATTCCTGCTCTTTAAATATTGTAGGAGCTGTGTATTTCCGGAATCTCCACCTCGGCAAAACCTTTCTTGAGCAATTTACTTTTGAACGTTTGTTGCACATCGTATTCTCCGTGAACCAGAAATAATTTCTTGACCGCCTGCGGATTCTGGCAAGCAATGAACTGACATAAATCTTCATAGTCGCCATGTGCACTCATACTTCGCATTACTTGTATTTCAGCACGCACCGTATAGGGTTCACCAAACAGCGTTACCTCGCTGTAATTGCGCATCAACTTTCCGCCAAGCGAGCGCGGCTCGCAATAGCCAACAATAAGGATTGTGTTTCGACTATCACTGATGGTGTTTTTAATATGATGCTTCACCCTTCCTGCATCTGCCATACCCGAGGCAGAAATAATTACGCAGTGCTCTTTGCGTTCGTTGAGTGCTTTCGATTCTTCTACATTTTGTATGTAATGCAAACGCTTAAAATCAAAAGGTTCTTTATCGCGTTTCAGAAACTCCTGAAACTTCTTGTTGAGTTCTCCCTGATGTTTCTTCATTACGGCTGTTGCTTCCACCGAGAGAGGCGAGTCAACAAAGAAATCTATCTCGGGTAATGCTTTTGAAATCTCTAAGCGGTTCAGTGCATAAACAATTTCCTGTGTTCTGCCCACACTAAATGCGGGAATAACCAATTTACCTCTTTTCTTAAGGCATGTTTTAATAATGGCTTCCAAAAGTTTTTTGTCCTTCACCTCCATGTCTTCATGCAGACTATCGCCATAGGTAGATTCCAAAATCAAATAATCTGCTTGCGGAAAAACTTCAGGTGAACGAAGCAGTTCATCGTTGTACCGGCCCACATCACCGCTAAAAGTTATAGTGGTTTCGTTCTTGCCATCATTGATTTTTAAATTGACTGCAGCACTGCCGATGATGTGTCCCACATCGGTGAATGAAAATGAAACGCCTTCCTTCAAAACTTTCACCTCGTTGTATTTTACCAACTCAAAATGTTTGAGTGCATTGTTTACATCGTCTTCGGTGTATAGCGCTTCAACAGGTGTTTCTCCACGCTTGGCTCTTTTCTTATTGTGATAAAAAATATCCTGCTTTTGAATATGAGCAGAATCGAGCAAAAGAATTTTTGTCAAATCAAGAGTGGCGGGAGTGCAGAACACTTTGCCTTTATAACCTTCAGCAATAAGCTTTGGAATCAAACCGCAATGGTCAACGTGCGCGTGCGAAAGAATCAGGAAATCAATTTCATTGGGTTCAAAACCCCAATCGCGGTTGAGTGCATCGGCTTCTTTCGGGTTACCCTGAAACATACCGCAGTCCAATAAAATTTTTGTGCCGTCATTTAATTCGAGAAGATGTTTGCTGCCTGTAACCATTCGCGCAGCACCGTGGAAAGAAATTTTCATACTTGCTTTTTTATTGAGCACAATATAGAGTTGCCGTCCTTATTATTTAAAAAAAAAGCCCCCGACATTGCAGGGGCACTACACACACTAACATCAGACCCACCATTTATTTCTTAAGCAGCAATAGCCATAACTTCAATTACTGCCTTCATTTCAACTTTTGCTTTAACCGAGTTTGAAATCAAACAGGCTGTTTCTGATTTTTGAAGAATACGATCTGCGCGTGCTCTGTCTTTTTCTTCGTGTATAACTACAACGGGATAAAGTTCAACGCGCGTCATCAGAAACTTCCCGTCAACTTGTTCTAAAATTCCTTTGCTCTCTATTTTAAATGAAACAAAATCGAGTTTCGAGTTTTCAGCGATGGAAAGAAAAGTTGTCATTAAGCAACTGGCAACTGCTGCGGTAAACAAATGTTCAGGCGACCAGACTCCCTCCATCCCTTTCGGAAAGTTAGGAGGTGTGGCTACTTCAATAGTGGTATTCAATTCCGGTGAACTCATCGTTCCTTTGCGCTCACTGTTCCATTCTATGTTTACGTTGTATGCATGTGGTTCCATAATTTCTATGTTTTAGTTTTTTGAAATGTTTTTAATCAATTCATCTTTTTCGATAAAGCCCGTATTCCTCCAAACACTTTGTTTGTTTTTATAGAGTAGCAGTGTTGGCAATGCATCAATCTTTAGTGATTTTGCAAGTGCTTGATTATTGTCTGCATCAATACGAACTATAACCAACGAGTCTGCCATTTCAGTTTTCATTGCTTCAAGATAAGGAGCCATTTTTTTGCAGGGGCCGCACCATGTGGCGTAAAAATCAATCAGCACTTTCTTATCGGTGTTCAATAGCTGTTCGAATTCACCAGCGGTCATACCTCCATTGTTTACATTTTCCTCAGGAAGATTTGCGGCACGCCATTTCATGATACCTCCATCTAATTCATACACCGTTTTAAAACCAAGCAAGCGCATTTTCTCGGCAGCAGAATGACTTCTGCCTCCACTTAAGCAATAGACAAAAACAGGATTCTCTTTATTCAGCGGTTTGATGTCCGCTTCAAAATCATTTCCGTTCCAGTCCATATTTTTTGCGTTGCGCAAATGGCCGTTGCCAAATTCTTCGGGTGTGCGCACATCTACAACAGGTGCAGTTGGTAATTCATTTATCTTTTCGGCAAAAGCAGTTGCATCTAAATTATAGTTGCTTGTTTGTGAATTACCGGAGCAGCTATTCATTATCAGTAGGACAGCGAAGAATAGAAATAATGAAGTTTGTTTCATGTTTAAGAATGTTGTTGAATAATCTGGTTAAGAAATTCTGCGGGCACTACACCGCTTTGTCTCCACTTTATTTGTCCGTTTTTAAACAAGATGAGCGTAGGCACACCTTGTATCTGATAAGCACTTGCCGCCTGCGGATTTTTATCCACGTCAATTTTTATGATACGTGCTTTATCACCGATTTTAGAGGCGAGTTCTTTTAAGATAGGCGCCATCATTTTACATGGTCCGCACCACTCTGCTGAGAAATCTACCAGCACCGGAGTATCCGAATTGATTAAGTCAGCAAACGAGTTTGGTTTTTCTGTTGTTTCCATTTTAGTTCGATTTTATTTCTTCAAATTCAACTTCTTCCGTTTTACCTGAATTCTTTTTAGTTGCCGGCACCGCACAGCCTTGTGTTCCGCAACATCCGGTATTGGTCACTGCCTGAAAAAGAAAAAACGCACCAAAGAAACCGAGCATGTTATCATGCATCATCACTGCCTGCACTAATACATAGGCACCTATAGCCAAACGCAGCCAGCGCATAAAGTTCCAGTTTGTTAAGATGCTTTGCTTTAGAGTTTCCATTGTTTTTGTTTTTGCTGCTGCAAAGTTCGCTTACTTCATTTTAGCGGTGCGGAACATTTGTTACAGAGTTTATTAATTCAACTTGCTATTTAAATTTGACCAGCCGCCTCCATTATACACTTCTGCAAAACCGTTTGCTTTGAGAATGCTCTTGGCTTGTGCACTGCGAACCCCGGAAGCACAACAGGTGATGATAGGTTTGGTTTTGTTAAGCTTTGAATAATGATTGGAAAGATTATTCAGCGGAATGTTTATCGAACCTCTGATATGCCCTTGCTGATATTCTGCTTTGGTGCGCACATCAATAATAGTAGCGTCCTGTTTCATCAATTCTTTGTAATCTACTTTAGGACCGAAGCCGAAAATCTGTTTAATGGCGTTTATCATTTTGTTTGTTTTTGTTTTTTTGAAAATGGAGTTACAGTAAAGAATCAAAAGGAAGTTTCTTTTTCTTTATCTCTATGAAAAGTTCTTTTCCTGCCCGGGGCTTTATAGAATTAGGGCAAGCGTCAAACTGTGACAGCGTAAAAAGAGGCTCAAATAATTTTATGTAGTCTTCTTTCTTTCCGCCAAATGGTGGTCCGGTTTTTTCAAATTCTGTATTGAATAGTAGTCCTGCAATTCTTCCTTCTTCGTTCAACAGATTAAAACTCTTGTTCGCATAACGAGCGCGAAGTGATGGATCTATCGCACAGAAAAAAGTCTGTTCTAATATCAAATCGTATTTCCCCTGGTGGTCAAAAAAATCTGCGTGAAGAATTTGAATCGGTCTGCCGGCAAACTTTTCTTTCAAACGGTTAACGAGTGTCGAAGAAATATCAATGAGTGTTACATGAGTAAACCCATTATTCAATAA
>CANJRM010000029.1 GCA_947476645.1 Bacteroidota bacterium
ACACCTTGCAGTTAAGAACCACCGAAGGCTTTGCTTCGAAAAATATTTCCATAGAATAAAACATCCTATTATTTTTACCGCATTATTATTTAACCTAAACATAAAACCTAACAATGAAAAAGTTTTACTCTCTTGTTTTCGCTTTGGTAGCTGCAATCGGATTTACCAATGCACAATGTACTATTAACCCAAGCGACACGGCTTTATTTAATCCGGATCCGAACAACGTGCCTTGCGCGCAAGTTGGTGTTGCTTATGATGAAACGTTGCTTTTCTACGTTCCTGTTTCACAAGACATAACTATTGCAGGCTTTTCTGTGACCGTTTATGTTGACTCGGTAATTCTTAATAATGTAACTGGTTTACCTACTGGTCTTACTTGGACCGGAAACCCTGCAGGACCTGTTTATTTGCCTGGAACTCATGGATGCGGCAGAACAAGCGGAACTACAAACGTAGCGCCCGGAGATTACCCTATTTCATTTGATGGTTTAATGTATATGCACGGCTCACTATTTACATTTTCGCTTGATACAGCACTTGCTATTGACCAGGTTATCCAAAATCAATATAGCAAAACCTTCTCTATCAACGTTGGCTGCACTTCAGGCATCAACGATTTCAATGCTGAATTAAACTCTGCTCTTTCTGTTCTTCCAAATCCTAACAACGGTCAATTTACCGTAAGCGTAAACTCAGGAAACCGTGTTAATGGCGAAATGGTTGTAGTTGATGTAACTGGCAGAATTGTTTACTCACAAAAATTAGACGTTGTTGGTTTATACAGCACAACGCTTGACCTTACTAAATATTCAAAAGGACTTTACACCGTGCAATTAAGAACTGCAAACGGTGTTGCTTCGAAAAAGATTTCGATTCAATAATCACTAGAGACTTAAATACAAAAATGCCTTTCGGTTTACCGAAGGGCATTTTTATTTGTGGTAATTCAAATTCAAAATGCAATTACACAAAGACACGATGCCGCGAAGTAATGTTGGTTTAACTTTGTGTCTTTGCGCCTTCGTGTTCAACTGTATTCATAAAAAAAACCCGCACAGATTGCTCTGTAACGGGTCTACCTAAGATTCCTTCAATCCTCGGTAAAGATTTAATCCTGCTCCCACTTTCTATCTACCACATTCTTAATCTTTGGAACAGTTTGCAGATATGCCCAAATAGATTTCACTTCCAAATCGGTCATACCGTTATAAGGCAGCATAGGTTCGCGCAGTGTTTTGCCGTCTTTGTTTTTCGATTCGCGCATCGCTTTTGTAAAGTCTTCGAGCGTCCATCTGCCTAAACCTGTTTCTTCATCACCGGTAATATTAGCAGTGAATCGTTCTTTGCCATCAAGGGTCAACATTTTATTGCCTCCGCCTAAATAGCCCGGTGTTTTTTCAGGAAACTCCATGTTCAGTGTTTTAAAATCGGCTGAGTGGCAAGGATAGCAATCGTAACGACCGGTTACTAAATAATGTCCGAACTCAACCAGATTAGTTGTGTCAGGTTGAGCAATAGGTGCAGCCGGATAAGGAATTTTCTTGAACGCTACGAAACACAGAAATTTAGTGAGGAACGATGGTTTGGTTGGCACTTTAGGAATTTCAGATGCCTGCACATAAGGATTATCGCTTCTTAAAAAAGCAATGATGCTCTTGATATCATATTCGCTGGCATGCGGAAACTTGGGCATGTAAACGGGCAGGTATTGTCCATCGGGTTTTACTCCGGTACGAAGCAGGTAAGCAATCTCTGAATCTTTCCAATTGCCAATGCCGTGTTCTTTGCTTTGGGTAATGTTAGCAGAGTGAATCTCTCCAAAATCAGGAGGAAGTTCCTGCAATAATCTTCCCGATAGTTTCCCATCACTGCCGCGGTGGCAAACAATACATTGCACAGAAGCAATCTTTTGTCCGTTAGCAACCAAATCAGAATCGGATTGCACCTGCGGATAATCAATTTTGTCAACTTCGTACTTCGGAATACCGCGTAGTTGAATAAAGCACACAAAGCCAACAACGGCTACTATCACTAAAATGATGAGGTAGAGAAAAGTGCGTAAAACTGTTTTCATAAAATAAATGGTTTGGTTAGGTCTCCGAAAAATACAAACCCTTTTGAGAAAGAAGAATTTTTTTGAAGGGAATACAGTTTGCCTTAATGTTTCCCATTTTTGCCTTACTCTCCTATATTTATTCAAACATTATTTTTCTTTTAATGGATTTCATGAACCTAAATGAAGTATTTTGATTTCTATCGAATTCATTTAGGTTTGCCGTCCCTAAAAATTAACAGCATGGCTACTACAGCAGAGATTAAAAACGGACTTTGTATTGAGTTCAACAACGACATTTTTCAATTCGTGGAATTTCAACACGTAAAACCCGGTAAAGGAAACGCTTTTGTGCGCTGCCGTATGAAAGGTCTTAAATCAGGAAGAATGCTGGAGCATACTTTCCCCGCAGGTCACGAAATCATCACTGCACGCGTAGTTCGCAAACCGCACCAGTTTCTTTACAAAGATGATATGGGCTATAACTTTATGGACCAGGAAACTTTCGAGCAAATTTCTATAGACGGCAAAACGATTGAGAACAACGACTTTTTAAAAGAAGGCGATGTGTGCGAAGTTGTCATTCATGAAGAAACCAATCAGATACTTGGTTGCGAATTGCCACAACACGTGGTGCTTGAAATTACTTACAGTGAAGATGCAGTAGCAGGTAACACGGCTACTAACGCACAAAAACCGGCCACTCTCGAAACAGGTGCTACAGTAATGGTTCCTCTTTTTGTAAACCAAGGAGAAAAAATAAAAGTAGATACGCGCACCCGTTCGTATGTTGAGCGTGTGAAACAAGCGAAGGGCTAAGAGGCATCCGCTATTTATCGTTAACCACTAATTTTTTAAACTATGGATATCAAGAAAATTCAGGAGCTGATTAAACTGGTTAAGAAAACTGATATAGGTGAATTGAAAGTAAGAGAAGGTGACTTTTCTATTACCATTAAAGCTAAAGGAAGCGAAACTGTTTATACTACTTCTGCTCCGCTTGCGCAATCGGTTGTTTCTTCAGCTCAAGCTGAAACACCTGCAGCAAAAACCGAGACTCCTGTTGTAAACGAAAATCTTATCACGTTCCGTTCACCAATGGTGGGAACTTTCTATCGTAAACCGGGCACCGATAAAGATGTTTTTGTAAAAGTAGGCGACACTGTAAAAAGTGGCGATACCCTATGTATTATCGAAGCTATGAAGCTCTTCAATGAAATTGAATTTGATGGTGCTGGAGGCAAAATTGTAAAGATACTTGCCGAAGATGCTTCTCCTGTTGAATACGACCAGCCTTTATTTCTGATTGAGAAAAACTAATTGGAGAATTCGATGTTCAAAAAAATTCTCATAGCCAATCGTGGCGAAATTGCTCTTCGCATTATTCGTACTTGCAAAGAAATGGGCATTCAAACCGTTGCCGTTTATTCTACTGCCGACCGCGATAGTTTACACGTTCGCTTTGCCGATGAAGCCGTTTGCATTGGTCCGCCAAAGAGCAAGGATTCGTATTTGAACATGCAAAACATTATGGCAGTGGCAGAATTAGTAAATGCTGATGCCATTCACCCGGGTTATGGATTCCTTGCCGAGAACGCAGAGTTTGCAGAACTCTGTGCCACCTACAAAATAAAATTTATTGGACCTACACCAGCGCAAATGCGCTCGATGGGAGACAAGATTACTGCCAAAGAAACCATGCTTAAAGCAGGTGTTCCATGTATTCCCGGCAGCGAGGGATTGATTGATACAGTAGCCGAAGCAAAAAAGATTGCGAAGCAAATTGGTTATCCGGTTATTCTAAAAGCAACTGCCGGTGGTGGAGGAAAAGGAATGCGCATTGTGCGCGATGATGCAGGTTTGGAACATGCATATAATATGGCTCGAACAGAAGCAGGCGCAAGTTTCGGCAACGATGCCGTGTATCTTGAAAAATTTATTGAAGAGCCGCACCACATCGAAATACAGGTAGCAGGTGATCGTTATGGAGCAGCTACTCACCTGAGCGAAAGAGATTGCTCAGTGCAGCGCAGACATCAAAAATTAGTGGAAGAAGCACCTTCTCCATTTGTAGATGAAGAGTTGCGAAAGAAGATGGGCGATGCTGCGGTGAAAGCCGTACAGGCAATAGCTTACGAAAGCGTAGGCACTGTAGAATTTTTGGTGGACAAGCACAAGAATTTCTATTTCATGGAAATGAATACGCGCATTCAGGTGGAGCATCCTGTTACCGAAGAGGTAATGGATTTTGATTTAGTGAAAGAACAAATTCTGATTGCAGCAGGCACTCCTATTTCGGGTGTTCTTTATTTTCCTGATAAAATGCACGCTATTGAATGCCGCGTAAATGCCGAAGACCCGTTGAACAATTTCGCTCCAAGCCCGGGAAAAATAACTGCATTGCATACTCCTAAAGGTTATGGTGTGAGAGTAGATACACATGTTTACGCGGGTTACACTGTTCCGCCTTATTATGATTCGTTGCTGGCAAAAGTTATTTGCCGTGCTAAGAGCCGCGAAGAATGTATTGTAAAGATGAAGCGCGCACTCGAAGAATTTATTATAGAAGGCGTAAAAACTACTATTCCTTTTCACATTGCTTTAATGGATAACGAAGAGTTCCGCACCGGAAAATTCGATACAGGTTTGCTCGACCGCTTTGATTATGTGACCGCCATCAAAGAGTTGAGCTAACAGAAAATATCGCGCATAAAAAAAGCGTTCTGAGAAATCAGAACGCTTTTTTTGTTTATGGTATGCAGGGCTGCTTACTTCGCTGTTCCTCTCTCTACTCTTTTGAAAGAAGTAACCGTCAATCCGCTTTCTGCTGCGCCTAATACTTGTGCTACAGTTTTGCTTCCGTCTTTTACAAACGGCTGTGTAAGCAAGGTGTTTTCTTTAATGTAAGAGTTCACTGCGTTCTCTGCTATTTTATCTAAAATGTTTTCAGGTTTGCCCGAAGCCGCTGCTTTTTCGCGTGCAATTCCTTTTTCTCTTGCTAATACTTCAGCAGAAACTCCTGCAGCATCTACTGCTAAAGGATTCATAGCTGCAATTTGCATAGCCACATCTTTTCCTACGGCAGAAACTGCATCGTTCAAGCCTTTGTTCAACGCTACTAACACACCAATTTTATTGCCCATGTGGTTGTAAGCTACTACGCTTTCGCCTTCTGCTGTTTCGTAAGCCGATACATTTATCAACTCACCAATAGCCGATACTTTCTCCTGCACCTGTGCCTTTACGGTAGCTCCGTTTAAGGTTAATTCTAACAACGCTTCTAAGTTTGCAGGATTTTGTGCCAATGCTAAATCAGCAATATCACTTGCAAATTTTACGAAGGTTTCGTTCTTGCCTACGAAATCAGATTCACATGAAAGATATACCGCTACACCTTTCTTGTTATCAGCAGAAGTTTTTGCAATTACAACGCCTTCGGCTGCTGCACGACCTGCGCGAAGCTCCGCTACTTTTGCGCCTTTCTTTCTTAAAAAATCTATTGCGGCTTGCACATCACCGTTTGCTTCGGTCAATGCTTTTTTGCAATCCATTAAACCTGCACCTGTCAGGTTTCTTAATTCATTTACTTGTGCTGCTGTTACTGCCATTGTATTGATTAGTTAATTGAGTTAATTAAAAGTTGATTAGGTTGATTGAGTTGGGCGGTTGATTGAGTTTAACTTACTTCTCTATAATTAACTTAATCAACCACTCACCAACAAAGAAGCCAAGCGATTAAACCTGGCTGCTTCGGTATTTTATTATCGAATTTAAAAATTAGAATTTTTTTGGTCCACCGGTTCCGGCTCCTGTTCTTGGTCTGTTTCCGCCACCAGCACCGCCACGAGTATTACCGCCACCACCAGTTCCGCCAGTGCGTTTTTTCAATGGAGGGCGACCTTTATCGTCTTTCTTGCCTTTGTCTTGTGTTTCTTCATCATCAAAACGCTGTCTTTCGCTAAATTCTTCTTCGCCTTCAACACCATCAACACCTTCTTGTGAAGCTGAACGCTCAGCTAAACCTTCGGCAATTGCATCGGCAATGTAGTTAGTCAAAATAGCAATTGATTTAGCGGCATCATCATTTCCCGGAATAGCGAAGTCAACTTTAGTAGGGTCGCTATTGGTATCTACAATACCAAAGGTGTTAATGTTCAAACGCTGTGCTTCTTTCAAAGCAATGTTCTCGTGCATAATATCAACTAAGAACAAAGCAGCCGGCACACGGTTCATGTTTGCCACACCACCCAACACTTTTTCCATTTTTTCTTTTTCGCGGGTAAGAACCAATTTCTCTTTCTTAGTTACGCTTTCAAGAGTTCCGTCTTCAAGCATTTTTTCGATGCTTTGCATTTTCTTGATGCTCTTGCGAATAGTGGTAAAGTTAGTCAACATACCGCCCAACCATCTTTCAGTTACGAAAGGCATGCCGGTGCGTTTTGCTGCTTCTTTTACTACTTCTTTAGCTTGCTTTTTAGTAGCCACAAACATTATTTTGCGTCCGCTGCGGGCAATAGCTTTAGCGGCTTGCGCTGCTTCTTCTAATTTTTCGGATGTGCGGTTCAAATCAATAATGTGAATACCTTTCTTTTCACCAAAGATGAAAGGCAACATTTTTGGATTCCACTTTCTGCGCAGGTGACC
The DNA here is from genome assembly GCA_947476645.1 of Bacteroidota bacterium. Lineage (GTDB taxonomy): Bacteria > Bacteroidota > Bacteroidia > Chitinophagales > LD1 > Bog-950. Next base: position 6,701 of record CANJRM010000029.1, read on the forward strand.
AAAGTGAACCTGTGCGTCTAACAGTGCTTTATGTTCTATTTTTTCCATGTTCTTTTTCTTGATTGAGTTCAACAAATGATTAACGCTTACTGAATTGTTCTTGTTTACGAGCCTTGCGCAAACCTGTCTTTTTACGTTCCACTTTGCGGGCATCTCTGCGTAACAGTTTTGCCTTTTTCAAAGGAGGTCTTTTTTCAGGATTGTCAACAATAAGCGCGCGGGCTATAGACAACGAAATAGCTTCTGCCTGTCCTTTAATTCCACCGCCAAACACGTTGATAGCTACATCGTATTTACCTTCGCTTTCGCTGGTTTTAAAAGGAGCTTCCACTTTATTTTGCAAATAAGTGAGAGGGAAAAACTCTTTATAGTCTTTTCCGTTGATGGTAATAGTTCCGTTACCGGCTGTCATAGTAGCGCGGGCAACCGATGCTTTTCTTCTTCCTACAGTTACTTTATTCATAATTTATAAAGCTTTAGGTTTTTGTGCTGAATGCGGATGCTCGGCACCTTCGTAAACAAATAATTTTCCAAACATTTTGTCGCCCAAAGAACTTTTTGGAAGCATTCCTTTTACAGCATGCTCAATTAGTTTGTTCGGGTTTTTGTCAATAACCTGTTGTGGAGTAGCAAAACGCTGCCCGCCAGGATATCCTGTAAAATGAATCAACGGTCGGTCGGTCATTTTTTTTCCGGTCATTCTTACTTTTGCCGAGTTAATAACGATTACATAATCGCCATTGTCGTTGTTAGGAGTGAAAGTAGCTTTGTGTTTACCGCGTAAAACCGATGCTATTTTCGAAGTCATTCTACCCAGGGTAGCTCCTTCAGCATCTACGATAAACCATTCGCGTTTCAAATCTTTTTCAGCCACAGTGCGTGTGCTATAACTGCGTGATTTCATTGTTGAATAGTTTAATTTTAATGATTACCTCTTTTAAAAAGGGAGCGCAAAAGTAAAATCGGTATTCAGGTTTCCAAACATTTTGCTACATAATTTTTCATGCACCCTTGTAAAATGCTGAAAAACAGGGGAACAAAAGCATAGTTGGGAAATTTACTAATTCGAACTACTCAATCACCAATCTCTTGGTCTGTATCATTTCATCGTTCTTGATTGCAAGCAAATAATTGCCGGCAGGTAAATAATCAACAGCAAGATTAATGCTGCTACCTGAAAATGTAATGTTGCTGATTTCTTTTAATACTCGTCCGCTCATATCCATCAACTGTACATCAACTGTTTTTCCGTTTAATCCTTCGGCATAAATTTGAACATAATTAGTAGCAGGATTTGGAAACATCTGAAGTAATGAGGTTTCTTTTTCAATATCCTGTACTGCCAACGGTGCGTTGGTTAGCGAAACCTTATCAATGAAAAAATTAGAACCCACATGTGGATTGCCCACACCTGAACTTGGGTTCATGAGTACACTGATAATTGCCTCAGCAGGACCGCTGCCGCTGTAATTGATAGGAATGCTCAGTGCAGTATAGCTATTTATCGAAGCAGAAATCATTTGCGTTCCCGAGCCAATTTGACTGTGAGCCGCGTTATTAATTCTTACACCCACATACATTACATCAGCCGAAACACTGGTAAACTTGTAGTATAAATTGAGATAAGTGTAGGCTGTTGAAATTGAAAATCCAGCTCCTGAAGAACTGGTGATAAATGCAGGATAAGTAGTGGCTGTTTTATAGCCTTGTGCTGCAGAACCGCCTCCCTGACCAGGTGCCACCTGGTTTATATTCTGGCAGTCTGTCCAGCCGTTTGGTTTACCTCCAGTCCAGGTAGTTTCAAAACTTGGATTGGGAACGGGATTTTGTGCGCCAATAAGAAGCACTGTAATAATTGCAGGAATTAAGGAGTAAAGTTTTTTCATTTGGTTGTTTGAATTTTTAAGCGGGTGAAAATAAAATTATACTTCAAAGAAATACAACATGTATAGGCGCGCCATGCATTGACTAAAGCCTACATTTCTTATCTTCACGCCCGTGATAAAAATCGGACATATAAAATTACCCGACATGCCTTTGCTCTTGGCACCCATGGAAGACGTGAGCGACCCTCCGTTTCGCCATTTGTGTAAGAAGTATGGTGCCGATTTGCTTTACACTGAGTTCATCAGTTCTGAAGGATTAATTCGCGATGCAAAAAAGAGCATGAAGAAGCTCGACATTTATGATGATGAGCGCCCCGTGGGCATTCAGATTTTTGGTGGCGAAGAAGAAGCCATGATGCGCAGTGCAGAAATTGTAGAAGCCGCAAAACCCGAACTGCTCGATATCAATTATGGCTGTCCGGTGAAGAATGTAGTTTGTCGAAATGCAGGTGCAGGCATTTTGCGCGACATTGATAAAATGGTAAAACTTACTGCGGCTATTGTTAAGGCAACAAAACTTCCGGTTACAGTAAAAACACGTTTAGGATGGGATGATAACTCCATCCGCATAGTAGAAGTAGCCGAGCGTTTGCAGGATGTGGGCATTCAGGCAATCTCAATTCACTGTAGAACCAAGCATCAACTTTATACAGGTAAAGCCAACTGGGCATGGCTCACAAAAGTGAAAGAAAATCCGCGCCTTAGAATTCCTGTTTTTGGAAATGGCGATATCACCACACCTGAAAAAGCATTGGAAGTGGTCAACAAATATGGAGCTGATGGAGCCATGATTGGTCGCGCATCAATCGGGCATCCGTTTATTTTTCGAGAGATAAAACATTTTGTAAAAACAGGAGAACACCTTGCACCACCAACGCTTAGCGAAAGATTAGATGCCTGCAAATTGCATCTTACAAAAAGTGTGGAATGGAAGGGAGAGAAACTCGGCATACTCGAAATGCGTAGGCATTACGCGCCTTATTTTGCGGGCTATCCAAATGCAAGAGTTTTTCGCACGCGATTAGTAATGGCAGATACACCCGCAGATATTTTTGCAATTCTTGATGAACTGGAAACGTATTATAACCGCGAAGAGAATTTGCAGTTTGCCACTGCCGAAAAAATAGTTTACGAAGGGCTCGATGCTTAACCTGATTTTTATCAGCGAATAAAGCCGTGTAGGGAATTACATTTGAAACTCGATTTACTTAACTTCACCTCACAAATTGCAGCTATGAGAAGAGTGCTAAACGATGATGAACTGGAAAAGAAATTTCAGCGCGATGGCTATGTGGAAATTCCATTTATTTCAAGCGAACAAGTTGAAGGATTGAAGAAAAAATTCTTCGACCTATTGCCAAAAAGCGGAGGCAACATTACCGTCTCTGACCTTGGAACAGAAAGCAACGCTATTACGTACGACTTCACTTTCATTGACAAAAACATTGAATACAAGCAGGCGGTTTACGATGTCATCACCGCATATTTCAAACCCCATGTAAAAAAATGGCTGGCAGATTTTCGTCCCATCATTGCCAACTACATTCGAAAACAGCATGAAAGTGGCGAAGTGCCGTTGCATCAAAACTGGGCTTTTGCCAATGAGCGCAAATGCACAACGGTTTCTATTTGGTGTCCGCTGGTTGATAGTTTTGAAGAAAACGGAACGCTGCAAGTGGTGCCTAGCAGTCACAAACGTTTTGGCGAAGTGCGCGGACCGATGATTCCCTGGGAGCTGGAAAATATCAAGCACGAAATCATCAAAGATTATTTGGTGCCAATGAATTTGAAAGCGGGAAATGCAATTGTGTTAGATGATAGCATTGTGCATTATTCCGCCATCAATAAAACAGATGGTTTGCGTTTGGCCATTCAGTTGATTTTAATTCCGCAGGAAGTCCCTTCTATTCATTATCACATGAATCCTGAAAAAAGCAAGGTCGATGTGGAAGTGCTGGAAGTTGATACAGAATTTTACATGCAGTTCAATCCGTGGAAACAACCCGAAGGCGCGAAGTGCGTGGACAAATTCAAATTCAATTTCCAACCAATGGATATTAAAACCTTCGAAAAGAAATTGCATCAACCGCGCTTTGATGAACCGGTTGGATTTGTTTCAAAGCTTAAAGCTATGCTCACCTAAAAATTCTTTGCGATGAGCGTTTCTGTTTTTAATGATAAAGATTTGCAAAAGCAGTTTGATAAAGACGGCTATATAGTTGTGCCGTTTCTTTCTACTGAAGAAGTTGCACGTTTAAAAAATTTGTATGAGGAAGTAAGTCCGCAAATTCCCGCTTCGTTTCATTCTACTTCATTTAGCACTTACGATTTACTCAAGCAGAAAATAAACGATGAAGTAGAAAAAATTTATTCCTCAAAAGCAGAAAGGCTTTTTCACGACATCAAAAAATTAGGAAGCAGTTTTTTGACTAAGCCAGTTGGAATCACAGGCACTATGCCAGTTCATCAGGATTGGACGATTGTTGATGAAGAGAAATTTTATTCTGTAACTGCTTGGGTTCCTTTACAGGATGTGAATGAAAATAACGGAGCCATAAAAGTGTTGCCCGGCAGTCATCGCTTTTCAAAAGCATTGCGCTCACCAAATATTCCCAATGAGTTTGACGGATTGAGTGAGGTGATTTCGAAGCAAATGAAATCGCTGAACATGAAAGCAGGTGAAGCGTTTATTTTCAATCATTCTTTGTTGCATGCTTCGTGGTTGAATCAATCTTCTTCTCCGCGCATTGCTGTTACATACGGTTTGATTCCGAGCGGAGCGAAACTGTATCTTTACCTGAAGAATGAAAAAGGAAAACTCGAAAAATATTCTATGCCCGATGATATGTTCAGCAAATACACGAACATTGGTGCGGCACCGACTTGCGGAGAAAAGATAGACGAGTTCGATTATGAAATAAAACCGGTGAACGAATTTCAACTGAAACAAATGATGAATAGCGTGAAAGAATTTAAAATGAAACCGATTTTTAAAGACGAAGAGAAGCAGAAGTTTTTCGAACGTGAAGGCTATATCGTTTATCCATTGCTTAATGAAGCAGAGGTGAACGATTTAAAATCGTTTTATGAATCGTTGCAAATAAAAGATGAAATGGGGTTTGGTTTTCATGTAAGCATGGATCAAAAAGATAAAGACATCAGCAAGCGAGTTCGTGAAAAAGTTTGGGGAGTTGTGTTGCCGAAGTTGAATGAGCATTTGAAAGATTTCAAACCTTTTGTTGCGAGCTATGTGGTAAAAGACCCGAACCCGAAAGGAGTTGTTCCTGCTCATCAGGATTGGAGTTTTGTTGACAAAGAGGAAGATGGTTTTTGTTCTATCACTTGCTGGACAGCTTTGGTAGAAACCAATATTGACAATGGAGCGATGGGAGTAATTCGCAGTAGTCACAAAATGATGGGCAACCATCGTCCATCGCCATCACCACAAACGCCTGTGCCGTTGAGTGAACACATGTTCAGCATTTTTCCTTACCTCAAAACATTAGACATGAAACCCGGTGAAGTGCTGATGTTCGATAACCGCACTTTTCATGCTTCACCGCCAAATACTTCAACTGAAATTCGTTTAGCTGCGGGAGTTGGTGTAACCCAGAAAGATGCGAAGCTCGTTCACTATTCTTTAAAGCCCGATGGCAAAAAATCAACCGCCATCAAATACAAAGTGGATGAAGATTTTTATTTGAAATACAACAATTCCCTTCTCGCAAAAATGTTTGATGAGGGAAAAGTGATTGAAGATTATGAAGTGCTTGAAGAAATTGCTTACACGTTTCCGCAACATAGTTCTGAAGAATTGATTGAGATGATTAAAGCAGCGGGCAATGAATTTAATGTGCCTATGTGTGAGCGCCTCGCTAAGCTTTTCAATTATAATATGGACGGCTCGGCAAAAGAAGAACCGAAACCGGAAGTAGTAGAAGAGAAATGGGTAGAGCCTGTGCAAGAAGTATGGAAATGGAATGATGAGAGAAACTTTTTTCAAAAATATACACCACTCAATATTGCGCGCGAAATAAAAAAGCGCGTGGTGGGCGTTTAAATTATATAAGCATCATGTTTCAGTTTCCGGAAAAAATGTTGAAAGTTTTTCGTGACGAAAAACATCAAAACGATTTTGAAAAAAATGGTTTTGTGGTTTTGCCTTTTTATACACTGAAAGAAATTGAAACACTTGAAGCGCTCTATCATCAACTGCATCCGGTGGATGAAAAAGGATTTTTTCCGAGCACATTTTCAAAAAATAAAAACTATCGTCACGAAGCAGATGAAGAAATTCGTAGAATAGGCAATCGCAGTATTGAAAAATATTGTACCGATATAAAAGTGGTTTGCGGTTCGTTCATTGTAAAAAGCCCGGGACCCGAAAGCGGTATGTGTGTGCATCAGGATATGAGTTTGGTAGATGAAAGCCGTTTTACGGGAATTAATATTTGGGTGCCGTTAGTTGATCTGACTGTAGAGAACGGTGCGCTGTTTGTTTTGCCCGGAAGTCACCGCGTTTTTCCTACTTATCGCGGCAGTAGCATACCCGAATTTTTTTCTCCGGTAATGAACGATATGATTGATTACCTGCAACCAGTTTTGATAAAAGCAGGCGAAGCAGTTTTCTTTGACCAAAGCATTATTCATTTTTCACCGCCTAATTACAGCGATAAAATTCGCATCGTAACCAACACCTACTTTACGCATAAAGACACGGAGTATCGCACTTACTATTGGAACAAAGAAGAGTATGGAAATAAAATAGAAGCGTTTGCGCAGGACGATGATTTCATGACCAACTTCGAACAGTTTGGAGAGAACATTCGCGACAGACCAACTGTGGGCAAACCCATTGGCTTTGTAGATTACGGCTTTCCAACTATTGACAAAGCGTTTTTAGAAAGCAGGTTTCAAAAAACAAATGCGCGAGAATTAATTGCAAAAGCTGTTCCCCAACAAATTATTCACGAATCAATTCGGCCGGAACAAAAAAGTTTTTTTCAGCGCATTAAAGAATTAGTGGCATAAATGAGCAAGCGAATTTTTAAAGACGATGCTATGCAAGCCCGCTTTGAGAAGCAGGGTTTTTTAGTTGTGCCGTTTATTGATGAGGTAGAAATAAAATACCTCAACGATTTTTTTGATTCTCTTCATCCCGACTTGCCGAAAGAAGGTTTTGTATCGGGCAGCTACTCGCAGGATTTTGCCTACAAGAAAAAAGCCAGTGATGAAATTGTAAAAATTTTTTCCCAGCATTACGAACGACTGTTTGTAGATTATCAACCATTCGGTGCAGCGTTTCTTTTTAAAATGCCTTCGCAAAACAGCGAGTTGGCAATTCATCAGGATTGGACGATTGTTGACGAAGAAAAATTTGTCGCACTGAATTGCTGGGTGCCGCTGACTGATGTAAATGAAACCAACGGTGCTTTGCAAATTGTTCCCGGCACGCATTATGATGCGCTCAAAACTTTGCGCGCTCCAACTCTTCCTTTCTTCTTTACAGGCAATGATGATTTGGTAATTGAAGCCTCTATTCCCATGTGTGTAAAGGCAGGCGAAGCGGTTATTCTGAATCAAAGTGTAATCCACTATTCGAAGGCAAATCGTTCTAATCAAATTCGCAAAGCAATTACTGCAGGGGTAAAATCGAAGGGAACTCCTATGCAATTCAACTATAAAGACAATTCAAAGAATACCGATGAGGTAGAAGTTTTTGAAATGCCGGAAGATTTTCTCATCAGCTTTAAAAATTTTGCTACCGATATTTTTCAGCGACCAACCATGGGTGAAAGCAAGGGATTCAAAGCATATCATCCTGCAACTTTTTCCAGAGAAGAATTGCAAAAAGAAATTGAACGCATGAAAACAAATGCGGGTTTTACTTTTCCAAAACCTGCCGCACAGAAAAATATTTTCAAACGCATTGCTGAAGTTTTTCAATGACAAATTCCGCACAACAGATTTTAGTTGATGAGCAACTTGATAAAAAGTTATTGGAAGATGGCTATGTAGTTATTCCTTTTCTTTCTTCTGACGAAGTTTCTGCATTAGTAAATTTCTATTACGAGCATCATGCTAAAGAACAAGATGGTATCTACGCCACTGCACATGTTCCTGACATTTCGTTTAGAATGAAAATGAACGAGGAAATAAAAAAAGTTTTTGCGGGAGCTATTCAACAGACTTTTAGCAACTGCAATTCGCTTGGTGGTTCGTTTATTGCAAAGGGCAGAGGGAGCAAAGGAACTTTGCAACCGCATCAGGATTGGAATATTGTAGATGAAGAGAAGTTTCGTTCGTTCAATATCTGGGCACCTCTGGTTGATTTGAATGACAATAACGGAGTAATAAAAATTTTGCCTAAAAGCCATGCGTGGCTTAAATCTTATCGTAGCGCAAACATTTCTTCGGCTTATGAAAAGACAAACGATTTGCTTTGGCAAAAAATGATTTCGCTTTACATGAAAAAAGGTGAAGCGCTTATTTACGACCATCGCTTGCTGCACGCATCGGGAGAAAACTCATCAAACGAAATTCGTTTAGCTGCGGTGTATGGAATTATTCCGCAGAAAGCAGAGATGCTTTACTATCACAAAGCAGATGAAAACACGGTGGAAGTTTTTGAATCGAACCCTGAATTCTTTCTCTACGGAAATATTTTTGAAGGACCTAAAGGGTTGAAGAGCCGCGAAAAAATCAATTACAAATTTCCGCAAGTAGATTCTGCGCAGTTGAATAATTTTATCTCGCCATCTTTCCTTCACCGAGTAAAATCATTTCTGGGCGTTTAGTAAACGCGTTTCAATTATCATTGTAAAAATTATTGTGCGCCATGCATGTTCCGTTTGTATCCTTAGTCGAAACTAATCGAGAAGTAAAAAAACAATTTCTCGAATCAGTGTCCCAATTGCTCGACTCGGGTTCATTCATTTTGGGTCCCGCAGTTCAGCAATTTGAAAAACAATTTGCCGAATACATTGGAGTGAAGCATTGTATTGGTGTGAGCAACGGATTGGATGCGCTTACGATTTCACTTCGCTGTTTAAATTTGAAACCAGGCGATGAAGTAATTGTGCCGGCTCATACATACATCGCTACTGCTTTGGCAGTGATTCATGCAGGCGCAAAGCCTGTATTTGCCGATGTAGATGAATCTACTTTCAATCTCACTACCACCGAAATTGAAAAGCATATTTCATCGAAAACAAAAGCCGTTATACCTGTGCATCTTTACGGTCAGCCTTGTGACATAGAAAGTATTTGTTCGCTTGCGGATGCAAAGAAATTATTTGTAATAGAAGATAATGCGCAAGCGCAGGGAGCAAAATTTAAAAACAAAAAAGCGGGAAGTTTCGGTCACATCAACGCCACCAGTTTTTATCCTGCAAAAAACTTAGGAGCGGCAGGTGATGCTGGTGCAATCACCACTAACAATTCTGATTTAGCGGAAGCTGCCATGCAGTTGCGCAATGTTGGTTCACTAAAAAAATATGCCCACGGTTCCGTGGGATATAATGCACGCATGGATGAAATTCAGGCGTTGTTCTTAAAAGAAAAATTAAAACATCTCGATAAGTGGAATGCAGAAAGAAGAAGAATTGCTGCTTTGTATCAGGAGAACTTAAAGCATGTTGAACAAATTGCTTTGCCGCAAGAAATCGCGAATGTAGAAAGTGTTTTTCATCTCTACGTTATCAAAACAGATAAACGTGATAAGCTTCAAAAATTTTTATCAGAAAAAAATATTCAAACGCTTATTCATTATCCAATTCCAAATCATTTACAGCAATCGCTTTCGTTTTTGGGTTACGCAAAAAATGATTTTCCAGTCACAGAAAAATTATGTTCTACAATTTTGAGTTTCCCTATGTATGCAGGCGTTGCCGATGAGCAGGTGAGTTATGTATGCGAAATGATTCAGGAATTCTTCGAGAGTAAATAATCCCTACGGCTTTTCCATCACCGTTCCACACTTCTTGCAAGTGCACAAATCTTTGTTCGAGTAAAAACGCTCCATCACTCCGGGTAAATCTTTTACAATATCGTCTACACGCATTTTTTCTTCATACAGTTTGTTGCCACAGTTTTCGCAGTACCATTGAAAACCATCAAGCACATCTTTTGGTCGTGTAACTTCCATTACTAAACCAACGGAATTCTCAGGTCTTCGAGGAGAATGCGGAGTGCCCGCAGGAAGAAGAAAAATATCGCCTTCGTTAATATGCATGTCAACAATTTTTCCGTCTTCCACAATCTTCACTACGATGTTGCCTTCCAATTGATAAAAAAACTCTTCTGTTTCGTTGTAATGAAAATCTTTTCGCTTGTTGGGTCCGCCAACTACCATTACAATAAAATCATCGTTGCCTGTGTAAACCACTTGATTCATCACGGGAGGTTTCAGCAAATGGCGGTGTTCATCAATCCATTTTTTGAAGTTGAAAGGACGTGTAATAACCATAATTTCAGATTTTTAATTTTAGAGTTTAGATTGCAGAAATAAATGTAAGAAATGAATATCGACCTCACCGGAAAAAATGCCTTTGTTGGCGGAAGCAGTAAAGGAATTGGAAAAGCAGTTGCTATGGAGTTGGCAAAACTCGGAGCAAATATCACGCTCGTTGGCAGAGATGAAACTGCTTTGGTGCAGGGATTGATTGATTTAAGTTTTATCAGCAAAGGTGAACAGCGACACGATTCATTGGCGGTTGATTTTTCGAATCATGAAAAAGTTCGCAGTGCTGTTCAAAAGCATTTGAAGAAGAGCGGAAAAACATTTCACATACTCGTGAACAACACAGGCGGACCTGCCAGCGGAAAAATAATGGAAGCGCAGGAAGATGAATTTGTAAAAACTTTCGAAGCGCATCTGCTCAATAATCATTTGCTCACCAAGCTTTTTGCAGAAGGAATGAAGAACGATGGTTACGGAAGAATTATCAATATCATTTCTACATCGGTGAAACAGCCCCTGGCGAATCTTGGTGTGAGCAATACAATTCGTGCAGCTGTTGCTAACTGGAGTAAAACTATGGCGAATGAATTAGGTGCGTTTGGAATTACAGTAAACAACGTTTTACCCGGAGCGACTGAAACAGAAAGATTGAAAGGCATAATAGCCAACCGCGTTGACAAAACAGGTTGGGATGCAGAAATGGTGAAAGAAGAAATGCTTCGCGAAATTCCGATGAAGCGTTTTGGTAAGCCGGAAGAAATTGCTGCGGCTGTTGCATTCTTGGCAACTCCTGCTGCTGCTTATATCAACGGAATTAATGTGCCTGTAGATGGAGGAAGAACAGGCAGTTTATAATATTGGGAAATGGAACAACTCAAAAATTACATCAACGGAGAGTTAGTCGAACCTGTTTCGAAAAAATATCTCGACAATTATGAACCGGCTACAGGCGAAGTGTATTCGTTTATACCTGATAGCGATGAGCGCGATGTGCAATCAGCTTTTGATTCTGCAAAGAATGCTTTTGAAACATGGAGCAAAACTTCATTGGAAAACCGAATGCTCATTTTGATGAAAGTTGCCGATGGCATTGAAAAGCGAATGGATGAATTTGTAGCCGCTGAGAGTAAAGACAATGGCAAGCCACAAAAATTAGCTAGAGCAGTTGACATACCGCGAGCTGTTTCCAATTTCAGATTTTATGCTTCGGCTACTCAACACTTCGCATCTGAATCGCATCACATGCCGGGCGTTGGAATCAATTATACTTTGCGACACCCGATTGGTGTTGTAGGTTGTATTTCTCCGTGGAATCTTCCCTTGTATTTATTCAGTTGGAAAATTGCTCCCGCATTGGCAACGGGAAATTGTGTGGTGGCAAAGCCAAGTGAAATTACTCCTTACACAGCATATTTGCTTTCGCAGGTTTGTATCGAAGCGGGTTTGCCGAAAGGAGTTTTGAATATTGTTCATGGCTTGGGAAATAAGGTTGGTCAAGCGATTGTCGAGCATGAAAACATAAAGGCAATTTCGTTTACAGGCGGAACAGAAACCGGAAAACGGATTGCATCTATTGCCGCACCAATGTTCAAAAAGCTATCGCTCGAATTGGGTGGGAAAAATCCAACTATCGTTTTTGCCGACTGCGATTTTGAAGAAACAGTTAAGCAGGTAGTTACGGCTTCATTCAGTAATCAGGGAGAGATTTGTTTATGCGGCTCAAGAATTTTTATTGAAAAATCTATTTACGAAAAATTTAAAGCAGCATTCGTTGCAAGAGTAAAAACATTGAAAGTTGGTGACCCGAATGAAGAGTCGTATGTTATCGGAGCGATTGTTTCATTACAACACAAACAAAAAATTCTTTCGTACATCAAATTAGCACAGGAAGAAGGAGGGGAAATTTTGTGTGGAGGAAGTGAATTGAAGTTAGCTGGAAGGTGTGCAAACGGATATTTCATTGAGCCAACAGTTATTGAAGGATTAGATTACAAATGCAGAACCAATCAGGAAGAAATCTTTGGACCGGTTGTAACTCTTACTCTTTTTGAAAATGAAGAAGAAGTTTTGATAATGGCGAATAGCGTAAAGTATGGTTTGTCAGCTACCATCTGGACGAATGATTTAAAGCGCGCACATCGTGTAGCTGAAAAAGTAGAAGCAGGAATTGTATGGATAAACAGTTGGCTCGTGCGCGATTTACGAACACCGTTTGGCGGAGTAAAAGCAAGCGGAGTTGGCAGAGAAGGCGGCTGGGAAGCGATGAGATTTTTTACAGAACCTAAAAATGTATTTATAAAATCATGAGCGAAAAATTACCACAACCAATGGGACTCTATCCCGCCACTCGTAAAGTGGGCAATCTTCTTTTTGTATCCGGCATGGGCTCGCGCGAAGCGGCTGGTGACACAGTGCCTGGCTTGAAAATGGATAAGCACGGAAATTATTTGGAGTTTGATTTTGAAGCGCAAGTTCATTCCGTTTTTAAGAACGTAAAAATTGCTTTAGAAGGAGCAGGAAGCAGTTGGGACAAAATTGTTGATGTAACTGTTTTTTTGGTTGACATCAAGCGCGATTTTCAAATTTACAATCGCATTTACGCTGAATATTTTAAGGACAATCAACCTTGTAGAACAACAGTTGAAGTGAATGCGTTGCCTTCATGCATCGCTATAGAATTAAAAGTGATTGCAGAAGTATGAAATACGTAAACGCTTTGCCCAAAATTTTATTGGTCTTGTTTTTTATCACCGCAGTTGCTGTGCATGTAATTGGTTTGATAAAACCCTTTTCACCTGAAACTCCGCTTTCGCATATCGTTCATGTTGTGAGTTACAGTTTGTGTTTGCTTACAATTCTCAAACGAATTAATTTTGGAATTATCGTTTATGCTATTGGTAGTATTTATCCCTATTTCATTCACGCGCAGTGCACGTATATTCAATATACGGAGTTGAACAAACTGAACGCTATTTGCATTTACACGGTAATCATGCTCACCGCTGGATTTATTTTTTTGTGGAACGAGAAGCGGGCGGCTTAGAAGTTAAAGAAAGGTGACGGACACCGAAGCATCCGCCACCATAACAAACACCCACCGAGTTTTGCTTAGTTAGCGCTGTAGTATATCAAAGCGATACCTGCCACCATTAAGCATGTAAAGTAAAAGAAGCCGAAGGCAAAAAATATCAATTGTTTTAATGAAGGATTTTCCATAGCTTTTGGTTTTGTTACACAAACTTACGCAGCATCTTTCGCATTAGATTCCTCAAAACCCCGATTTCAATTTGGAGAGTAACCCGTAAATAGATAACAGTCTATTTGTAATCAGGTAGTTGAGTTGTTTTTATCCTTGACAATTCGAGAATCTACAAGTATATTGGGTCTATTAGGATTGCAAACCTTATTATTGAACTTACGGGTTGGTTTTCAGACACATGGATACTTGAAATTACCTAAAAGGTTGCATCGTGAGTATTGAGCGTTTTTTTAAGGCGAATTGTAAATTTACTATCGATAAAAATCAAATCGTATGGAGCAACAAGACGAACTGTTTCAGTTGATCAAAGCACTTAGCAAAAGCGAGAAAAAATTTTTCACGCAGTATGTCAACTTGTATGAAAAGGGTTCAAGTCCTGTCTATTTACAGGTGTTTGATTTTTTGAATCTTGAAGAATCTTATGATGAGGAAAAACTTTTCAAAAAGTTCAGAGACCCGCTCTTCAAAAAAAATTATGCGGTCACCAAACACTACCTCAAAAATTTAATTGTAAAAACTTTGCGCCATGGTGAGTTGACGGTGAGAGAAGACCGCGACCTTACGGTATTTATTTTGGATGTGAAGCGTTTGATGGCAAAAGGGCTTTTTGGAATGGCGAAAAAAATGATTGAGAAGTTGAAGGAAGAAGCTTATACCGAAGAAAAATTTATGGATGTGGTGAATCTGATAGCCATGCAGCGCGGTTTGATATACATGGGTTATTACAGGCATCAGCCCGAAGTGAATCTTGATGTGTTGGATGAAGAAGAAGAAATGGCGATTGAAAAAATTCGTCAGTTGCGTGAGGTGATGAATTTGTCCATCAAGTTGTATGGCTTGATGAATTATGAAATGCTTGCAAATCCTGATGAGGCGCGCAAAGCCATTGAGGCTTTAGGAAAGAAAAAAACGCTTAAGAAATTCGAAGAGCTTAGTTCTGCAAAGGCGAAACACACATTTTTAAACTTCTGGACTTTATACTACTGCGCCATTGGCGATTACAAAAAATATTTAGAGTGGGCGAACAAAAAATTAGAATTCGTGAAGCAGGAAAAACTTCCGCCCACGGTTTCTAACTGGTTGATACTTGGTTACAATCATTGCCTTGCGGCTTCGCTGCTCACCAATGAGTTTACAGATTTTGAAGCACGATTGAAATTTTTAGAAAGCATGGAATTGCAAAGCCACTTTCATGATGCCGACCGATTTACTACCGTGAGTATTTTTGGTTTGCTCTATGCCATAAAACAGAACAACGAAAAGAAAATTCTTTACTACATCAATTATTCTAAAGATGGTTTGCATCGTCTTTCACCTTTCATACGCAAAACTTTCAACTATACACTTCGCAGCATAATTGCCTATGGTTATTTAAAGTTGAAAGATTACAATAAGTGTTTGGTTGATGTAAACGATTTGATGGCTTTAACCAATGGCGAGACAAGAAAAGACTATGTGGGTCATGTAAAGATTATCAATCTGATGTTGCGTTATGAAATGAAAGAGTATCAGTTTTTGAGTTACCTGCTCAAGAATACTTACCGCTTCTTTATGCATTATCTTTTCACTTCACCCGTTCATGATTTTGTGATTGCATATATGAAAGAGGCTATGAAATCGAAAGAGGAAAAGAAACTTTTGGCGTTGAACGAAGTGTATTTGAACAAACTTCATGCGCTGAAGTTTCAACCTACTGAAGCTGACCTGGCATTAGTAATGATGATTGAAGACCATTTGAAAAAAGCGAAGAGCTGATTCAGAATCTTCAATCATCATTATCGTAATACACTACAAAGTCTTCGCTTTCTGAATCAGCGAAACAAACTCAGTGCGATAGCCCTCTTTATCTTTTCCTTTCGCTCCTTCGGCAAGTGTTCTTACTTTTTCGAAAGTGAAATTACCTTTGAATTTTGAATCGCGAAGCAACATGCCGAATGAAGCTACTGATGATGCAAAACGGAAATTGTCAGAAGTTTTTGTCAATGGAATAGTTTCATCTTTCACAGCATATTCAATCAATTTGCTGGTGTTTTCTTTCGGCTCCTTATAACGAATTTTTACTGTGAGCATTTCATCGGTTTTTGCCGCCACAGGTTTATTTTCCTTCGATTGATATTTCAATGCATCGGTTTTTGGAATCTTTTTGAAGGACGCATCGTTTTCATCGGTAACAATTTCATACAAGGCAGTAACACTTACTCCGGCACCAATTTCTCCGGCATCTTTTTTATCATCATTAAAATCTTTGTCAGCGAGTGCACGATTTTCGTAGCCGATTAAACGATATGCTTTCACTTTTGCCGGATTAAACTCCACCTGAATTTTCACATCCTTCGCAATGGTCAGCAGGGTTCCACCCATTTGTGTAACCAGGTTTTTCTTCGCTTCGTTTGCGTTATCAATGTAAGCGTAGTTGCCGTTTCCTTTGTCAGCCAGCTTTTCCATTTTCGAATCTTTGTAGTTACCCATTCCGAAGCCGAGCACTGAAAGAAAAATTCCTTCTTCTCTCTTTTTCTCAATCAGTGAAGTGAGTTCTGCATCGTTTGAAACCCCCACATTAAAATCGCCATCGGTGCAGAGAATTACGCGATTGTTTCCGTTCTCCAGCAAATTTTCTTTTGCTGTTTTATAAGCCAGGTTAATTCCTGCAGCACCTGCGGTGCTGCCACCTGCTTCTAATCTATCGAGCGCTTCAATAATTTTTTCTTTTTGCGAACACGGAGTTGAAGGAAGAACCAAGCCTGAACTACCGGCATAAACCACCATGGCAATTTTATCCTGTGCAGAAAGTTCATTCACCAACATACGCAGCGATTGTTTTACGAGCGGAAGTTTATCGGGCATATCCATAGAACCCGAAACATCAATCAGGAAAACAAGATTGGATGGGGGCAAATTTTTCTTTTCCATGTGCTTGCCCTGAATGCCCACGTGCAACAAACGATGGCTTTGATTCCACGGACATTCGCCCATTTCTGTATTTACAGAAAACGGTTTACCATCAGTTGGTTCAGGGTAATCGTAAGTGAAGTAGTTAATCATTTCTTCGAGGCGAATAGATTCTTTCGGTGGTGTTTGCCCTGCATCTAATTTCTTACGAAGAATTCCGTACGAAGCCACATCCACATCAATTGAAAAAGTAGAAAGTGCGCGGTCGGTAGGTTTTTGGAATTCATTTTCTACAATGCGGTCGTAGTCTTCGGTATTGAATTCTTCGGGTTCAGTTTTTACCTTTTTGTCTTTTGTATTGCCGTCATCTATCCAATCGAGAGTAGGGTCAGGTGCTACATCAGCAGACCTTTCATAATTTTTATTGCGCAGTTTACCGTAACCCGCATTGCGCGAAGCAGTAAAGCTGAGATTCATAGGCGCAATAGCACCATAAGAAATGGATTGCTCTTCTGCCTGTGTTACCTTGCTGGTAGTAATAACTACTTCATCAACTTTTTGCTCTGAAGCTGCCATTTCAATTTTGAGTGCGTTGCTCTTTCCGTCTTTTACCAAGATGTTAGATGTATAAGAGTTGAAGCCCACATATTTCACATCTAAACGGTAGCTGCCATCAGCCACATTTTGAAAACAGAATTTACCATCTGCATCGGTAAGTGCGGTTTGCAACGGCTTGCCGTTTTGATTTAGAATAACTGCTGCGGAAATAACAGGGTCTTTAGTTCCTTTTTCAATAACCGTTCCGCTGACGGTGCAGGGAATTGCAGTTCGAAAAGCAAAAGCCGAAAAGAGAAGAAAGATGGAGAGGACGGAAACGAAAATTTTAGGTTGAGTTCTCATAACTGAAAATTTTGGATTAGAAAATAAGTTCAGTAATGAGATGCGCGGAGGTTTAAAATTCCATAAATGAGATTTGGCACTAGTAGATACTTTACAGAAAAATATTTGCGCAAGGCAAAACGGTTTGCTACTTTTAGCTTATAAAAGTTATCCTCACGATTGTTTTAAACTAAAACATCTCAGATGAAAACAATTTTTGCTTGCCTTGTTGTATTGGCTGTATTCGCTCAACCAAACAATATTTTTGCACAGTGTCCCGGTTCTAACCTGTTTGTAAACCCTTCATTTGAAGGAACACCGCAACCGCATGTTACACCACCTTCATGGATGAACTGTCAACCAGGTCAAACTCCGGATACACAACCGGGCAGTTTTGGTATAACTTTAGCGCCTTCAGAAGGAAACTCATACATTGGCTTAGTACATCAACCTTCCAGTGGTTGGCGCGAAGGAGCCGGACAACAGTTAACAACACCCTTAGTAGCAGGTTTACAATATTCTTTTCTAATTGATTTGGCTAATTCATCTACTACAGCAGGAGGGATTGCTCCCGGTTGTGCTGAGTGTCAAATATGGGCAAGTTCAAATACCGGATGCGACATGACAGAATTACTTTGGTCATCGGATAGTATTACCCCGTATGATACTTGGATAACAGATACAGTAACCTTTACGCCTACGCAAAACTATCCTGCCATACTTATTACCATAAACAGTTTAGGATGCAGTACCCAACCTTATATTCTTGTTGATAATATCAGACCGCTAATAGATACGGGCACACACACTCCACCAGCACTTAACATCACTGATACACTTCTATTCTCCTGTCAGGGCAGAAGTATTGTTATTGGAGGTACAGCGACCGCTAATTGTATTTATAGTTGGACCGGAAGTGGATTAAGCTCCACACTTGTTAATCCCGTAATTACCGTTGATTCAAATGCTATTTACTATGTAAGTCTTACGGACACAACAAACGGATGTGGTACATCAGGTTATGTAAAAGTGGAGATAATAGTTCCTCCTGCACAAACCATTTGTTTAGTCACTGTTGATTCTGCTTCCACGCATAATATTATCACTTGGGAAAAATTAAATAAGCCGCTTACGGATAGCTTCTACATCTATCGAGAAATAGCTACTAATAGTTATTCGGTAATTGGTGCTGTGCATCGCGATTCACTTAGTCAGTATCATGACTATGCTGCAAATCCGAATTTTACAGCATATCGCTATAAAATATCTGCGACTGATTCGTGTAATCACGAAAGTGTTTTAAGTCCTTATCATAATACCATACATATTCAATACTTGGGTAGTGGTAATTTGGTTTGGAACGTTTATGGAATAGAAAATCAAACAACTCCTGTTTCTACATTTGATGTATTTTACGATGCTTTGGCTAATGGTAATTGGCAATTGCTCGGTTCTGTTCCGGGTAATCAGTACACGGCTACTGATGGAGCGTTTAACCAACATCCAAACGCTCTCTATCGAGTAGCTGCTAATTTTTCTTATTCGTGTACGCCTTCGCGAAGTACCGCTGCATCTATGTCCAATATCATTTCTATAACAGGAACTGATGTAAATGATATTGCGTTTGAAAACTCCATACATCTTTTTCCGAACCCAGCTAATACAATGCTGTTTATACAATGCGAAAACTTTCAGCCACAGCAAATAGTGGTGTATGATATAAACGGTGAAAAAATAAGTGAACAGAAATACACTCCTCAGCTTGATGTGAGCGCGTTAGCTCGCGGCATTTATTTCATAGCATTGAAAAACGCAGAAACAACAAGTAGAAAGAAGTTTGTGAAAATGTAGCAAGCTTTAACTACCCCACCGTTACCTTATACATTTTATCGTAGTCGAAATATTTTTGAGCGAGTTGAAGGAGTTCTTCGCTTGTAACTTCGCGAACGGTTTTGAGCAATTGGTCAATGTAAGTTACATCCTGATTATAGATGAGCAATCCTTTCAGTGTTTCAGAAAATTTGAGCGGTCCATCAATGCTGCGCAAGATTTTTCCGCACATGTAATTCTTTACTACTTGTAATTCTTCGGCATCAATCAGTTCGGTGCGCAGCACATTTATTTCATGCTGAATTTCTTTGAGCGTGGCATCACGCACATCTTTTCCAACCTCAGAAGCAATTTCAATAAAGCCCGCATGAGGATAAGAAGCAAACGAAGAATAGATGCCATAAGTGTATCCTTTCTCCTCGCGGATATTGCTCATGAGTCGCGAACCGAAATAGCCGCCAAACACCGTATTGAGTACAGAAAGTTTTAAAAAGTCAGGATGCGTTTTGTTGATGCTCATGTTGCCGATAATGATGGCACTTTGAACTGAATCTGTTTTTTCAGTATGATGAATAAGTTCGGTAGAAGATTCAATAACGTAATCAGCAGGAGCAGCAGGCACCTCGCGCAATAAATTTTTGCTGCCGAAATATTTATTGAGTTGGTCAACAAGTGACGGAGAAAATTTTCCGGCAACAAGAATGGTGAGATTAGTTGCGCTGTAATAGCTTTTGTAGAATGCTTTTAAGTCCTCTACAAAAATATTTTCAAAATGCTCGAACTCTGATACTCTTCCATAAGGATGATTTTTGCCGAAGAGGGCATTCAGAAAATTTCTGTTTGCCAAAAAATCATTTTTCTTTAAATCAACCGAGAGGCGTTGCTTGCGATTGCTGAGAATGGTGTTCAATTCATTTTCAGGGAAAACAGATTCAGTAAATATTTCGGCAAAGACAGGAAGCAGTAAATCAATATGCTTGGTTAAAGAAAACAACGAAGCCCCTGCAGTTTCAAATCCTGCCGATGTGTTGAAGTTAGCTCCGTAGTAATCGAAGGTATCGGCAATTTGTTTTGCAGAATAATTTTTTGTTCCCTCGCGCAACATTCGGTTCGTAAAATCGGCAATTAAATTTTTTGATTCAAACCATTTGCCTGCTTTGAACATCAGTTCAATTTTCACCACATCCTGCACACCTTCGTTCAGTAAATAAACAGGCACACCATTGTCGAGTTTAAGTTGTTCTACATTCGGGAAACTAATAGAGTCAATAAGATTTATTTCAGGGGCAAGGGCTCTGTTCATTTGGTTTCTGTTCTCAATTATTCGAAAAATATCTAATCGTGTTGCAGTTCTCTTTTCTGAAAACTTTGGCTGCGGCTGCCTGCATTTGTTCGGCAGTTACTGCGCGGTATTTCTCCGCTTCGTTATTTACATCAGCGGCATTGCCCAGCATTTCGAAGTAAGCGAGATTCATTACGCGGTTCAGCACATTTACTTCGCTGAACACCATGTACGCTTCTATTTTGTTTTTCACTTTCTCTAATTCATCAGCCGAAATTTTTTCCTGCGTCATTTCATACAGCACTTTTTCAATCGCGCTTTCGGCAGCATCCATCGAAACATCTTTACTCAACTTACCTTCCACCAACAGTAGTCCTTCATCTATGCTATCGGTTCCATAAGCACTAATGCTGCTGAATAGTTTTTCCTCTTTCACTAGCTGACGATACAAGCGCGATGAATCGCCATTGCTCAAAATATCGCGCAGTAAATCAGTAGCATAAAAATCTGCCGAGTTACGTGTACCAATTTTGTAAGCTTTGTAAATAGAGTGAACCGGAACATCGGCTTTCACTTCCAAAACTCTTTCTTCATTCTGAATCGGCTCCTTCGGTAGGTTGCGAGTAATTTTTTCGCCTGAAGGAATTTCACCAAACCATTTTTCGGCTAAGGCGAAAACTTCAGCGGCTTTTACATTTCCGCCAACAACCAGCACCGCATTATTCGGACGATAATATTTGAAGAAAAAATCTTTTGCCGATTGCATTTTTACCTGCTCAATATGTTGCAGGTTCAAACCAATCACAGGCCATTGATACGGGTGAACTTTGTAAGCGAGCGCGCACATCTTATGCCACACATCTCCGTACGGTTGGTTGATGTAATGCTCTTTGAATTCTTCCATCACTACATTTTTCTGCGTGTTCAAACTCTCTTCATCAAACGCAAGCGAAAGCATTCTATCACTCTCTAGCCAAAAAGCAGTTTCCAGATTATTGGCCGGAAGAATGTCATAATAGTTAGTGATGTCGGTTGAAGTAAAGGCATTGTTTTCGCCACCGGCATTTTGCAAAGGCGTATCGAACTCAGGAATATTCTTAGAGCCCTCAAACATGAAATGCTCAAACAAATGTGCGAAGCCCGTTTGCTGAACATCTTCATCGCGCGAACCCACTTTATACAGAATGTTCACTGCTGCCATAGTGGTAGCAGCATCTTCATGAACAATTACTTTCAATCCGTTTTTCAAAACGGTTTCTTCAAATTTTATCATTGCAAAAATTAAGGCGGCAAACCTACATGAATTTACTGTTCGTCAAAGGATGAATTTGAAATTTCTGAAATTCGTAAATGAGTAAATTGAAAATGCAGAAAGCAGACTGAAAAATTTACATTTACCCACCGAAAAACAAGCCCCTTATGAAGAACTTATACAAGTTATTTTCAGCAGCGTTTTTATTTCTTGCTGCATTTCAAAATTTATCAGCCCAAACTTTAAATGACGGACCCATTCAATTGCAGGTTCGTTTGCGCGATGTAAAGGTGCAATACCCCAGCGCAAACAATCGCGATGGTGTTACACTACAAGTAGGTAATTTCAATTTGCCCGGCTCGTTGGCTGGTGATGAGTTTACGTTTTATTATTCCGCGCAAGACAAAGGAAACATTAGTGGTATTGGCTGGCAGGGAAGTGGTTGTTTGCAGGCAGATTTACCAATGACTGTTGGCGGTCCTGAATATTCAAATGATTACAATTTGGTTTTGTACAACTATACTTATCCGGGAGCAACCGTTCCTCAGTTTTTTGAAATAAAGGAGAACTGTTTTGAAGATGATATACCTTCTGACTTCTCCATTATCAGCGGATTAACTTCTTGCGGAAGCAGTGGCAGCCGTTGCACTTACGAAGCTTCGCAGTGCTGTGCAAATATTCCCTTTGTAGGTTGTTTGTTTAG
>CANJRM010000030.1 GCA_947476645.1 Bacteroidota bacterium
ATTTCAAATCAACAAAGGCCAGAAATTTTTGACCACGTCTTAAATGGGTTCTGTGGTTCTGTCGCGGTCTAAGCCTCCGGCTCTTCCATGCAAATAGCTGGAAGATCCGCTGAAAAGGACCATGAAAGGCCAGTGCAAACGGTAGAAAAATGAAGCAAAAAAAGCCGCTCCCTTGCGGAAGCGGCCCATTTAAACCCACATTACACCTACTGCTATTTAACCAAAGCAAATTTTTGTGTTACTGTTTTAGATGCGGTAATTACGCGTGTCATATACATGCCGTTGCTTAAGTTGCTTAAATCTGTAACTATATTTTGAGTACCCGATAATGTAGTTCCGTTGATTACTTCTTTTACGACACTGCCGCTTAAATCAGTAATCTGAACGTTTACTTTTTCGCTTTGCTCCAAATTCAAATTAATTTGTAATGAACCATTGCTTGGATTAGGGTAAATTTTCATTCCAACTGTGTTATTAATTTCGTTTACACCGGTATAAGTTGCCAATGGTATAAAAGGACCACCTGTAGGTAATGCCACAAACAAACCAAATGACGCACCGTTGTTATTAGCCGCAGGATTTAAAAAGCCTGAAGCCAATACTACTGCACTGTTGCCAGCCAAAGCTGTAACATCGGCTACATAACTCGCTACTGTTGCGGTGCCTGATGAATCGCGCACGCTAAGAATGTAGCTTGCTGCAGGCACTTGTAAGTAAGCTGTTTGGTCGTTGTATGATGCGTTGTTTACCACTGTCAAAGCTCCGTTAGCTACTACATCAACAGTAGGAGCATCGGTAGCCCCGTGAATAGCAAAGAAATCGAAGTTGGTATTTACCACCGCTTGTGTTTGAGCAGGAGTTTTTACCAACACCTCGAAGGCTGTTGAACGACCATCGGGGTTAGCTGCAAAACCTGAACCTACCAAACCACTTGCCGTAAGAATATATTTTTCGTTGGCAGTAAGCGTATAATTATTTGACCAAATAGCCTGTGCTGCCGAAGTGGAAGTTTTAGGAGCAATAGCTACAGTGTTTGGATAACCTGCAACTAAAGATATGAAAGGAGTTGCAGTTCTGAAAGCGAAATTATCTAAAGCCAAAGTACCGTTGATGTAAACATCTACCGAATCGGCAATCGGGTCTGCACAGTTATGTAAAACCTGCACACTCGCAGTTTCTAAAGCAGGTAAGGCAACAACTGTTCCGTTTGCAAGCAAGGCATAAAGACCAAAAGCAGGGCCGTTGTTATTAGCTGATGGAGTTAAGAAACCACTTGCAAAAACAAGTGCCGCTCCCCCTGTTAATCCTGTAAGGTCAGCTACATAACTTGCTACAACAGTTGAAGTTCCGGCAGCGGCAATATCAATGGGATACCAGGCAGGGTCAACTGATAAATAACCGGTAGCATCTAAATATTTAGCATTAGGTACCAGGGTCGAACCACCTCTTAAGTTTACATCTACAGCCGGTGCATCTGTTGCTCCGTGTAATACGGCAAAATCAACTTTTGAAGAATTGCCTGCTTGAGTTTCGGCATTTGCAATTACTTTTAAAGTAAAGGCCGTGTTTACCATATCGGGGTTAGACGCGAAACCTGAACCTACCACACCCGATGCCACAACAATATATTTTTCGTTAGCGGTAAGATTGATATTAGGGGAAGAGGCCAGCGCCTGTGCTACTGATGTAGAATTAGCCGGTGCCACTGCTATAGTGTGGTTAACACCTGAAAGCAAATTGATAAAAGGCGTTGCTGTTCTGAAAGCAAAGTTGTCTAAAGTCAAAGCGCCATCTACATATACGTCAACTGTAGAAGCGGCAGGGTCTGCACAGTTATGCAATACCTGCACTTTTGAAAATTCCTGAGTAGGTAATTGTAATACAGTTCCGTTTGCCAAAACAGCAAACAAACCAAAGGCAGCACCGTTATTATTATTTGCCGGATTTAAAAAGCCCGAAGCAAATACCACTGCCGAACCACCAGCTAAAGAAGAGAGGTCAGCAACATAACTTGCCACCACGTTTGAAGTTCCGGCAGCAGCAATATCAATAGGATACCAGGTAGGGTCAACCGATAAATAACCGCTTGCATCACCATACTTGGCGTTAGGAACCAAAGTACTACTACCGGTGAGGTTTACATCTACTCCAGGTGCATCGGTAGAGCCATGAAACACAGCAAATTCTACTTTACCTGAATTAAAAGAAGCACTGCGGGCAGGCGCAATTACTTTTAAATCGAAAGCGGTATTTAACATATCCGGATTTGCGGCAAAGCCACCACCCACTAAACCCGAAGCCACAACGATGTAACTTGAGTCAGCAGCTAAAGGACCTAATACTTGTGAATAAATAGACGGGCTTCCAACATTGCTTCCTTTTGCTTTGATGTAAACCGTAAATGCGCTACCCGATGGCACATCTACAAAAGGTGATGCATTGCGAAATGCGAAAGCAGGCAGTAGGGGAGTTTGACCCATTCCTAAATCTACAAATACAGATACCGTATCGGCTGCAGGGTCAGCGCAGTTGTGAAAAACCTGAACGTGTGCTACGCCTGCCGCAAAACTAAATGTAGTTGCCATTAACGCGACAACGAGCGTTTTGATTTTGTTGAAATTCTTTTCCATGGTGCTTTTTGTTTTGTTTAAGTTATTGTTTGAATAGTTAAACAAAGCAATTTTGAAAAAGTTCACGGGTTTTGTAAAAAAAATTTAAAAGGAGATTAAAAAGGAAACTTTATTGGCGTGTGTAGGTAGGGCAGGTCAAAAATTTTCATAAACGGGAACTCGCTCAAAAATGTATTGAATAAATCATATTTAAGATGGAATATTGCGCACTTAAATATTCAACACCATGCCCCGCACTACCGGCTCCGATGATTTATACCGCCTCATACATTCGCTTACTACCGATGAAAAAGGGTACTTTAAAAAATTTGCGCTCCGCCATAGCCAAAAGGAGAGCAAGCACCTGCAATTGTTTGATGCTATAAGCAAGCAAACTGAATTTGAAGAGGCGAGTTTGAAAAAAAAGTTTGCGGGTTATGTAGATATGAAGGGGTATTTGTTTGAGATGATTTTAGATAGTTTACAATTAGGTGGAATACTCAAAGATGTTATCGCAGAATGTATAAAGATTTGGCAGCACGTGCAAATTTTAAAAACAAAAGGGCTCATAAAAAAAGCCCTTCAACTAACCAGACAGGGTTATGAAAAGGCGCACGAGTGCGAGGTATTTTGGTTAGAAATGGCTTTTCGCAAAGAGCTTTTCAATATGTCGCGCCTTAGCTGGTCTTTAGAAGAAAGAGAAAAAAATGTAGCCGGTTACTTTTGCGATATTCAGCTAATTACGCAAAAGGAAACCGAGGCAAATAAGTATCACCGCTTGAATCAGGAGTATCATACGCTTAGCCTGAAACGCGATTATGGTGTTGGGCTAAGCGGCAACAATTTTTCTCACCAAACTCCGGTTCCGTCCTACACCGAGCCAACCTTAAGTGTCATTGGTGAGCGCATGAAACTATCGGCTATTGATATGTATTACCACGCCACAGGCGATGAATCCCGGGCATACGAAGCGGCAAAAAAAATGTATGAATTTGAAAAGAAGTTGTACTTAAAAAACAGCCCGCTTTCTATTTTCGAAAAACGGGTAAAATCTATAAGGGTTTTAATAATAGCCTGTTTTTCGCTTCATAAATATGAAGAGGCAATGGCGCTGAACCGGGAAATGGTAAAAACAAAAAGCAGCAGCCATTTACACAATATCGAAAACGAAATCATGCACTTTTCTTATAATAATTGCATTATGTGGGCCTTGGGTAAACATGAAGAAGGCGAGCAACATTATAAAACCAATTTTCCGCACAAAATGATGGAACAATACGTCAGCCGTTTTCAAATGGTGATGCTCGAAGTGCAAAAATTTAATTTGCTGCTTCAGTTTTCGAATAAGAATACAACCGAGGTATTTAAGTCTATTGCAAATTTGCAACAGGTAACTGATAAGAAAGATACCACCTACTATTACAAAAGTGCAGAGTTGCTCAAAGTGCTTACGCATATTGACGCCAACAATTACGATGTGCTGCCAACGCTTGTTCCGGCCGTCATTAAACACTTGAAAAATTACGGGCTTACAAAATTTGAGAAAGAAATTTTTCTGCAGTTGAAGAACATGAACAGCAGCAATCGAAAAATAATATTGAACCAGATACTGTTGAAGCTAAAAGATGCCAATGAACAAATCTGGCTTTTTATGGCGCTCAATTTATATACCTGGTGCCGGCAATACACAGAAAACAAAAAGCTAAGTGAATTGGTTCCCAAGCAAGGTGTGGTGCAGTAGCTAAAACCCGAAATAAATACACCTCCAACCTTCTCTGTGCTTTACCCAACCGCTTGAGGTTAGTTCGCATCTTGCAAGCATCTACAAAAAGCTTTTGCAGCTAATTTCGCAATGACAAAAGTTTAGTTCGGAGCTACGTTAGTTTACTTCATTTGTTAATTAACCTAGGTCTTTGTTAGGTTAGTTTACTTCCAAAGTGCAAAAGTTTACTTCAAAGCTAAGTTAGTTTACCTCATTTGTTAACTCACCAAGGTCCAACCTAAATTAGTTTAGTTCTGAACTGCGAAAGTTTACCTCGGAAGTAAACTAAAAACATGCTTTTCTAAAACAGAAGCTCCTAAGCATTATCTTTGTATTTCTCAAACTCATGAAAGACATTAGCTTTTTATACAAGGTGCTAAACCAGGCGCAGTTGGATGCCATGGAAGAGGTTTTTGTAAAAAGAGAACAAACCCTCGAAAGCTTTAAACTGATGAGGAAAAAGTATGCGGGTATAAAAAACCGCATAAAGGCAATTGAAAAAAAGCTGTTAGTGATAATGGAGCAGGAAAAAGATGATGCCTGGGTAAGTCATTGGATTATGAGAGAAGTGGCAAGCATAGAAAATAAGTACAAAGACATTGAGCTTGGTATAAAACGGTATAACCAAACCATGAATTTTTTTAACGATACTATAAACTCACGTCAGTTTTGGGGTTTCAAGCCCGAGGAGGTAGTTACGCACTTTCAACACAGTCCGGTAAACCAGCTTAAAAGTTATTTAGGGTCAGCAGATAGCCATATTGGTCAGGCTTTGAATGCCATGCGCATAACCGAACGTTATTTTAAAAATATTTCCTCCTTCTTTAAATCGCATGCAGACATGTTGGCTCTTAAGAAACAAAGAGCGGAGAGAGAAAGACTTAATGAAATGAAAGCGCAAATTTCTAAAACTGAAAATAAATAAACGGCTGTATCTCCGAACTCTTCACCTGAATCACCAGCACTATCACTGCTACCATTAAAGCTACTTTGGCTTGCAGCGGCATATCGGTTACCCACGCGCGGGTTTTGAACTCAATATTTTTAGGAATGAAATGCAGGATGTAGCCGAGCAGCATAACGAGCAAAATGTTTTTGTAGCCCGTGATGAAACTGAAAAACACAGAGGGCGTGAAGTGAAAAGCAATTTGCGAAAGCACATCGCCTGCGAGTGCCATGGTATCGGCACGAAAGAATATCCAGCAGAAACAAACGAAGTGAAAGGTGATGAACACGCCTACGATTTTGAAGAAACGGGTATCGGGAATTTTGAATTGCTCTTTGATAAATTTGTCAACGCCCAGCGCCACGCCATGCAGCGCACCCCAAAGTACAAAACGAAACGCTGCACCGTGCCACAGACCACCAAGCAGCATCGTGAGGAACTGGTTGAGGTAAGTGCGCAGACGGCCTTTGCGGTTTCCGCCCAACGAAATATAGAGGTAGTCGCGTAGCCAGCTCGACAAAGAAATATGCCAGCGTCTCCAGAACTCGGTAATGCTGCTGCTTTGATATGGCGAATCGAAATTCAAACATAGTTTGAAGCCGAAAAGCAGAGCAATGCCGATAGCCATATCGCTGTAGCCACTGAAGTCGCAGTAGATTTGCAGTGCGTAACCATACACGCCAAAAAGATTTTCGAGACCGGTGTAGAGCGTGGGGTTATCAAAAATGCGGTCCACAAAATTGATGGAAATGAAATCGGAGATAATTGCCTTCTTAAACAAACCGGTGGCAATCAGAAAAACGCCTTCGCCAAACATGGCTTGTGTAACAATCGTAGGCAAACTGATTTGCGGTAAAAAATCTTTGGCGCGCACAATAGGACCAGCCACGAGTTGCGGAAAGAACGAAACAAAGAAGGCATAATCGAGAATGCGCTTCACGGGTTTTAAATCGCCACGGTAAATTTCAATCGTATAACTAAGTGATTGAAACGTGAAGAACGAAACACCGACCGGTAAGAAAATACTGAAAGGGTCGAAGTGGTGTTGGGTGAGATTGCAGAAAATTTCGTAGAGGAAGTTGGTGTATTTGAAATAAGCGAGCAAACCGAGGTTCAAGACCAAACTGAAAACAAGCCAGCTCTTTTTCTTCCATTGCTCGTTGGCGTTGTAAATAAAATTGGCAAGCGTGTAATCAACCACGGTAGAAAGTATCAGCAACAGAAAATAAATGCCGCTGCTTTTGTAATAGAAGTAAAGCGAAAACAGAATGACATAAATCAGTTTCGGGTCGCGCTTTTTGCGCAACAGGTAAAAGCCACCAATGAAAAACAGGAACATCCAAAGGAATAATCCCGTGCTGAAAATCAACGGCTCGTTGCGGTGATAAGCAAACTGGTAAAAGAATTTATTGAGGTCGAACGCTGACATATTTGTTATAAGATTTCATCAATGCTTCATACAAAAGATTTCCCTGCAACTCATAACCTGCACGTGAAAAGTGAACGCCATCTTTACGCATCAACTTGTATTTTTTCCATTGGTAACAGCTTTTAAATCCACCGGTAGCAGAAAACAAATCCCACACGGGCAGATTGTGCTCTTTGCCGTAATCAACGATGATGACGTGTATAGCAGAAACCGCAGGGTTATAATACTTGCGACCGTAATAAGAATCGGGAGGCGTAGTTAAAAGTATTGGCGTGTTCGGATTGTACTGTTGCAATTGTTTTATCAATGAATCTAAACGAGCGGCAGTCAATTCTTTATTGAACGGTCTGCGGTTGGCTTCGTTGGTACCGAGAGAAATAATCAGCAAATCGGGGTGAAGCATTTGCGTTTGTTCCGAAAAATATTTCGCGTGCACATATTGAAATGCTTCTGCTCCGTTTACACCTATGGCATGATAGATTACTCCGTTGCTGTCGTTCTCTAAATTTAAACCATAAAGTGTGGCACTGTTTTCAGAAGAATCGTTGCGGTGCGCTTTCAGGATAATATCATTGGTGTTTATCGAAAGTGTAGTAGTAGAAACGTTTCGTGTAGAAGAATCTTTTTGGATAGAAGCCAAAAGATTTCCCAAAGTATCTTCAATAGAAAAATTGTAGGAAGAATCCTGCTGATAGAACAAAGTGATTTTATGAAACGAATAATTCAATGCCCCGTAATCGAAAGTGCGAATGCGAAACTGAGCGGTGTCGTCACTCGTCTTTACCACAAAACCACCAATGCCGTAATCAAGCGAATCGCCTATGTAAACACAACGTTTGCCATAGCATTTAATATTGCTGGTGAAACGATAATTAAACGGTTCGTTACTTCCTGCTACTTTAATAGGCACTACTAAACCGCGACCGGCATTGCCGAAATCTTTTTGAAAATTAGTGCGCACCTGCGCACTAAGAAAATCTGCCTGAATATGCGAATCGCCAATCTGCAACACATTGATGCGTTGATTGTTTTGCGTTTTCTGCTGATATAGCTTTTCAAAAAAACCATTGAGCACTTTATCGCCAACTATTTCGTTGCGCTCTTCGTGCACAAATGGGTACTTCGTTTGCGCATGGAGACATAAGACACAAGACACAAGACACAAGATAACAGCCCAGGCTTTCGCGAACTGCAAACTGCAAACTGGAAACTGCAAACTATTTACTTCTCTTCCTTCTTTCATATTTTTCTCTCTCGTATAAAATCGTTTGTAAAAAAATGTTCGCCACTTTCCTTCCTCCGTAAAAACTCAGGTGGGTATAATCTTTATTAGCTAAAGCGTGCTTTGGCATATCTGCCCAGCGAATCATCGTGGAATCACCACCCATAGCTTCAAATAAATTCCAGAAACAAACTCCGTTATCGGCAGCCATTTTGCGCTGCACATCTATCAGTCTTTTCACCGAAGGCATAGTTTGCAGTTCTCCATCTATGTTCTCTGCCCTGTCGCTGCAACCTATTACCAAAACAGAACTATGCGGAAACGCGCGCTTCATCATAGCAATAGTCGGCTTCATGCTGCGCACATACCAGTCGTAGTTCTTCGATTTTTCGTTCGCTACGTTTAGTCCATAACTAATCACCACCAAATCGTAAGGATGAATCGAATCAAAATCGCGGAACATTTTTTCGTTTACATAGTTCAATCCTATTCCCGAATTGCCGCGCATCGAGAAATTATCGATGCAGATTCCTGTTTTGCTTTCCATGGTCACACCGTATAAATCGGCTTTGCCGTGAACAGAAAGCTTTAGCGATGAAAGATTTTCTCCAAGGTTTCTTTGATGAACGGACTTAACCGTTGCTAAGCCTATTTCATTTCCGTTTGCGTTTACGATGGCACTATCACTGTTGCCGTAAAATAGTTTTGCTGTTGGGAAATTATTTAAGCGAATTCTTTTTTCAGGAGTATAAGAAACTGTGTTTCCTTCTTCGCCCACAAAAGAAAAACCTGCGGGACCAAGCGGATGTTCGGCATCCCGGTTCCCTACGATTGCGTAGGTTTTCCAATTATCATACGAATGAATAATCGTTTGACGGAAACCCGCTACCTCCGAAGTGATAGGCACAAAACCAACTCCGCTTCCACCGAAAATTGCCTGCATCGAATCGCGCAAAGGGTCGAGCAGAATATCGCCTTCTATATACGAATCGCCAAACCAGGCAATGCGTATGATTCTTTTTTTAGAAGAGTCAAGCGCAGAAAGAAAAACATTCATTCCGCTGGTGTCTTTGCTGTAATCTTCCACGCACACTACGCCTATTTTGCAGGTGTCCACATAAATAGGTTTGGTGAATTGTGAAGAATCAACCTTCGCTGTCTCTTTCTTCTTTGATTCAAAAATATCGTGCAGAATATTCACGCGCTTCCAGTGAAAACCACCTAAATCAAATTCAGGAATTATACCCAGCACCAATAGCGATGCAATAACAAGAGTGGTTCCTTTAAGCGTTTGACGGAGATAATTTTGCGAAGGCATAAACAGGGGCGAAAGTGGAGATATTAAAATGAGCGATACCACTTAACGCAAATGAGTTTTGAGTTATTGTGTGTGAACGAAAGAATATTTTTGGACGATAGATTTGCCATTATATTCGCCCCATGCTTCACCGTCTTTCCATACGCAACTACGCCATCATTGATAAACTCGATATTGAGTTTTGTGAGCGCATGAACATTATTACAGGGGAGACAGGAGCGGGTAAGTCTATCCTTGTGGGGGCACTTAGCTTAATCTTAGGTGAGCGTGCTGATACCAAGGTGCTTTACAATGCCGAAGAGAAATGCATTGTAGAGGCAGATTTCGACATTACGGGCTACTCGCTCAAACCTTTCTTTGGCCAACACGAACTCGATTTTGAAGCGCATACGATAATTCGAAGAGAGATTAACCAAAGCGGAAAGTCACGAGCCTTTATTAATGATACCCCTGTTACATTAAGTGTATTGAAAGACCTTGGCGAGAAATTAGTGAACCTGCACAACCAGCATGAGACATTGGAACTGACCAAGGCAGGATTTCAGTTGAATGTAATTGATACGCTTGCTAAGAATGCTGAGTTGCTTGTTCAATACTCTTTCTTATTTAGTAACTATAAGAAAGAGCATAAGCGTTTTGCAGAACTGATTGAACAAAACAATGCTGCTTCTGCTGAATTGGATTATCTCAATTTTCAACTCAGCGAATTAAGTGAAGCGAAACTCGAAGCCGAAGAGCAATCACAATTAGAAACCGAGCAAAATACATTGACCAATGTGGAAGAAATTAAACGGGCAGTTCAAACAGCATTGCAAATTCTTTCGAATGCCGAACTCAATATTCTCGACCAGTTGACGGAAGTACAAAGCCAGTTGAAGAGTGTAAAAAACCTGAACGAAGATATTCTTGCACTTACTGAGCGAATTCACAGCACACGGGAAGAACTCAAAGATATTTCCAATGAGTTTGATTCCATTCAGGAAAGCACCGCACTTGACCCTGAACGGTTGGAAGAGGTAAACGCACGGTTGAACCTGATTTATCGTTTGCAGAAGAAGCACAACGTTTCCACTTCAGAGGAATTATTAAAGATTCAAAGCGATATTGAAGAGAAGTTGAATTCGGTTAGTAACAACTCCAATCAGATAGATGAACTCAAACTCGCACTCGAAAAACAATTCAAAGAATTGATTTCAATAGCTCATCAGCTTCACGCTTCGCGCGAAAAGGTATTGCGCGAGTTTCAAAATAATGTGGTAGTGTTAGTTACTAAAGTTGGAATGCCAAATGCTTCGTTCAAAGTGGATATCAGAAAACACGCTGCTGAACATCTCAATCAAAACGGGTTGTCTGAAATCAAATTTCTTTTCTCAGCTAATAAAGGATTTGCTCCGCTCGAAATCAAAGAAGTTGCCAGCGGTGGCGAACTATCTCGCTTAATGCTTTGCATTAAATCGCTGGTGGCTGATTCTGCTGCTTTGCCTACTATGTTGTTTGATGAAATTGATGCTGGTATCTCCGGTGAAGTAGCTTTTAAGGTTGGAGAAATAATGAAAACGCTTTCTCGCAATCATCAACTTATTTCCATTACTCACTTACCACAAATTGCGCGCACTGCTGATTCACATCTTTACATTTACAAAGAAACCACCTCGGGAAAAACTTACACGCGCATCAAAGAATTAAAAGGCGAAGAGCGTATTCTTGAAATAGCTAAGATGCTAAGCGGAGAAAAACCGACTGATGCAGCCATGGCAAATGCAAGAGAGATGGTGGCGTAAGAATTCCTCGGTTGTTCGCCTCATTTTTTTTGATAACAGAGCTCAAATAAGACGGGTTTTTCGTATTTCCTGCTACTTTTGTTGCCTTTCAAAATAAAAGCGATATGATTAGAAAGCTACTCACCTTTAGCACTTTTTTATTTTTTAGTTTTACATTGGTTCATGCGCAGCTTACTGTAGCAGGAAATAACAACGGAAACACCCTGGCGCAAATTCTTGCGGGAAACGGAGTAACTGTTACCAATGTAAATCTTAATTGTGCTGCAAACGCCTGCGGAACATATACCTCGGTAGCTACACCGCTGAATCTTAGCACCGGCATTATGCTTACCTCTGGTCAGGTGGCCAATGCAATAGGTCCAAATAATGCACCAAGTGTAGGTACAGCCAACGGTACACCGGGTGATGTTGATCTTGATGCCATTGTTACGCCTAACTCTTCGCAGGATGCCTGTGTGTTAGAGTTTGATGTGATACCTATTGGAAATAACATGAGCTTTAGTTACGTAATGGGCTCTGAAGAATATCCTGAGTATGTATGCTCTAACTTCAATGACGTGTTTGCGTTTTTTATTTCGGGTCCGAATCCCGGTGGAGGCAGTTATGCCAACAACAACATCGCATTAATACCAAGCAGCGGTTTGCATGTGGCTATCAATACCGTTAACCCGGGTGTGGCTGGTGCAAATTCAGGAGGAGGAACTTGTACTTCGTTGGCATATTCTTCTTATTATGTTGATAATACGAATGGCGCTCAGGTGCAGTATGACGGCTGGACGAGTGTGTTTACCGCACAGGCAAACGTAATTCCGTGTCAAACCTATCACCTGAAATTAGCCATAGCCGATGTGGGTGATGGTGCTTACGACTCAGGTGTATTCCTTGAAGGGAATTCTTTTATTTCTAACGGAACTACAGCTACTGCGGCTGTAGTGACTCCAGGTTATACGAGTACTTATGAAGGTTGTGTAAACGGAACTTTTACCATTACTCTTCCGGCAGCGGCTACTTCTAACACTACCGTTAACTATACGCTTAGTGGTTCTGCTACTAACGGAACAGACTATACTTCATTATCCGGCAGTGTGACTATTCCTATTGGAGGAACTTCAGCTACTGTTAATCTTATCCCTACTCAGGATGGTTTAACCGAAGGACAAGAAACAGTTACTTTATCTATTCTGAATCCATGCGATGGCACTGTTTATTCAACAGCTACGCTGAATATTAATGACAACCCTATTACTACCGCTTCGGCAAATCCAAATCCTATTTGCCCTAATGCAACAACAACGTTGACAGTAAGCGGAGGCGTTGCAGGAAATACTTATTCATGGTCACCAACTCTTGGTGTTACTAATCCTACAGCGGCTACTACCACAGCAACGGTTTCGGCTACGCAAACTTATACGGTAACTGTAACTACCGGAAGTTGCACTGCTTCAAGCAGCACTACCGTAACGGTTAATCCTGCACCGTCAGCTACGGCTTCGGTTACACCTACCACAGCTGTCTGTTCAGGAACTACGGTTCAGTTAGATGCACAGGCAAGCGGAGGAACACCTGGTTATACTTATAGCTGGTCGGCAGGAACTTCGAATCCAACTATTTCAAATCCTACAGCTACACCAAACACAACCACTACTTATACCGTAACTATAACTGACCAAACTACTTGTACCGCCACGGCTTCGGTAACGGTGGTAGCAGTAATAGGTCCTGTGGTTTCTATTGGCACTGACCAAAATCTTTGTGCTAATCAATCGCCTTATGTGCTTAGTGTTTCAGGTGGTCCTTATGTTACTTATCATTGGTCAGATGGTTCAACTAATCCTACATTATCGGTTACTACTGACGGAACATTCAGTGTAACAGTGAACAACGGTGTGTGTGATGCAATATCAAACACGGTGAATATTCATTTTTATACGACTACTTATCCTACGTTGGCAGATACAGGAATGTGTCCTGGTCAAGCGGTTACGCTGTCAACAAATGCCGGATTTACCAATGTGGTTTGGAGCACAGGAGAAACTACCAATTCTATTTCGGTTTCGGGTAACGGAACTTTTTATTACACCGCTTTAGATTTGAACGGATGCCCTACGGCTTCGGATACTGCAACGGTGACACTTGCAAGCCCACCTGTTGTAAATGCAACTGCAAGCCCTGATACCATTTGTTTGGGAGCTAGTTCTGTTTTAAGTTCAGGTGCTGTTTCTGGCTTGGGTTATTTATGGACACCAACCAATGAAACTACTTCTTCCATTACAGTAACTACTGCGGGAACTTACATTGTGGAAGTGACCGATGCATTCTGTTCTTCGCGCGATACAGTAGTGGTTTATCAATATTCGAATGTGCCGGTTACGTTGAATAACGATACTTCGGTTTGTGGGGTAAGCACTATGACTGTGTTAACTAATCCAAGTGGTTTTGTTTCGTATTTATGGAGCACTACCGAAACTACTTCTACCATTGATGTGAATGCAGTTGGAAGTTATTGGGTAACGGTCAATGATGGTAACTGTTCTTACACCAGCGATACATTTACACTTTCTCTTTTCCCTCCATCAACTGCTTCGTTGCCTGATACAGGATTCTGTTTAGGTGGAAGTATTGTGTTAGCTGCGCAAAATGGCTTTACCAATATTGTATGGAGCGATGGAAGTCAAACCACTTCTATTTTAGTAGATGTAGCAGGAGATTATTCTTACACCGCTACTGATGCTAACGGATGTTCGGTTATTTCTGATACTTCAACTGTTTCTATAGGAACACCACCCGTGGTTAATGCAACGGCTAGTCCTGATACTATTTGTGCACAGGGCGGAAGTTCAACGTTGAGTTCGGGTGCTGTTTCAGGATTAGATTATTTGTGGACACGAACCGGTGAAACAACTTCTACTATTACTGCAACAGCAGATGGCGACTATATTGTTAGAGTTCGCGATGGTTACTGCGCCACTTTTGATACTGTTACGGTTTATGAATATCCGTACACAGTTCCTGTGGTGAGTGGCGATGTTTCGGTTTGTTTGGGTGACTCAGCTACTGTTTCGGTTTCGGGAACATGGGTTTCTTATGTATGGAACACTACTGAAACTACTTCTACTATTACTGCGCATACCGCAGGCGATTACTGGGTTGTGGTGACTGATGGCAATTGCAGTTACACTTCCGATACGTTTACGCTTTCTAATTTCCCGGTAACAACTTTACATGCTTATGATGATACCACTTTATGTGTGGGGCAAACAGTAGTGCTTAATTCAGAGCAAGGATTGGATGTGGTAACCTGGAATGAAGGAACAGTAGGATTTACACTCACCGTAACTACTTCGGGTGCTTACTCTTATTCTTCTTACGATTTTAATGGTTGCCCTGCAAATTCAGATACCGCTTTTGTAAACTTTGTAAATCCTCCGGTATTAAATGCTACTGCAAGTCCCGATACTATTCTTTGCCCGGGTGGAACTTCGGTATTAAGTTCAGGTGCTGCAAGCGGATTAACTTACTTGTGGACACCAACGAATGAAGTTACTTCTTCAATTACTGTTTCAAGCGCGGGAATTTACATTGTGCAAGTGAGTGCAGGAAGCTGTTCGAGTTTAGATACCGTTCAGGTTTTCCAAAATACACATGCGCCTGTGGTGTTGAATAATGACACTACGGTTTGTGCGGGAGCATCTGTTACGGTTTTCCCAAGCGGAGGACCTTATTTCTCTTCTAACTGGAGCACTACGGCTACCACGTCTACTATCACCGTAACTACAACGGGCAATTACTGGGTAACGGTGAGTGACGGCAACTGTCTTTATGTTTCTGACACTTTCACGTTGAGTAACTTCAACACGTTTACGCCTTCGGCACACAGCGATTCTACGGTTTGTGCAGGACAGCCGGTAGTAATTAGAGCCGACCCTGCTTTGACAAATATTGTTTGGAACAACGGTGGCACCGGAAATTCTATTACCGTAACTGCTACCGGCTACTACTATTACACGGCTACAGCAGGCAACGGTTGCACCGTTTCTTCTGACAGTGTTTTACTGAGCAATACGCAATATCCTACTCCGGTTATTACAGCTACTCCGCCAAGTATTTGTGTAGGTCAAAGTGCCAGCACTTTAGATGCGGGCAGCGCAGCGGGTGTGGGTTATGTATGGAGCCCAAGTGGTGCTATTACCAATACCATTTTGATTTCAGCGGCAGGCACTTATTCGGTGGTGGCTACTTTGGGTAATTGTTCGGCTTCGGCTTCGCTTACTATAGCAGCAGCAGATACTCCGGTAATTAAATTGAACACTCTGGTTAGCTGCTGCCAAACGGTAGTGCTTAACCCTGCACCGGGAAGCGGTTATACTTATTTGTGGAGCGATGCTTCGACCGATTCAACGCTTACGGTTAATACCACCAATAATTTATCGGAAGTGTATTCAGTAACTGCTACCAACGCGTTTGGTTGCACGGCTACTGCCAGCGATACTGTTACTATTAAATGTATTAACGCCAGTGCGAGTGCAGTGCCCGATACTATTATCTATCAGGATTCAACGCAGTTGAATGTAACTACTGATTACCTGAACGGCTTGAGCTATACCTGGTTCCCAACTTCAGGTTTGAGCAATGCGAACGTGCCTAACCCGCAAGCTTCGCCAGAAGAGCAAACGACTTACACGGTAATAGTGCGCGATGATGAGTTTGGTTGTTTAGATACCGCAGAAGCTATTGTGTATGTGGTTTATCCAAACATCGTTTCGGTGCCTAATGCCTTTACACCAAACGGTGACGGACATAACGATTTCTTCTACCCCGTTTTATTCAGCACTTACCAAACGGTTGTTGATTTCAGAATTTTCAACCGTTGGGGACAGCGCGTTCATGGTGATATAACCCCATGGAACGGTAAAATTGATAACAAAGACCAACCAGCAGGCACTTATGTTTATTACTTGATT
Organism: Bacteroidota bacterium; assembly: GCA_947476645.1. Taxonomy (GTDB): domain Bacteria; phylum Bacteroidota; class Bacteroidia; order Chitinophagales; family LD1; genus Bog-950. The sequence goes on from CANJRM010000030.1 coordinate 16,029, forward strand.
GTGCGCACACCAGATACCGACAACCCTGGCGCTACCAAGGATGTGAAGTTGCAGGGAGCGTTTAGTTTGCTTAGATAGAAAAGTGATTCAGAATGTATAAAAACCTCCCGCAATATTGCGGGAGGTTTTTTATTTCAGGCCTTCGGGTGCGCCTGCTTGTAGATATTTTTGAGCTTATCAATAGTGTTGTGGGTGTAAACCTGCGTAGCCGCCAAACTGCTGTGACCGAGTAATTCTTTCACCGCGTTTATATCGGCACCGTTGTTAAGCAGGTGAGTAGCATAGGTATGGCGCAGGGTGTGCGGGCTTTTTTTGTCAACCGTGGTAACAAGGTTCAGGTATTTTTTTACGGTGGTGTAAACAAAGCGCTCGCTTAGCTTATTGCCTTTCATATCGGTCAGCAAATAAATTTCGTCAGCGGTATTTTCTTTCAAATTCTTCTTCTTTTCTAGGAAAACTTTAATGCCATTGCGCAGTTGGCTGTGCACCGGTATAATGCGCTCCTTATTTCGTTTGCCGAGCACCTTGAGCTGCGAATTGTAAGTGTCCACATCGCTTTCCTTCAAATGAATCAACTCGCTTCTGCGCATGCCCGTGCCGTAAAGCAGTTCAATGAGCATCTTCGCCAGCATGCCTTCGTAATCATCCGGAAACTCGATATCGTTCAGCAGTCGCTCTGTTCCCGTTTGCTCCACAAAAGCCGGAAGACGTTTCACCGTCTTGGGCGTTTGCACTTTGGCAAGCGGAGTTTTCTTGATAACGCACCTACGCAGCAAAAATTTATAAAACGATTTGAGAGCCGAAATTTTACGATTGATACTACGGGCAGAAATTTTCTGCTCCATCATACTCACTATCCAGTTGCGTATATCAATATGTGTAGCCAGAACAATTTCCTGTTCAAACGATTTTAAGAAAAGCTCAAACTGCGCGAGGTCGTTGGCATATGCCACATGCGTGTGCTTCGAAGAGCGTTTCTCGAACTCTATATAATTTAAAAATGATTCTACCTGCGCGTGCATAATTCAAACATAGAACGTATGGCTGCTAATTCCATTGCACTTTTCAACGGGAAGAAATGCGGTGTCCTTGTAAAATCCACCCTCTGCCGCTTCGCGGCATCTCCCGCCAGCGGGAGACAGGATTTGTCCTCCGCTGGCGGAGGTGGCACCGCATCTTTGTGCGGGGTCGGAGGCGGATGTTTTTGAGTAAGTAAATTGTTGACTGAATGAGGTACAAACAAAAAGCCCATCCTGTTTACAGAATGAGCTTTTATATAGTTTGAACAGCAGAAGACTAACCTTCCGCTTCTCTCTTTAATGTTTCAATATAAGCCGCGTGCAAAACAGTCTGTCTGCGTTTAATACTTGGCTTAACAAATACCTGGCGCTCGCGAAGCTGACGAAGGAAACCCGCTTTTTCGAATTTCTTTTTGTACTTCTTCAATGCCTTATCAATAGTATCCGATTCTCTTGCGTCAATAGTTAACATGCTTTTAAAAATTTATGTACGGCAAAAATAAAAACAACTCTTAAATAACCAAACTATATGTTCCCTTTCATTATCTCCCTGGAAATAACCAACTTCTGAATCTCTGAAGTTCCTTCCCCAATAGTGCAAAGCTTGCTGTCGCGGTAGAACTTTTCTACGGGGAAATCTTTGGTGTAACCATAGCCGCCAAATATCTGCACGGCATCGGTAGAAACCTGCACCGCCACTTCGCTGGTATAGTATTTAGCAAAGGCAGATTCCTTCGTCATTTTCTTGTGTTCGTTCTTTAAGTAAGCGGCTTGCATGGTCAGCAATTCACCGGCTTCAATCTTCGTTGCCATATCAGCCAGCTTAAAAGCTATTGCCTGAAAGTTTGCAATCGGCTGACCAAACTGCTCGCGTTCCTTGGCATATTTCACACTTGCTTCGTAAGCACCTTTCGCAATTCCCAAACCAAGTGCAGCAATAGAAATTCTTCCCCCATCCAAAATCTGCATGGCCTGTTGAAAGCCCCTGCCTATTTCTTTTTCACCGCCCACTACATTTTCATCGGGCACAAAACAATCTTCAAAAATCACTTCGGCAGTTTCCGAAGCTCTCATACCAAGTTTGTTCTCTTTCTTTCCAGCTTTCAAGCCTTTGGTTCCGCGCTCAATAATGAAAGCCGTCATGCCTTTTGTATCAAGCAATTCGCCTGTGCGCACAATAGCTACCACCACATCGCCTGTTGCTCCGTGTGTAATCCAGTTTTTGTTGCCGTTGAGCACCCAACCTCCATCAACTTTCTTGGCAGTTACTTTCATGCGCATGGCATCGCTGCCTGTATTGGCTTCGGTCAAAGCCCAGGCACCAATCCATTCGCCTGTGGCAAGCTTTGGTAAATATTTTTTCTTCTGCTCTTCGGTGCCGTGGTAATAAATATGTCCGGTGCAAAGCGAGTTGTGTGCAGCCGTTGAAAGACCAATGCTTCCACACACTTTCGAAATTTCAGAAACCACCGTTACATATTCGAAATACGAAAGACCCGAACCCGAATATTTTTCAGGAATATAAACTCCGAGGAAACCGAGTTCTCCCATTTTGTAAAACAAGTCGCGCGGAAAAATTTGCTCTTCATCCCATTTCATGAAGTGCGGCCGAATTTCTTTTTCAGCAAAGTCCTTAATGGTTTGCGTAATCATTTTCTGATTCTCGTTGTAATCGAAATTCATTCCGGTAGAAATTTCTGAAGGGGCAATGGCGCTCATGCGTTTATATTTTATGGTTGCGTTTAAGTATGAAATTTGAGAGGGCGAATATAGAAATTTTGCCTGCGCTTCTTAATAGTTTATCAGCGAAACTAGGTTCTTTGAGTAAGGCAATATTTTATCCTTGCCATTCAAAAAATCAAGTTCGGCAATGAACGAAAAACCTGCCACGTTGCCGCCTTCCATTTGCACCAACTCAGCCGCTGCCATAGCCGTGCCACCGGTAGCCAACAGGTCATCGTGAATCATCACATTCCAGTGTGGCTTTATAACACCTGTATGAATTTCAAGAGTTGATGTTCCGTATTCTAAATCGTAAGTAAAAGATTTTGTTTCGGCAGGCAGCTTGCCTTTTTTGCGTACAGGAAAAAGCGGAATGTTCAGCTTCTGTGCAATCAAAATTCCAATGAAAAACCCACGGCTTTCAATAGCACAAACGGCATCTACCTTTCCGTGATTGTGCAAGAAATTATTGACGATACTCTCTGCAATTTCATCGCAAAGTTTGGCATCTAAAAAAATAGGAGTAATGTCTTTGAACTGAATTCCCGGCTTTGGAAAATCGGGCACATTGCGAATAGCGAGGTCAAGTTTGTCTTTTAATGTCATGTGGCGAACTTCTAAAAAGTTTCAAACTTTTTAGAAGTTATTTATTTGAGTATCGAATTGATTTTTGCTTGCAGGTAACTCACCTCATTCTTGCTGTACAAATCGCCTAATTGCAACAGAAACATGTAGAGGAAATCTCTCGGATAGCCCGCTTTTTCAATGCTCGCTAAACATTCATTCTCAAATTTTGAGCGCGGGTCCATCTTCGTCATGGTCGAAAAAGATTTTTGATATTGAATCAGTTGATAGTTCTGGTCGGTGTTTGCGCCTTTCAATCTTGAAACGCTCATGAGGTTAGGTGTGGTTTCTTTAGGTAACTTATCTATATTAAACAAAGCCGAAGGCACAATCATTTTTGAAATAGCCGTGTCGCTTTTTATCACCGCATTGGTGTTTCCGCTTTTTAATTCTGCCAGCATTTCAAAAAAATCTTTCGGGTTGCCTTCATCATCTGCAATAGTAAAATTGTAAAACGCATCCTGACAAATCAGTTTTCGCTTTTCGCCATCGTTGATATAAACCAAAGTGGTTTGATGCGTGCACTTGCCATCGTTCGCACTCATGTTATACAGGTAAGATTCAAAGCCATAATGCGAAAGCAGCGCACCGAAAATATAACTCGTCAACCCGCATTTTGCTGTGCCGCTGTCATTGGCAAAAATGTCGAAATAGCGCGGCAACTCAAACCAACGTATGTCTTGCACCTTATGGTAATTATCGCACCAGTAATTCGGATAGCTTCCGGTAATAATCAATGCGCATGCATATTTTCTGAGGAAAGTAGTTTTCTCTAAATCGGTTTTCATGGGGCGCATACAGGAGTCCATCACTTGCTTATGTTGCAACCACGCTGTTGAATCTTGCAGAACCTGACTGTTTGCCGCGTTGCAGAAAAGAAGAAAGCCGAGAAGAAGTTTTAAAGTATTTTTCACGCCATAATTTTAAGCATAATTTGTTCGATGCGAAGTTTATTCAAATCAATTTTTGTTTTCGTTTTCTTTTTAGCAATTGCTGAAATGGCTTTGCGCATGGCAGGTTATAAGCCCGGCAAAATCTCTTACTCACCTTGGAATAAAGAAGTAGAACATCTCTCGGCTCGTAGTGGCTTCACTACCGACAGCAACGGAATTTTTAAAGTAGATGCGAATTCAAAGCGTTGGATTGATTCGGTAATTCAGCAACACAAATCTGATAACGATTACAAAGCCGACAGAAACATTCCTGACTCGCTAGTGTATGAAGTTTATTCGCTCGGCTACGAAAGTTTAAATCTGATGCACGCGAAAACGCATAATGAACTCACTGCTTTTTATCAGCAGATAAAAACAGAAGCGAATGGAGAGAACAATTTTCACGCGGCCGTAAAAAATTACGTAGAGCATCCGATTAACAGCGATGGATTCAGAAGTATTGAGTTTAAGCAATACAAATCTGCCAAGAAGAAAGTTTTATTGATTGGCGATTCATTCACTTGGGGGCATTCTTCTTCCGACATCACAAATTCATTTGCCGATATTTTATTGTCGAAAGAATATTCAGTTTATAACACCGGCATCAGCGGAGCAGACCCCGCGCAGTATGCTACCATTGCCGGAAAATATATTCCGCTGTTGCAGCCCGATGTGGTGGTGGTGAACTTTTATTTGGGAAATGATGTTCAGTATTTTGAAAGAAAGGCAGAACCAAACAAGCCGATTTTCTTTGCTACCAACGCAGGCAATTTAATTGCCTGTCCTTACACCACTTATTTTCCCGATGCAAAAGCCGCTTACGATTTCATGGCGAAGAACTCACACCTTTCGCATGCTGATGTTTTCAAAACAGTTTGTTCAAAAACATCTATCACCACTTTGCTTTGGATGACGTTCAGAAAATTTGGTTGGGTGTGGGATTGTCCCGAGGAATACAAAGAATATTTCACGCGCGAATTGAGCAGAGAGCAACAGGAACCAACAGCTAACTTACTGATGAAACAAATAGAAGAGCTGTGCGCAAAAAACAATTCACGATTTATTCTCGCCATTATTCCCGAGCGGAAAACACTACGCTTGTCGAAAGTGAACGAATACAAAAATCTTTTTCCGCAACAAAATTATTTTTACCCCGCCCCATTAACTATTCGTGATTACCGTTCAGATGATGGTCACTTTAACGATGAAGGGCAAAAAACTTACAGCAAATTTTTGATTGAGCTACTCGAAAAGAACCATTGACAAATTGAACAAGCCGTATTTAAGTATTGTTATTGCCGGACGAAACGACAACTATGGTGGCGATTTCAATCAGCGTTTGCAAAACACGCTCGACTGGATAAATCATTGGGTCAATCATTTTCGTTTGCCTACCGAAATTGTTTTCGTGAATTATAATCCGGTTGGTGTTAACGCGTCAATTGAAGAGATGATAAATTTTCCGGCACGAACTGAATTTATTTCAACACGCATTATTGAAGTGTCGAATGAAATTCATGAGGTGCTTGTAGAAGAAGGGTTGCGCAAGCCCGTTCCGTTTTTTGAATTCATTGCAAAGAACGCAGGCATACGAAGAGCAAACGGAAAATTTATTCTGTGTACAAATGCCGATGTGGTTTTCGACCCGCAAATTTTCGAATTCATGTCAAAACAGAATTTGGAAGAAGGAGTTTTTTACCGTGCAACGAGAGTTGATTTTAGTGCGAAAGAGAAATTGGTTTTTGGAGGCGATGCAAAACAATTTCTTCATCAGATTCAGCAAAGCGTGTTTAAGTTTTTCATGCGCGGAGGAACGTATCTGCTTCGTCCGCCTTTTCAGTTGCATACAACTTTCAAATTGCTTACTGCCTATAATTTCATTCGCAGAATTTTTTATACTGCCATTTATCCGTTTCATAAAATCACACGCATCTTTCATATTCCTTACTCCGTAGAATTGTTTACGTTTCAATATGCCTGCAATGCATCGGGCGATTTTTTTCTGATGGATAAAGAAAGCTGGTTGAAGGAAAGAGGTTATCCCGAGGACACCTGGATTGCAACTCACACCGATTCACTTCATTTATTGATGACGGCAGTGAGCGGAGTGAAACAAAAAAATCTTCCAAGGCTGGTTTATCATCAGGAGCATGAGCGTAGATTCGATTTTGACAAAGAGAATCATGACATGAATCTGACGTATCATCACCTGCTTAAAAACGGTGCGATAATGATGAATCAAAAATGTTCGTTCAATACGAACACCGATGACTGGGGAATTTTCAACTTTGAACTTTCTGAAACTGAAATATAAAAATGAAGGAGCCGTATTTATCCATTGTAGTTACATCGCGAAACGATAATCACGGAGGTGATTTGTTGAAGCGCATGACGGCTTTTATCAATGGATTGCTTCATCAAAGCAGAAAGTTTTCATTAGATGCTGAACTGATTATCGTTGAATGGAATCCGCCAACCGATAGACCTTTGCTGAAAGATGTGTTGCCCAAACCAACGAAAGACGATGTGTTGTGCATTCGTTACATCACTGTGCCGAATGAAATTCACAAACAATATTTCACAGGTAAATCAATTCCGCTTTTTCAAATGATTGCGAAGAACGTGGGCATACGCAGAGCGCGCGGTAAATTTATTTTGTGCACGAACATTGATATTCTGTTTGCCGATGAATGTATTGAACGATTGAACAGAAAAGATTTTGAACAAAATGTTTTTTATCGCACCAATCGTTTAGATGCAGAAGCTGGTTTGCTTGCCTTCGAAAAATTTGACGAGCAAATTTCATTCGCAAAAAATCATGTAATAAAACGCATTGGTAAAAACGAAACACTCAAGCACGTTCGAGGTGTTCCTGATTTCTTTTACAACTTTAATTATCCGGTGAAGGCGCTCGATTATTTCTGGGGATGGTACGACAAAATTCGCCTCAAAGATTTTTACGAACTAGCAATGTTGGACACGGTGGCTTGCGGAGATTTTACTTTAATGAGTCGCGAAGCATGGTTGAAGATTGATGGCTATCCTGAACTCGATTTGTATTCGATTCATGTGGATACGATTGCGCTTTACGCAGCGCATTTACAAGGAATGAAGCAGCAGATTTTTAATTACAAGGAATGTGTTTATCACATTTACCACGAGGAAGGATGGGAGAGCATTGACGATGCCATTAAGATGTTGAATTTTATGGCGCGCAAACCTTCGCTCGATTGGTGGCTGGTGGTGAAGGCTACTTTGCAGATGTTGAAGGAAGGGAAAACGAACTACAATTTGAACAAACCCGATTGGGGATTTGCATATACAAAATTTGAAGAGCACGAATTTAACCCCGCATAAAAACAGAATTTGGAAACCATTGGCATTATAGGAATTGGCAAGTTGGGATTGTGTTTCGCTCTTAATTTAGAGCGGGCTGGCTATGCTGTGTTAGGTGCAGATGTTAGCGATGCGTATGTGAATGCGCTGAATGGAAAATCTTTTTTCTCCCATGAGCCGCAGCTGAATGAATATTTGAAAGCCAATAAAAGTTTCAAGGCAACTAATTCATTGGCAGAAATTTTAAGAAGCGAAGCGGAAGTGATTTTCGTTATGGTGGCAACACCTTCGTTGGCAGATGGAAGTTACGACCATTCGCAAATTGAAAGAGTGACCGATGAAATTATCGCAGCAGGAAAAACTGAAAACAAAAAACATTTAGTTGTCGGTTGTACTACTATGCCTGGCTATTGCGATACGCTTGCCGAAAAGATGCAAGCGTATAACTACTCGGTTAGTTACAATCCAGAGTTTATTGCGCAAGGTTCTATTATTCATAACCAACAATATCCTTCGCAGATTTTAATTGGAGAAGCTGATGCAAATGCGGGTGATGCGATTGAGAAAATTCTAAAATCAATTGCAGTTACTAATCCTGTTGTTTGTCGCATGAATAGGTTGAGTGCAGAAATTGCGAAGCTGGCGACCAACTGTTTTCTAACTACAAAAATTTCTTTCGCCAATTCCGTTGGCGATTTAGCGAAGCGGAGCGGAGCAGATGCAGAAAAAATTCTCCGCGCCATAGGCAGCGATGCACGAATAGGAAATCAGTTTCTTCAATACGGATTTGGTTTTGGCGGTCCTTGCTTTCCTCGCGACAACCGCGCGCTCAAGAAGTTTGCTGAAAATGTAAATGCCGATTTGCCGATTAGCGAAGCCACTGACAAAGTCAATCAGCAGCATTTGGAGTTTCAGTTCGAGACCATGATGAAAGAAAATTCCGTTGATGGAAAAATTATTTTCGAAGGAGTGGCTTATAAAGAGGGAACCGTTTACATTGATGAATCGCAAAAGCTTTTGCTCGCAGTTAAGTTGGCTAAAGCAGGGCGGCAAGTAGAGATTCGTGATTCGAAAAAAGTAATTGATGAAGTGCGCGCGCTTTGTCCTGATTTGTTCACTTTTGTTGAACGTTGAAAATGGCGAAGGAAAAACCACCACATAAAAAACCTATAGCTACAAACAATCAGTTGCGCATTCTTTACGCGGTGATTTCTGTTTTTAGTTTTTCGATTTACGCCAATTCTATTTTCAATAATTACAATCTAGATGATGAACTCGTAACCGAAAATCATCGCCTCACTAAAGATGGCATCAGTGCCATTCCTTCTATTTTAACCGAGCCGTACTACAAAGACAAAAGCGGTTACTCTTACGAGTATCGTCCTGTGGTTTTGATTTCGTTTGCAGTGGAGCATTCACTGTTTGGCGAGAATCCGCACATCAGTCACTTCATTAATGTGCTGTTGTATTCGTTGCTCTGCGTTTTGCTTTTTTATGTGTTGACTTTGTTGCTGAATAGCTATTCCGTTATTCTTCCGTTTTTAATCACCATTATTTTTTCTGCGCACCCTATTCACACCGAAATTGTGGCGAGTATTAAAAATCGCGATGAGATTTTTGCTGTGGGCTTTGCGCTACTAGCTTTGTTGAGTGCTCTGCGGTTTATTGATTCTAAGAAGTGGTTTTATTTGTTGTTGCTGGCGCTTGCCTTTGTTGCTTCGTTGCTTTCAAAGCAAACCACTAACGTGTTTATCGTTTTTATTCCTGTTATGCTGATTGTATTTCGAAAAATCAAATTCAGTCAGGCGATGTTGTTGTTCTTTGTTCTTGCAATAGTTGCTTTTCCTGTCATGAACATTCCAAATATTTCAAGCAAGCTGAAAATTATTGCTGCAGCTTTTGTGTTCGTGTCGTTCATGTTTTTGCTGATGAATAATTTTTTCAGCGCACAAGGATTCAAGAATTTTGTCTCTGGTTTCAACCAAAAAATAAAATCTGCTTTTAAGTCAGACGCGAGCAACACCAATGCAAATGCGCAATGGATTGCAGAGGCAAAAGGATTTTTAAAGCTGAACTTCTTCATCTTTTATCTTCTTCCCGTTCTTGCAATTACTTTACTAGGTTTTTACGGATTGTTCTTTCATCATCTCGTTGTATTGTATGCTGCTGTAGTTTTGCTCTGCGCTCTTTTCTACTTCGCCAATGCAGAAGGCAAAACCATCGTGTTGCTTTCGCTAGCCTCAATTGTTATTTCAGTTGTGGTGATTGGAGGGTTGCCCGATAAATTTTTGCTCTATGCTTTACTGACTTTTGTTGTGTTGACTCTGTTGAATTCAAAAGGAATTTTGAAATTTATTTCAGCGGTTCTTGCGCTTGCTGTTTGCGGGCTTCTTTTTGTTCAACACGATTTCCGTTTCATTATCATTCTTTTGCTTTACGGGGGCTTCTATTTTCAGCAGCTTCGTTTGTTGAAGTTTGCCGGTATCGGAATTTTAATGACTACTTCTCTATTGGTTGCTTTTAAATTCTTTGCTCACAAACATGGCGATGTAAATTTCCTTTTGCTGTTTCTGCCAATGAGCGTGTTGGTTTGGTTTCTGCATTTCCGAAAAATAGAAATCAAGAGAAGTCTGTTGACTATTTATGTGTTTCTGTTTGCAGGACTTGCGCTTTCGTGGAATCAAATTCAACTGCCTGGCAATCCTGTTGAAATAAAAAATACACTCACTCAACTCGACTGGAAAAATCCGGTGAACATCAATCCTGAAAATGTAAATCGTCCGCTGATTTTTATTGAGAATCCCGTTGGCAAAACAGAACCATTCAATATTCAATTGGGAACAGCAGCCGATATCTTGCTGAAATATTTCAAACTGATTCTTGTTCCGTATCCAATGTCGTTCTACTATGGTTACAGTTATATCACCGCACATTCTGTTACAGATATTACTTCCATAATAGGTCTGCTTCTTTACTTCAGTTTGTTTCTGCTTTCTATTTTTTTAATGAAGAAGGATAGCGTAATGGGTTTCGGAATTTTGTTTTTCATTTTCTGTATTTCTTGCTACACGAACATTGTAATGCCTGTTCCGGGCATGATGGCTGATCGTTTTCTTTTTATTCCATCGCTTGGTTTTGCATTTGTGGTTGCTGCACTGTTGCTTAAAATTTTTAAAACAGACTTTTCTTTTGTGCAGAAAAATTTGTCCTGGACTTCTCTTTCATCGGGATTGCGCTATTCAATTATCACTTTGCTTCTTTTCTATTCGGTGATTGTTGTTTCGAGAAATGTTGATTGGAAAGACCACCTCACTCTGTTTCGTCACGATATTTCAGCGGTAGAAAATTCTGCACAGGCGCAGAATCTATTGGGATTGTATGCCTTTATGCAATCAAAAGATGCTGACCAAATGCAGCGCAAACAATTGCTCGAAGAAGCGGCTGTGCATTTTAAAAAAGCATTGGAGGTTTATCCAAACTACCTTAACCCTGCTTACGATTTAGGAAAAGTGTATGAAGGTCTCGGGCAAAAAGACGAAGCGTTTGCACAATATCAAGTGGCTATGAAGATTGATTCAAACTTTGATGCGCCATGTTTTAGCATGGGAGTAATGTTGCATAACAAGGGGAAAGTAGAAGAAGCGATTTATTATTACGAGCGTTATCTGAAAAAGTATCCGCAGCAAATGGAAGTATATGCCAATTTGAGTTACGCTTATTACAGTTTGAAGCAGTTCGACAAATCAATCGAAACAAATAATCGCGCATTGGCTGCAAGTCCCGATAAGTTTGAACCTATAGTGAACATTGCTAAAACGTATCAGCAAATGAATAGGTTGGACAGCGCGATTCATTATTTTGAAATTGCATTGCAGATAAGACCCAACGAACAGGGAATTGTTTCTGCTTTGCAGAAATTAAAAAGCCAACAGGTAAGTCAATAACATGAATCACTTTTGCACCATCACCACAGCCGACCACGCTTACAAAGTGTTTGCACTTTGCGAATCGCTGTTGGCTTATGACGAAAATATTTCGTTGCATGTGTTGGTGATTGATGATTCATTTCCTGCTTCGCCTTTTCCGCAGGTAAAAATTTATTTTTTGAAAGATGTGAATGCAGAGGCAGTTGCGCAGAATATTATTTCCAAATACAGAAAACAACGCGATAAATTACGCTGGAGCATGAAACCCGCTTTCATGAAACACCTGCTTTCGAAACCTGAAATTGATAAACTGATTTACCTCGACAACGACATTTTCTTTTGCAATGAGTATCAGTTTCTGTTTGACTATCTCGATGAATATTCTTTTGCATTAACTCCACACAATTACGAGCGCACACCCGACCACAGTCAAAACATGTTAGAGGCGAACTATCGCGTTGGGCTTTATAATGCGGGCTTTGTAGGTGCTAATAAATCTGCGCTTGATACATTGCAGTGGTGGGCTGAATGTTGTTTGTATCGCTGCGAAAAAAATCCATTCAGAGGAACTTTTGATGACCAGAAATATCTTGACCTTATTCCTGTAATGCGCGAAGATGCATTGGTTGTTCGCCATCAGGGATGTAATGTGGCGGAGTGGAATCGTTATGTATGTGTGCGCGAAAAGATTGATGGTGAAATTTTAATCAATGGAAAATATCCGGTGGTGTTTATTCATTTCAATTACACCACCATTCGTGAAATACTTAAGGGAAATGATTTGCTGCTCAACGAATATTTCAACAACTATATGAGTTCACTCACCAAATATTTTCCTGAAATAACGAAAGCATCGCTTTATAAAAAGCCGACAAAAGTTGATGCCTTGAAGTATTATATCTGGAAAGCAGTTACGCTGAAGGGTTGGTGATTACATCTTAAACAAGTCTCCCCACAGGCGCTG
>CANJRM010000031.1 GCA_947476645.1 Bacteroidota bacterium
AGACAAATGTATGAAAACAAAATCTGTTGTAATTGTGAAAATCAGTTCTTCTCTTGCAAAACCTGTTGAGTTGATTTTTTTGAAAGCACCCTGCGCACAATCTTTTCAATTTTCCCCTTTTCATCAATAACAAAAGTTTGGCGGTGCAAACCATCGTAATGTCTGCCATATAAAACTTTAGGCCCCCAAACGCCATAGGCGTTTATAATTTTCTTCTCCTCATCTGCCAGTAATGAGAAAGGCAGTTTGTACTTAGCAATAAATTTTTTGTGGCTTTCGCTATTGTTCGGACTCACGCCCAAAATTTCATACCCTTTTTTCTTCAACATCGCATAGTTATCGCGAAAGTCACATGCTTCAACTGTGCACACGGGCGTATCATCTTCGGGATAGAAATACAAAATCAATTTTTTACCCGCAAAATCTTTCAATTGAACGGGGTTTCCGTTTTCGTCTTTAGCTTTAAAGGCAGGAGCTTTTTCGCCTTCGTTGAGTGTTGTCATATTTTTTTCGAGTGGTGAAAATAATAATCGGTTGATGGCAACTATTACTGCACCACCAACCGATTATTATTCTGTCAAAATTTATTTTCAGTGAACTACAATTAACGTTTTGCTCTTCTTCATTCCTGCGGCATTTAAATTACAGATGTATTGCCCTGTCTGCAATTTCTCCACTGAATATTTATACCCGTTAATTCCTAAAGCAGAAGGAAGTTTTACTTCGTCAATCAGTTTTCCGTTCAAATCAAAAACCTGTAAAGTAGCATCTGTTGAAGTCGGTAAAAAATAACTGAGTTGCGTTTCGGTGCCTGATGGATTTGGAACCAAGTCGTAAAACTGCGGAGTAGACACAATGCTATTCACGGGTTCGTTAATTGCCGTTGCAGCCGAAGAATCTGTAATGTCTACCAATGGAGAATTATCAATCACAATGTTTTCATCACCTGCCTGATAGTAGGTGTAAGCAAAATAAATCAGCATCATCTCATCGGTAGTAGATTCGCCTCTTGTTACATCTTGCGGTGGTGAACTCGGATTGTGTGGATTATTTGCTGTGTTATCGTAAGTAGCAAAACCGTAAAGTTTAGACTGCTTAGGAACGCGCATTAAATTTCTGAAACCATACGAGCCTTGCCAGTGAAAATCCCAATCATTGATTCTAATCAACGGCATAGTATCGTTGGTAGGTGTCACCACGTAACTCAACCAACTTTTATTAATCAAATGCGCATGAGGAGCTACGCTTAAAAGAGTAATGTCAATAATATTCGGAAGCTGATAATACTCTTCGAAAGTGGCTGTGCTGTTGGCAGGAATTGACAACGGCCCATTCACCAAACTTGTTTGATGATTTAGAATTGGTGCTAACGAAACCGTGCGTAAAGCACCGGTAGAAAGCTTTAAATTAATTCTGGTGCTATCTAATTTATTATTGCTTCCAGAGGGATAGTGTATTTGCAAAACCAAGTCGGAATGAGAATAAAGTTTGATACCCATATTTGCGGGAAGATACGAAGGTTGTGAACCAGGAACCCAACCCGCAACTAAAATTGGCGAGCCGTTAATTCCTATTCCGCCAAAACTAGTGTACCCCGGTTCAGGTGTAGCTGCATCTAAAACAGCTGCCTGACCAGTAGTATCTTGATAAACCAACACATGATGAACTACTGAAGCGTTTCCCGGAAGCACTTCAATGCCCGTAATAAATTCTGTTTGCGAAAGATTGGTAGGAATAACAAAACAAGTATACAAATCATTGTATTGGGCAGAGGCAGGTACCGTAAAGTCTGGAATGCGCAACGACAAATCAGGAGTGCCTAACGCTGATTCATTTGTATAAACCGGTTTTGCAGGAGTCAAAAGCGTATCTCCTATAGGAGCACCAGCTGCTACCCATGCGTTTATTTTCATAATGTCGCTATAAGCCAAAATTCTTTCGTGCGCAAATCTGCGATAAGTAGCATCTGGCGGCCATGGCGGCATTTTTTTGCTCGAAACATCATTTGAAATGTTGAACCGATTATCATAAGCAGTTTGATAATCGAGCAAGGTAAACGGAGCCAAACCTCCTGCGTGGTGACAACTTGTACAGTTGCTAAAGAAAATGGGAGCAATGTCTGTACTCCAGTTAGGCGTTTGCGCCTTTGCCACAACTGCTGCAAAAACTAAAAACAGGGGTAGAAATTTTTTCATGGTAACGATTAGGGGTTTTTATAAAAACTGATTGACTGATGAATATAAAATTGGTTTAATCAACCATTATATTGATTCAATTATCTGTATGAAAAACTCAACGAAGGGCAATAACTATTTAGTTACTACAATTCGCTGCATTTGTCTTTCGCCACGAGTTTCTAATTGCAAAGCATAAACACCGCTTTCCAAATGCGAAAGGTCAATGTCTACGGTATGCACACCCGACATATACATTTGATTATCGGCAAGTGTGGAAATAACTTCACCGTTTAGGTTGTAGAGTTTCAAATTAATTCTGCCGTTATCGTTTAAGGTAAATCCTGCTTTTACGCTATTGCTTGTAGGATTCGGATAGACGGGATACAGTTTGTTTTTGATAGGGTAGAAATTTGCTTCCTGAATACCTGTTGCTTCCAAATCAATATTCTCATCGCCTGCCTGATAACTTACCCATTGCAATGGCAACCAATACATTTCATCGCTGGTGTTTTCGCCCCAGCTAATTTGTTGTGGTGGGTTGTTTGGGTTATTGATATTTCCAGTGGTATTATCATAGCCCGCAAAAGCATGAATTTTTGTTCCTGATGGCAAATGAATCATGTGCTTGAAATCGTAATTGCTTTGCCAGTTAAAATCCCACGAATCAATTTTTACGAGGTTCACCGTATCGCCATTTGGTTTTACAGCATATACTTTCCAATGCGTTCCTAATTTATGCATGTGTGGCATGGTCGAAATCATGCTGGCATCTTCGGGCATGGTATAAACACCATGAAACTCTTTGGTTTGATTTGCCGGAACAATAAAAAATGGATTAGGACTTACTAAGGTGCCAAAAAACGGAACCATCACATGGTTCTTTACATAACGTGTAGCGGGTGTTGGCGCAAAAAACAAATTGAAAGAAGAAGAATCGGAAGTGGCTACAGGCGATGGCGCATAGTGAATTTGCACCTGTAAATCTGAACCTGCTGGTATTTTGTGAGCTATACCGTTGCTGAGCACTGTTGGCTTTTGACCCGGTACATAGGTAGGCAATTGCTTATCTAAATTTCCGCTCGTCAAAACCTGTTGCGTGCCTCCTGCATAACCATACTCAGGGGTAGCGGCATCATCAGCAGCAGCCTGACCAGTGGTATCTACCCAATACAAAGCATGATGCACCATAGAGGTATTGCCCGGTCGCATTTCAAGCGAAATCAAATCGCGGTCTTGTGTTAGCCCTGTTGGAATTACAAAGTAGCGATACTCATCGGTATTGTTTCCCAAAATAGGATGTGCCTGCGCAAACGAAATGGTCAAATCAGGAACGCCAACTCTTGAGCCTGTTGGATAAACGGGTGTTTGCGGTTCTATAGTTGAATCGCCACGCAAAGAACCTTGAGTTACCCAATCATTTATTAACTGAATTTCGGAAGCGGTGAGCACATTCACTTTTTGATATTCGGCATAAGTAATATCGGCTTTCCAAGGCGGCATGTATTGAATGCTTGTAGCATATTTTACCAAACCGTCCTGCGCTTTTACTTCGCTGTAATTAGTCAATGGAAAAGGACCAATTTCACCAGCACGGTGACATTGTGTGCAATGGCTGTAAATGATGGGAGCAATATGCTCAGCATAAGTTACGGTTTGCGCGTTCGAGAAAAACGAGAGCATGATTACAAAAAGGAAGCTTGTAAAAATCCGTTTCATGTTTTGGTGTTTTTAGTTTTTTATAATGAAGCAACCTACCGGCTGCGTTTCTTTAATAGCTATTTCCTTCTTCTGCAAAATACTTTCTAAAGCTTCACGAAGATAATGTTCTGTAATTACTTGTCGCTTTTTTCCTATGCTCTCAAATCCGTTGTCAATTTTGCCTTTGTAAAGAACTTTTTGTGTTGAATTTCTAACCACAAAAATTTGGGGATTAGTAGTGGCCGAAAATTTCTTCACCATCTTTTGTCCTTCGTCTTTTTTCAGCTCAAAATCTAATTGGTATTTCTTGCCAAATTGCTGAATGCTTTCGTTAGTGGAATATTCCTGATTGGGGAAAAGGCCGATAAACGAAATTCCTTTTGATGAATACTCTGAGTAAAGTTGACGAAGTGTTAGCGTTTGGCTTTTGCAAATAGGACAGCTTTCTGAAAGAAAAACATAAACGGAAATGGAGTCGGCTGCGCGTGCAAAAAGCAATGAGCCTAAAAGAACGAATAAGGGAATAGTTTTTTTCATCGTTTTGCGGAACTCATTGGCTCTGACTTGGCTTTCTAAGATACGTTTAATTGTAGTTTGAAGATATTCAGTAATCCGAGAAATGAAAGACAAGTTGATTAAGCGGGTGTTTTAAAAAGTTGAGCCGAAGGTTTTTAGATTTGATTGCAACAAAAATTCATGAGCAATTTTTTAAGAAACATCATTCTGCTATCCATACTGGTTATTAGTTTCTTGATGCACTTCAAAGATTTTTCAAAAGATTTAATGAGCATTCATGTGTGGCGGCAAACGCAAACACAAAGCACTATCATCAATTTTTACGAAGAGGATATGAATATTCTTCACCCTCACCGAAACGACCGTGGCGATAGTGATGGCATGTTCCGAATGGAATTTCCTTTGATGCAGTGGCTTGTTGCTTGTACCTATAAAGTCTTCGGAAACCACCTCATCATCACCAGAGTTTGCATGTTTATCATAGGGCTATTTACCATACTCGGCATCTATCAATTACTGCAAACTCTTTTTCGAAACACCACACTCGCTGTAATGGGTACATGGGCGTTTAATTTTTCGCCCTGCTTTTATTACTACACCATTAATCCGCTTCCCGATAATTTGGCTTTATGTTGCTCCGTTTGGGGTATTGCTTTTTTCTTCATGTGGCAGAATAATGAACGGTTAATATATCTGCTATGGGCAGGTGTGTTATTGAGCATAGGCACTCTCTGCAAACTTCCTTTCATTGTTTACTACATCGTTCCTGCCTTATATTTTGCGTTACAGATTTTTCTAAAAAAATGGGACGGCAAAAAAACAATTACAGGAATTGTGTTGTTCATTCCATTGGTATTGCCCTTGCTTTGGTATGTAGCAGTAATGCCGCAATGGAATGGGAACATGATAGTAAAGGGCATGCTCGACAATCAGGAACCATCAAATAGAATCGTTGAATTTCTACTTCATAATTTAATTTCCACTCTGCCCGAAATGCTGCTCAACTATGGTTCGGTGCTGTTTTTTTTAGCGGGGTTTTATTTTCTATTTACAAGAAAGGCTTTCAAAGATTCTCGATTTCCGCTGATGCTTGCATGGAGTGCCGTGGTAGTTATTTATTTTTTGTTTGAGATTAATGCCATAGGCGTTGACCACGATTACTATCTTTTCCCATTCTATCCTTTGCTGTTTATGCTAGTAGCGTATGGTGCGTTTCATTTGTATAACTCGAACAACAAAGCAGTTCGATATTTAACTATTGCAGTTCTGCTTCTGCTGCCTCTTACCTGCTATTTAAGAATGCAGTCAAGATGGAATCCCGAAGTTCCCGGGTTCAATAAAGATTTGTTGGTTTATAAAACCGAACTTCAAAATGCTGTTCCGAAAAATGCACTGGTAGTGGTTGGAAATGATGTGTCGCACTTTATTTTTTTCTATTACATTGATAAAAAGGGATGGGGATTTCACAACGATGAATTAGCTGCCGCACAACTTCAACAGATGATTGAACACGGAGCCAAGTATTTATATACTGATTCAAGAAATGTTGATTCGAATGCGGAAATCATAAGCCGCCTTGACAAACTGATTCTTGAAAAAGGAACGATTAAAATTTACAGCTTAAAAAAAATCTCTGCTGAAAAATAGGATAGATAGCTATTACATTCCAAACTTCATCTCCACCTCCGCACGATTATTTCTTTCATCTGTAACCACTATTTTGAAAGTGTGCTCACCAACAGAAAGATTTTGGTTGAGTGTATGGGTAAGCATGGAGAACTTTGCATCGTAATCTGTCACCACCCATTTGCCATCAACATAAGTATCAAAGTCTGTAATGCCGCTGAGGTTGTCGGTAATTTTGATGAGAATTTTTTTGTAGGTGCGCATGTTGCGACCAGGAACCACGTTCAAAATTTTTATTTGAGGCAGAGTGGTATCTAATTTTACATAGTAGGTTCCAAACTCGCGCGCTTTGGTAGTGATGAAACCTGCTTCAAATTTTCCACCGCGTGAAGTGGTTGCTCCTGTTCCATCTTTATAAACTACAATCGCTTTATCTGCCAAAGCAGGATTTAGATTTTCGGTTTTAATACTCAAGTCAAACCAGTCAAACACTTGCGTGTTGCTGTTGTCGAGCTGATAGATTTTCGAAAAGAAATTCAGCTCTGTAGAAAGTGCAGAAGAGAAATTGAAAAAGACATTATCGAACAAACAACCAACGGGCAGTTTCATCTTAATGTCTGAATTGGAGAATTCATTTTCGTGGTCGTAGTCGAAGCGAGTAGTGTATTTCAACTCCTTTTCTTTAAACAGTGTGCTTGTTTTATCGTATTGCAATTTGAATTTTACGAGTGCAACATTCCCCGCATAATCGCTAACTTCTAAATGAATATCGTGTCCTTTGCCATCACTCAAATTAATTACACCGCTGTTTTCTAAACTGCAATAAACAGGGCAATGGTTTCCGGGTTCTACAAAACATTTATGAAAAGTGCGGTGCGCTTCGTTTACAAAAATCGGATAGTCGGTATGGCTGAGCACATCGCGCTTATCACTAAATGCAATCCTGTCCATCTTGTATTCGTAAATCATTTTGTTGCCATCAAAAACGGTGATGTTGTAAACGCCTACATGCGCATCAGACAGATTGATAACGTCAAAAGTATTTACAGAAATTCCGACTTGAGTGGAATTCAATTTTACAATTCCACCTGTTACTTCATATACACCAAGCTTTCCAAAAACTTTTGTTCGATAACCATCGCTCTTGTTTTTTAAATCATCAAGGGGATAGAATTTTAGAAAACTCACCAGCGGTTTCATATCGTCTTTCAGTTTGTAACCAAACAACAATGGGTTGTAAATTCTTTCTGCCGAATCGCGAATTTCAAAATGCAAATGCGGACCACCACTACCACCCGTGTTACCGCTTAATGCAATCGTGTCACCTTTCTTAACCGGAATTTCGTTGGGCAATAAATTAAAGTCAACGGCAAAATTTTCTCTGGCATATTGTTCTTTGCGCAAGCGCGCCATCAATTGTGCATTGAATCTTTGCAAATGCCCATATGCAGTTACATAGCCATTCGGATGCGTAATGTAAAGCGCATTGCCATAACCAACACTCGAAACATTGATGCGAGAGATATATCCATCAGCTGCAGCAAACACTGCATGACCTTCTTCCTGATTTGTTCTGAAATCTAAACCTGTATGAAAATGTAATCTGCGCGGTTCACCGAAATTTCCAACGATAGTAAGAGGAGAAATATCGAGAGGAGAAGCAAAATAGTTTTGCGGAAAAGAATCAATGGACAGCGGAGAATTGACGATTTGTTTCATCCCAGCTTCTTCAGCGGGAGACGATTGACGATTGACAACAGGAAAAACAACTTTTCTAACTGCATGAAACGAAGTATTCAGCAATACAATTAAGGAAAGCAAAACGGTGGTCGCAAGAATTTTCATAACAGCTATTCGCTTGTTTCAAAAATAATGCGTGGAGTTTGTTGTGAAAGGCAAACGATTCACATGCTATGTGAAAGTGCTTTTGTTTTCAGACAAGTTTGTCAATAGCGGCTGCGAGCTTTCTGTCTTTTTCAGTGACTATATTTCCTTCGCTATGCGTGTTGAGTGTAATCTCTACGCGATTCCAAACATTCACCCAATAAGGATGATGGTCTTGCTTTTCGGCAAGCAATGCCACACGCGTCATAAATGCAAAAGCTTCAGAAAAGTCTTTGAAGGTAAAGGTGCGTTTGAGAGAGTTGTTTTCTTCTGTCCACATAGAATTTATTTGAAACTCCAATCGTATTTATCCAGATTGGTGAGGCAAAGTTTCAGCAGATCAATATTGCCTTTAATATCGGCTTTGTGTGCCATTTCAATTACTGAATGGATGTGGCGAGTTGGAATTGAAACCGCTCCCGCAATTGTTCCGTTAGGTGCCATGCGCTGCATGCCTGCAGTGTCGGTTCCGCCTGCAGGAAGCAATTCGGGTTGCCATTTAATTTTGTTTTTGTCGGCAAGTTCCTTCATGTATTTCACCATGCGGTAATCGCATATAGCCGATGAGTCCATAATTTTTATGGCTACTCCATCACCAAGTTTTGTAACACATTCTTCAGGTTTTGCTCCTGGTGTATCAAATGCAATTGTGGTGTCAATACAGAAACTAAACTCTGCACCAATGTGATGTGCAGCTACCTGCGCACCGCGAATACCTACTTCTTCCTGCACGGTAAAAATGCCATAGAAATCGTAAGGAATATTTTTCCCTTTCAACTCGCGAAGCGTTTCAATCAGAATAAAAACTGCAACACGGTTGTCAATGCTTTTGCAGTTTACGCATTCTCCCATTTCAATCAGTTCACGTTCGCGCGTAACGGTGCTGCCTACTTCTACAATCTTCACCACTTCTTTGCGCGGCATACCGAGGTCAATGAAAAAGTCAGTCAAGTGAAGTGGTTTAATTCTTTCTTCAGCCGTCATTAAGTGAATAGGTTTTGTTCCCATTACACCTATCACATCTTTTTTGCCGTGAACAATTACGCGCTGTGCAGTTAATGTTTTAGGGTCGAAGCCGCCAAGCGGATGAAAACGCAAAAATCCGTTCTCATCAATATGATGAACGATGAAACCAATTTCATCCATGTGCGCGGCAGCCATTACTTTTTTAGCACTGCTCTTTCCTTTTTTAACCGCAATAAGATTACCCATGTTGTCAATGGAAATATCATCGGCAATGTTTTTCAATTCGCGCTGAATGAGTTCGCGCACTTTTTGTTCGTGACCCGGAACACCAGGCAATTCGCAAATTTCTTTTAGAAGGGAAACGTTTATCATAATTGGAGAATTGAGATTTTTAGTGAAACAAACTTAGAATTTGTTTGCAGTTTATTGTTGAACCGATTCGCGCTGGTAATAACCTGTGCCATCATACACGCGTTTAGCTGGTGCTTTCATGCAAGCTTCGCTGCAACAACCTTCCATTTTCCAACCGCATTCTTCGCACAAAACAAAATGCTCATTGCATTCAGCATTGGCGCAGTTGACCATGTGAGCAGATTTGGTTCCGCATATTTTGCAGGTGGAAACGATGGATGGGTCAATAGAATTTACATCTACCACCACCCGATTATCGAACACATACAACTTGCCTTCAAAGTTTTTACCGCCTGTTTCTTTTGCATACTTCACTACGCCCCCGTCTACCTGATACACATTTTTGAAACCGTTTTGCAATAAGTAGCCGCTCGCCTTTTCGCATTTGATACCACCTGTGCAGTAGGTTACTACTTTCTTGTCTTTTAAGTGTTCGAGTTGTTTTAGCTGCTCGGGAAAATCGCGGAAGTTGTCTATGTCGAGTTTCAACGCATTCTTAAAATGCCCTACTCCACTTTCGTAATTACTGCGCACATCTACAAACACTACATCATCGTGTTCAATCATTTCATCTACTTCGTGCGGTTTTAAATGTATGCCTGTGGTTTGGTTGGGGTCAACATTCTTTATGCCGCGTAAACTGCTGTGCACTATTTCGGGTTTAAAGCGCACGTATAATCTTTCGAATGTTGGTGCATCTACTTCATCAATTTTAAACTCAATGCCTTCGAACATCGGATTTGATTTTACCGTGTCCATATATTTTTTGCACTGAACAACAGTGCCTGATATAGTTCCGTTCAATCCTTCTTCGGCAACAATTATTCTTCCTACAATTCCTAAGCGTTCGCAAAATTCCAAATGCTGTTTGGCAAATTCTTCGGCATTGGGAATGCGCGTGTATTTGTAATAAAGTAAGGTCTGATATGGTTTCATCAAGGTGCGAAGATAATTCATTGGCGCATTTTGTAAATGATGTGCATCATGCAAGCAGAAAATCTATTTTTGAACGGCAAGAAACCACACCAACTATGTATTCTATTCAACAGCGCTTACAAAAAGATGTAGAAGAAATTAAAGCCAGCGGGCTTTATAAAACCGAAAGGATAATCACCTCGCCTCAGGGTGCCGAAATTCAGGTGAATGGAAAAACGGTTCTTAATTTCTGCGCCAATAATTATCTCGGTCTCTCATCGCACCCGAAAGTTTTAGAAGCAGCCAAGCAAGCAATGGATACACATGGCTATGGCATGAGCAGTGTGCGGTTTATTTGCGGCACGCAGGATATTCATAAAGAACTGGAGCAGAAGATTTCTGAATTCCTCGGAACAGAAGATACTATTCTTTATGCAGCTGCATTTGATGCCAACGGTGGTGTGTTTGAACCTTTGTTTAATGAAGAGGATGCAATTATCAGTGACGAATTGAATCATGCTTCTATAATTGATGGCGTGCGTTTGTGCAAGGCAGAGCGATTGCGTTATAAGAATAACGACATGGAAGATTTGGAAGCGCAATTGATTGCTACACAAAAAAACCGCTCGCGCATTATTGTGACCGATGGTGTTTTTAGTATGGATGGAACTCTTGCGCAGCTCGATAAGATTGTTGTGCTGGCAGATAAATATAACGCCATGATAATGGTAGATGAATGCCACGCTTCGGGTTTTATTGGTAAAACAGGAAGAGGAACACCCGAGTATTGTGGTGTGCATGGAAAGATTGACATCATTACCGGAACGCTTGGTAAAGCATTGGGCGGAGCAAGCGGAGGTTTTACCAGTGGCAAAAAAGAAATTATTGAACTGCTTCGTCAGCGTTCGCGACCTTATCTTTTTAGTAACACGTTGATGCCTGCCATTGTTGGTGCTTCTATTGCCGTGTTAGATATGCTGAGCGAAACCACTGCGCTGCGCGACAAGCTCGAAACCAATACAAAATATTTTCGCGAAAAGATGACGGTTGCGGGTTTTGATATTAAACCCGGGGTGCATCCTATTACTCCGGTCATGTTATACGATGCGGTGCTGGCACAAAACTTTGCCGCTAAACTTTTAGATGAAGGCATTTACGTTATCGGCTTTTTCTTTCCTGTAGTGGCAAAAGGCAAAGCGCGTATTCGTGTTCAGGTTTCTGCCGCGCATGAACGCGAACATTTAGATAAATGTATTGCTGCGTTTACGAAGGTGGGGAGGGAGTTGGGGGTGATTAAATAAGATTACTTCTTCACCAAGCCATCTAAATATTCTATCAGTTTATAAACTTCCGTAGTAGGATTTCGCAAAGGATTGCGGTCGTTGTTTTCTTTAATAGCAGCATCTTCTAATTTCTTAGCAAGTGCAATTGCTTTCGCTTCATTGCCTCTTATTTTTTCAAAAATATTTTCGTCTGCCTTTTGATACTCTTTACCCAAGAGAGGGGTTAGCTCTTTATTTATTTCGCTACGGTTTCTTGACTTGGTAGAGTAATCAATAAAGTGAAGCAAATACCACAACTCAAAACATTCGTTTGAAACTATTGGCGTTAAACCATTGGCAATTGCTTTTTCAATAGCTGCTTTTAAGTTAGGATGGTCGTCAACATCCATTACACAAAAAATTTTGCCGTAGGGTTGTTGCTTTTTCTTTTTGGCTTCTTGCTTGTTTTCCTTTTTGCGTTGAATGGCATAATCAACTACCGACATTGGTGCAGAGCCGGAGTTGCCATCAACCTCTACATCGGCATTGTGCAGTTTGAGCGATTTTATTTTTTTGCGCAGGTAGTAAACCGATGACTTAGCATCTTCACAAACGATAAGCACCGGTTGCGGAACGGTAAAAAATTCTGTTCGTCTTGTTTTAAGCCACCCCATGTTTTTCGTCTTTTAAAAATGGAATGCCTCCGTATAAACCCTGTAAATATTCGCTTTCTAAATCGACTCCCTTCTTGGTTTTAAAATCGCTGACCGGGTACATGCGGCTGTTGCCGCGCTCATCTCTTTCGGTAATCCATATTTGGTCTTTGCGAAAAATGGAAGCATCCATCAGGTTGGTGTCGTGGGTGGTGAAGATGAGTTGGAGTTTGTTTTTTCCTTTCTTGTTTTCATTTAAAAGTCTTACAAATAATTTCAACAAATCCTTTGATAAAAGAGAGTGCATACTTGTTCCAAACTCATCTATCAAACCAGTTTTTTCCTTAGAGAATAGATCTAAGCATCCGGCTAATGAGCCCATGAACCTACGCGTACCAACCGATTCTTCATTGAAGTAGTCAAAGTCAATCAATACTTCTTTGCCTTCTTTGTCCAAAGTTCTATGAACGGATGTTACCAGCAGGCCGCCATCAGCAAGTCGTTTAAACTTAAAATCTACAATGGCGAAGTCTGCTTTTTTCAACAACTCTAACACAACTTTTTTCACGTTTACATCTTCAGCCATCACAAAAAGAATCGTTTCATCTTCCAGCATACCTGGGCTGTTGATATCAACAGCGAAAACAATTTTTTCATCGAACCACTGAAATATTTTTTCGCAAATCTCCAGTTTTGAAACAGCACCTACTGTAAGGTACAATGAGCGTTCATTGGTTATCTTCTTAACTGTTTCCTTTTCTCCGGTAAAATATTTACTGAAAGTCCAATCATAATCCTTGGTCTGTTCGCTGTACACTCTTGTGAAATGCTCAATTGGTTTTTGTGTGCGATATTCTAAAAGCGATTCGGACAGAACTCGTTCTTTTGAATACGAAAAATTGTATTCGAACTGAGTGTCATCAACCAAAATCCCAAAGCAGAAAGTAATTGGGCGATTCAAATTATCTGAATCAAGTTTGTTGTATTCGCTTAAAAAAGGAATGGATGTTTCGGAATGCGACTCTGTAAAATTGTGACGAATAAATTCAACTGCATTTCCTATTGCCTTCAAAAAATTACTCTTACCGCTGGCGTTTGCACCGTAGATGGCGGCAGCCTTCAATACATTTACTTTGTATTTTTCGCTCCACATTAAATTCTTTTCAAGCAGTTGTTTTCCTTTGTTTTCGGGGTCTTTGTAATTACCCGCTATCATAGAAAACGTAACCTCCTGGTTAAAAGATAAATTGTTAGATGTTTTGAAATAAAGCAACATGCGAAGAATATTTAAGGCAAATTTGATAAAAATATATCAAATGCACAATAAATATTCGCCTTAATTAACTTTTATTTCGCCCTTCTCCTTCTTCTTCCCCTTTCTTAACGGCAAAAAACGCGGGTCGTAGTAAACGGCAAAGTGCTCGGGGTTTTCGAGGTGGTTAGCCGCTATGGTTAAAAAACATTTGGTGAGCTGCAGGGTCAGCACTTTTCTATTAAGGTGGCGGCTGGTGGCGGTGTTGTCGAGCACGCTGTCAATATCGGTGCGGGTGTGCCGGGCATTCAGGTACGCTTCAATGAGTGTGGCAAGTTCTGCCACATCATCGGGATATTCGGCTTGCAGATGCATGGTGGCAATGGCGCGGAAGCGCAAAAAATAAAGTTCGGCATCGCTAAACTTTACATGATGATACTGTTTCATTCCTCGCGGGTAAAACGCTTTATACACCGCACTTTTAGCCTTAAACTTATACAGCACCAGCCCGCGCAGCCTTCTCATTTTAGCTATTACCGCATCAAAAGCATTATTGAGTGTAATGGTAACGCCTTTGCTAATGGCTTCTTTGCCCGCCTGGGTAAGCAGCGAGCCATAATAATTTTGATATAAAGTGGTGGTTTCTACCAACAGCGAATTATAAATGCCCCCAGGATTGTTCAGCGGCTGAGCCAAAGCAATAAGAAAATACTCGGTAAAGGAGTTGAGGGAGCTATCGGAAAGGTTTTTATCCTTAAAAAGGTTCGTAGTAAGCCGAAGAGGGTCAAGCATGGGCTGTTATTTAAGGTGTTTTGGAAGTATTTTTATCGAAAATAGCTATTATTTTGTGGTTTTAATAATTCGGAATATTCCGAATAAATAAATACAGTTTATTAAGCCTGTTTCAGGTTTTTCTATATGCTATTCATAATCGTATTAAATGATTCTGAATATTCCGAATTTATAAATACAGTTCTTTTTATGGCATTCGGGTTTTTGCATATGGCTTCCAGGGTTCTGAAAATGCATTTCCATTATTTGCATGCCTTGCTAAGAGTATTATTTTACAATTCGGAATATTCCGAAAATAAAAATACACAAATTGATGGCTATTACCTAAAACAGAGTGCCATAAAAGGAAAGATGAAACCGTTCAGGTAAAATTTTTGTGCCTTAAAATGGCGAATGGAAGGCCGATTCGGTTAGTTGAATCAGTATTTTCCAAAAATTTCTTCCACCTTCTTAAACCGGTAGTCGAAAATTTCTTTCAGTTTTTGGCGAACGATTAATGTATTTGCCACATCGCCTAAAATACCGAAGGGAATCTTGTAGTGAATAATGTCGGTCATTTCTACTCCGCGCTCAATAGGTTTTATGAAATGCTTGTGGTGCCACAAAGCATAGGGGCCAAAACGCTGCTCATCCACAAAATACTCTCCCTCTTTTACATGGGTAATTTCGGTTACCCAGTTCATTTTAATACCCAACACCGGGCTAACTTTATAGGCAATAATTAAACCGGCATACATCACATCGCTCGGTGTGGTGGTGGTAACTTCAAAACCCATTGAAGGCGGTGTAATTATTTTAAGGTTGGCGGGCGATGATATAAACTGCCACACCTTATCAACCGGTGCCGGAATTTTTTGAATGGTTTGCAGGGAATAAAGTTGGCTCACGGTTTCGTTTTAAACAGAAACAAAGCAACTGCGTAAATGTTTGGTAATGCTACTACAACAAGCCACTCACAATCGTATCTATATCTAAACCTTCGGCTTCGGCCTTATAGTTTTTGAAAACACGATGGCGAAGCACCGGAAGCGCAATGGCTTTTACATCTTCAATATCGGGCGAGTATTTGCCGTTAGATGCCGCATGGCATTTAGCACCCAGCACTAAATATTGCGAAGCGCGAGGTCCTGCACCCCAACTGATATAGTTGTTTACCGATTTAGGTGAAGTAGGCAAATTAGGTCTGGTCTTCACCACCAGCTTCACCGCATATTCAAGCACATTGTCGGCAATAGGGATTCTGCGAATCAGCTGTTGAAAATAAATGATTTCCTGCGCGGTCATTTTAGTATTCAGTTTCACCTTTACTCCTGAAGTAGTGCTCTTCACCACATTTATTTCTTCTTCAAAAGTTGGATAATCCAGGTTGATAGAAAACATAAAACGGTCGAGTTGCGCCTCGGGCAGCGGGTAAGTTCCTTCCTGCTCAATAGGATTTTGTGTAGCCAAAACAAAAAACGGCAAATCGAGTTTGTGGCGAGTTCCTGCTACGGTAACACTGCGCTCCTGCATGGCTTCTAACAATGCCGCTTGCGTTTTAGGTGGTGTACGATTTATTTCATCGGCCAAAACAATGTTGGCGAAAATAGGACCGCGGTTAAAACTAAATGTCCGGTTCTCTTTCAAAATTTCGGAACCAATAATATCGCTCGGCATTAAATCGGGCGTAAACTGAATGCGGTTGAAACTTAAATCAAGCACTTCGGAAATGGTATGTACCAAAAGCGTTTTTGCCAAACCGGGAACACCAATCAACAAACTGTGTCCGTCACCAAAAACCGAAAGCAGCACATTCTTTACTACATCTTCCTGACCCACAATTATACGCGCCACTTCAGCACGCAACTCTTTATACTTTACTGCAAATACGTCTAAACCTTCTACATCTGAATTATACATAGTACCTTAATTTTTTTCTTGTTCAACAAATAAAGAAAATCCATTCGCTAATTCACCAACCACTTATCTATTTGTCCGCAGGTTTTCATAGAGTCATCAATGCGCACAAAATTTTTAGAGCGGTGTAGTTTTATCCATTGCTCCAATGCTTTCTGTTGCTTCTCGCCTTTTGCTGCTCCCTGAATTTTAGAATAATCCTGTTCCAAATTTGCTTTGTGCGGTTTAGTTTCAGTCTTGAGCCAAACAATGCGGTAACCCTTTTTCACATCACCCGTGTGGTCTTGCGTACTGTAGCCCAGCACATCTGAATACTCACCCACTTTCAGTCTGTCGAGCGAAAGAATAAGCGTTCCATCGATGTCGGGCTTTTCAAAATAAGTAGTTCCTGTTTTTGGATTGGTCATTAAACCGCCAATACTTTTTGATTGCTCATCTTCCGAAAAAGCATTCACTGCTTCTCTCCAGCTCAGCGAATCAACGCGCAGTTCGTGAAGAATACTATCCATGCGGTCAGCCACAGAAGTCAAATCAGAAGGAGTGGTTTGCGCCTTCACCAGAATGTGGCGCACCTTTCTCTTCTCTCCGCGAATTTCATCAACTACTGCAATGTGAAAACCAAAAGGGCTTTCGAACACATCGCTCACTTCACCTTCCTTCAATTTAAAAATTACAGATTCAAATTCAGGCACCATTTCTCCGCGCTCCACCATTCCTAAACTTCCGCCATCGCGTGCGCTTCCGTCATCCTGCGAATTAATCATAGCCTGCACCGAAAAATCTCCTCCCTTCACAATGCTCTCGCGAATGCCCTGAATTTTTTTCATCGCATAATCTTTAGAATACTGATTCACCTTCGGGAACATAATGATTTGCCCAATCTCTAATTCAGAATTAAAATACGGAACGCTATCAGCCGGAATGCGCTCGTAAAATTCCTTCACTTCGGCAGGTGTTACTTTCAAACCCGTGAATGCTTTGCCTTTCATTTTATCAGCCAGCAATTGTTTTTCGATATCGTCTTTGAAATCATCTTTCAATTCCAAAACCGATTTGCCGTAATACTCTTCGAGTTTTTCCTTTGAACCAAAGATGGAAATGAAATATTTTATTCTTCGGTCAAGCTCGGTTTCTACTTCTTCGGGGCTGGTAGTTACGCTATCGAGCAATGCCTGCGAAAGAAACAAACGCTCCAGCAACAGGTTGTCGAAAATATTGCAACGCGTATCTTCAGGCAAAGGTTGTCCTTGGTTTTGATTCAGCATTTGCTGATACTGCGATTCCACATCTGAAAGCAGAATGGTGTTATCGCCCACCACCGCCAGCACTTTGTCTATCTGAATACCTTGCGATGAAACGAACATAGCCGCACACAACATCACAACTACTGAAAATATTTTACGGCTTACAATCATTTTATGGTTTTGAATTTTTTCAATCATTAAACTTCAAATTTATAATTCGGCTTTAGGTAACGCTGTTTCCTTCTTTTTCTTATCCAAAAACGTAAACACGCCTACCGAAAGTCCGATACGTGTAGTGGGCAACACCTTCACATAACCCGAAACATTGGCGTATAACAGCGTTTCAATGCTAATGTGGTCGTTCACAAAGTAAGCAATACCCGCTGCGCCATAAAGATTAAAACCATGTGTGCCCGACACACTGCTCTTGCGCATAGTTGTGGTAGTAAGATAAGCAGGGTTAAACACAATAACTCCTTTCAATTGTTTTTTCCCTGGGTAATAGCGAAAAATAGGCCCAATTGCCGAGCTATAAGTAGTAGTAGTAACGTATTCCTTCTTCGTGTTGTCGTAGTTCTTCGCGCTTGAAATAGTAAAGCTGTAACGCGCACCTACTACAAAACCACGAACCACCACCACACCAAAGTTTGGCGAAACACCGAGGTTGAAACCACTGTTTTTACCAATGTATGAAACGCTTATATCGGCACTGCCACCCACAAAATATTTTCCCTTTTCGACTTGTGCTATAGCACCCATCGAAACAAAAATCAAAACAATTGCCAGATACTTTTTCATACTTACTTAACTAAAATCTCAAACGACTTTGACTTAATACCTTCCTGCTCAATCTTGTTGTAAACCTTTTCCACTAATTGCAATCTGCGTTTTTCAATCATGGCTTTTACAATTGGCTCGCGCACAAATTCCAGTGGTGAAGGTGAATCTTTTTTCATTACATCGCCCACCCGAATAAACCACGAAGCCTCTTCTGTTTTAAACTCACGAAACTCTCTTGATGCAGAAAGCGAATTAATATCGTAATCGCTCAACGGAAAGTTTTTCAGAATATTTTCATCAGTATACCACATGCCTTTATCTAGCACATAACTCATCGCAAACTCTTTGCAGTAACCTTCCAGTTTGCGCTGGTCTTCTTCATCTTTCGGTTTCAAAATCCATTTGCGCGCATCGGCTAAACCCTGTGCATCTTTTTTCACCTTCACAAAAAACAAAAGACAAACATCATCTTCCAACGGAAAATCGGTTTTCATTTTTTCATACCAGGTATTCAACTCATCGTCCTTAATAACCGTATCGAGTTTTTGATTGATGAGCGCTTTTTCGTATTCATACAAGGTGAGCTCTTCGCGGTAGTCTTCTACCTTTTTCGAAATGCTTACATCATCGGCAGGAATATTATCGATAGCTTTTTGGAGCAACAGTTTTCTGCGCACCCAGTTCTCGGCATAGTTTTTTAAAACATCGCTGCTGTCTTTTCCCTTCAATCCTTTGGTGAGCGATTGCACATCAGAAATATACAGATACTCATCGTTCACCCGCGCAATCACATCTTTATCAACCGTTGTTTTCTTTTTAAAAAAAGAACAGGATGCAAGGGAAGCAAGAAGAAAAAAGAGGAGGACGTTTCTCAAGAAATTATTTTTAAGACAATCAACACAAAGAAACAAAGGCACAAAGAACTAAAAACCCGATTGGTTTTGTTAGCGTCTTTGTGCCTTTGTGTAAAAGCAGTTTATATAGCCGCTTTACTTATTTTTTTATCAGCGATTTGAAAACACTTTCATCTACACTAACCGGATACTTGTTTCTCAATTCTGCTAACCATGTTTTTTCCAAATATTCCTGATAGTCTGAAACGATATAGCCCTTCGCTTCTTTCAAACTCTTTGGTTCAGGATTTACAATTTGTTTTACCAGAATAAACTGGAAGCTGCTGTCGTTGATTTTTTTGATTGGAGTTAAACCCGGTTTCCAGTCAATTTTGTCAACCACATCATACTGACCTTTTTCGTATTTGCCGCCAATAGTTGAAACGTGTGCCTTCGCACCTTCCTTGTTCAACTTGGTTTTAATTTCATCGGCACTCTTTTTCTTCTGCGCTAATTTGTAAGCATCGTTGCAAATTTTTTCATCGTTGCAGTTGTAGATTTCTACTTCCGCACGGTTCTGCCATATGTATTTTTGTTCGTTGTTCTTTCTGAACGCTTCCAAACCTGTAGTGTCTTTCACTGCCTTTGTCCAAACCTGCTTGTCCATCAATTCAAACAAAAGAATTCCATCTTTGTATTCCTTCATCAGGTTTTTGAACTCAGGTTTCTTGGTTTCCAAAGTGCCTTCTTCATACTCCAAACATTTTGAGTTTACAAAACCATCGTAGTATTCGTTCAGCAAAGCATCTTTAGTTTTGTCGTTGCGCTGTTTCGAATTCTTCTCTACAAAATCAACAAAATCTGCCTGCGTGTAACTTTTCCCTGCCAAAATAAACAACACTTTGCTGTTCTTTAATGTGCTGTCGGCTCTCCAGTTTCCTTTAGCAAGTGAGCTGTCCACCTTTGCGGCTAAAGCATTTTTCACTTCAGGATACTGAACAAAACCGTTTTCCTTTTTAATTCTTTCTACGAGTACCGACTTAGCCACCTGCGAGCGCGAATCTCTTTCCACTCACTTTTTCCAATCGCTTTTTGCTTCGCTGAACGGTGCAATATCGCGCTTCTCTAAACGCTTGATGATATGATAACCGAATTGCGTTTTAACCGGCTTGGTGTAGTCGCCATCTTTTTGCAAAGTGAAAGCCGCATCTTCAAATTCAGGAACCATACGAATAGAAGAACCCGAACCGAACCACTGCAACTCTCCGCCTTTTACGCGTGTTGCTTTATCATCTGAATTATTTTTTACCGCATCTTCAAAACTTACTTTGCCGCTGGTGATTAAAGCATAAACCGAATCAATTCTCTTTTTCACGGAATCCTGTTGTTGTGTAGTAGCTTTCTCAGGGAAACGAAGCAACAAATGCGCTGCATGAATCTGTCCACGTGCAGGGCGCGAGTCGTTTAATCTCACCAAATGGTAACCAAACTCTGTGCGAACAGGCTGGCTCAATTCGCCTTTCTTTAATGAATACACCGTAGTTTCAAACGGATAGATAGTTCCAAACACCGTGAACCAACCAATATTTCCTTCGTTGGTTTTTGCCGATGGGTCTTCTGAACTTTCCTTGGCTACTTTTTCAAATGCTTCGCCTTTTTCAATTCGCTTGCGCATTGCTGTTATCTTTTTGAACGCAGCCAATGTATCAGCCGGGTTTGCGTTTTCATCGCAACGAACAAGAATGTGGCTGGCGTTTACTTCTATTTTCGAACGCTCATAAGCTTCGGTAATCAGCTTGTCCGAAATTTCGCGGTCAGTCAAATAAGACTTGGCTAATTGTTTTCTGTATCCTTCTAACTCGCTCTTCAAACTAACGATAGTATCTAAGTGCAAAGCTTCTGCTTCTTTCACTTTCAAACGAAAGTTTTCATACAGGTTTAAATAATCGCGCAGACTTTTTTCGCTGTAATCTGCCTGATTGTTTACGTTGTTTTTATTGTAAACGTAAGTGAAGTCGCTCACGGTTACTTTATCGCCACCGGCAGTAAACAGGGTGCGCGTGTCGTTATTGTTTTGTGCAAATGCCGAAAAGCTAAACAGGACTAAAGAATAAATAGCTGCAATTTTCTTCATACTGGGTTTGTTTTTTAATGGGCGGCAAATATCACTACCCACTTTTTAAGGAGGGGCGAAGTTAGAATTTTTTAACAGCGGGCAAAGGGGAGAGAACAGCTCTTCTCCGCGACAAGTACGAATACAGAAAAACTATTTTCGCCCGCATGAAGAAGAAAGAAAAAAAGTTTTTGCAGGGCTTGGAAGTAACGGGCATTTCGAGTGAAGGCAAGGGGATAAGCAAGATTGAAGGCAAAGTGATTTTTACTGATTTTGGCGTGCCTGGCGATGTGGTAGATGTGGAACTGCGCAAAAGCAAAAAGAGTTTTTCAGAAGCTATTATTACCCAACTGCACACAGCTTCTCCGCTGCGTGTAAAGCCGCAGTGCTCGCACTTTGGGGTGTGTGGCGGCTGTAAATGGCAGCATATTGATTATGCCGAGCAGTTGAAGTTTAAACGAAAAATTGTGGCAGATGCGTTTGAGCGCATAGGCAAAATTGATTTTCCTGATATTCCCGAAACCATTGGTTGCGCAGAAAATTTTTATTACCGCAACAAACTCGAATTTGCTTTTACCGACCGAAGCTGGCTTACCGAAGAACAAATTAATAGCGGAGAAAATTTTGAGCAGCGCAACGCGCTCGGCTTTCATGTGCCCAATAGTTTTTCGGGAGTAATTGATATTGAAAAATGTTTTCTGCAAGCCGACCCATCGAACCAAATAAGAATTGCGATTAAAGAATTTGCCTTGAAAAACGGTTTTACGTTTTTCAATTTAAAACAACAGAGCGGCTTAATGCGCAATCTGCTTATTCGCACTACTTCTATTGGAGAACTGCTGGTGCTGGTTTCGTTTTTCGAAAACGATGAAGAAAAAATTGAAGCGTTACTGAGTTTTGTGGCGGAAAGTTTTCCTGCTATTTCTTCATTGCAATATGTTATCAATCCAAAACGCAACGACACTATTTACGATTTGGAAACGAAGGTTTACAAAGGCAAAAACCATATCATAGAAAAACTCGGCAACTATCAGTTCAAGGTTAATCCCAAGAGTTTTTTCCAAACCAATTCGGTGCAGGCAAAAGTTCTTTACGACATTACCAAAGAATTTGCCGCGCTCAAAAAAGAAGATGTAGTGTATGATTTGTACACGGGCGTAGGAAGCATTGCCATTTATGTTTCTGATTTGTGCAAACAGGTTACGGGCATTGAACAAATTGAAGCGGCTATTGAAGATGCTAAAGAAAATGCGCGGTTGAATGCCATCAGCAATTGTTCGTTTTATGCGGGTGATGTGCGCATGGTGTTGCGCGATGATTTTATTGCTGCCAACGGCAAACCCGATGTGGTTATCACCGACCCGCCACGCGCGGGAATGCATGAGGATGTGGTTAAAACGTTGTTGCAATTAGAATCGCCCAAAATAGTTTATGTGAGTTGCAACCCTGCTACACAAGCGCGCGATTTACAATTGCTTTCCGAAAAATATTCGGTAGAAAAAGTGCAGCCCGTTGATATGTTTCCGCACACTACGCATATTGAAAATGTGGTGTTGCTCAAACTGCGCACTTCTTAAGTCGCGCCTTCGACAAGCTCAGGCTGACAGTTCGCCTTGTCATGCTGAGCCTGTCCCCGCCTGAACGGACGGGCAGGGAAGCATCAGTAACACCTTCATCCTATTTTGATTTTTTTACTTTCGGCTTCCACTTAAATTTTTTATGGCGCACACTTCCAATCACACCGAAAAACTTTTTTTAGTTGATGCTTACGCACTCATTTTTCGCGCGTATTTTGCCTTCGGCAGAAATCCATTGTTGAATTCGAAAGGGCAAAATGTTTCTGCGATCAACGGATTCACCACCACGCTTTTCGAATTGATTCAAAAAGAAAAACCAACTCACCTAGCTGTTGTTTTTGATTTGGGCGGCAGTGCCGAGCGTGAAGAAATTTTTGCCGAATACAAAGCAGGCAGACAGGAAACACCCGAGGATATTTTGTTTGCCGTTCCTTATATCAAAGACATTATCCGCGCCTGGCACATTCCCATTTTAGAAATGCAAGGCTACGAAGCCGATGATATCATAGGCACTATTGCGAAGAAAAAAGCTGCTGAAGGTCATATCGTTTATATGGTTACACCCGATAAAGATTTTGCTCAGCTGGTAGAGGAAAATATTTTCGTCTACAAACCCGCACGCAGCGGTGCTGAAGTAGAAATTTTAGGTGTGGAAGAAATTAAACGCAATTGGGAAGTGGAATCGCCCTTGCAGGTGATTGACATTCTCGGTATGTGGGGCGATGCGGTAGATAATATTCCGGGAATTCCGGGAGTGGGCGAAAAGACTGCGAAAAAATTCATCAAAGAATTCGGCAGTATGGAAAACACCATTGCCAATGCCGATAAAATAAAAGGCAAGGTGGGCGAGAACGTAAAGAATTTTGCCGAGCAGGGATTGATGAGCAAAGTTTTGGCAACCATAAATTTGAACGTGCCTATTGAAGTGAGTGACGATGATTTAAAAATAGATGCGCCCGATAAAGAAAAAATGGGAGCTATTTTTTCGGAGCTTGAATTCAGAACGCTTGGCAAAAGAATTTTAGGGTTTGATTACAATGTGAATCAGGCTTCAACTACTCCAAATACTACCGAAGGAGAGGAACCAAAACAAAATACAAAACCAAAAACCGTTTCCGATTCACAGGGAAATTTATTTGGTGATGCGGAGAACGAAACTGTTTTAGAAGAAGTAGAGAAAGGCAAAACCATTCACAACACTCCGCATACTTACAAGGTTGCTCAAACAGAAAACGAAATTTCTGATTTGGTAAAACTCCTGAATGAAGCCGATGAGTTTTGTTTCGATACCGAAACAACAGGACTGGATTACTTCACGCTCAATTTAGTTGGAATGAGTTTTAGTGTGAAAGAAGGCGAAGCATATTATGTTCCTGTTTCTTCAAATCATGATGAAGCAAAAAATTTGGTGGCGCATTTCAAACCATTGTTGGAAAGCAAAACCAAAACTAAAATCGGACAAAATGTAAAGTTCGATATGCAGGTGCTGCGCAGATATGATGTGCGCGTTTCTCTACCGCTGTATGATACCATGCTCGCACATTATTTGATAGAGCCCGATTTGAAACACGGCATGGATTATTTGAGTGAAACTTATTTGGGTTACACGCCTGTTTCTATCGAAGAACTCATTGGCAAGAAGGGAAAGAATCAAGGCAACATGAGTGAGGTGCCCCTCGAAAAAATTTCGGAATACGCTGCTGAAGATGCTGACATTACCCTGCAACTAAAAAACAAATTAGCTCAGCTCGTTGTAAAACAGGAAGTAGAAAAAGTGCTGAATGATATTGAACATCCGCTGATAGAGGTATTGGCAGATATGGAATACGAAGGTGTGAAGATTGATGAAGAGTTCTTGAAAATTTATTCGAAAGAACTGGAAATTGATTTGCTGAAAGTGCGCGATGAAATTTATCAACTGGCAGGAAGAGAGTTCAATGTGGATTCGCCTAAACAGTTAAGCGAAGTGCTTTACAACGAATTGAAAATTCCTTTTGAAGGAAAGAAAACTTCTACTGGTCAGCTTTCTACCAATGAAGATGCGCTTGAGGGTTTGGTAAAACTTCATCCCATTGCAGGAAAAATTCTGGACTATCGCGAGTTTGCAAAACTGCGTTCTACTTATGTTGACGCGTTGCCGCTTCTGATAAACAAAGTAACAGGCAGAGTGCATTCTAATTTCCGTCAGCATATAGCCGCTACCGGAAGATTAGCGAGTGATAATCCGAATTTGCAAAACATTCCTATTCGCACCGAACGCGGACAACGAGTTCGCAAAGCTTTTATTCCTCGCGATGAAAACCATGTATTGCTTTCTGCCGATTACTCGCAAATTGAATTGCGCATTGTAGCAGAATTAAGTGGCGATGAAAATATGCTCGATGCATTCCAAAAGAAAATTGACATCCATACTGCAACTGCTGCAAAGGTTTACAATGTTGCCATTGCCGATGTAACTAAAGAAATGCGTTACAAAGCCAAGAGTGTGAACTTCGGAATCATCTATGGACAAGGGGCATTTGGTTTAGCAGACAACATTGGAACAACGCGTGGTGAAGCCAAAGAAATTATTGCCAATTACTTCGCGCAGTTCCCAAAAATTAAAGAATACATGAACGCCAACGTTCAATATGCACGTGAGCATGGATTTGTGCAAACCATCATGGGTCGCAAACGCTATTTGAAAGACATTAATTCGAAAAACTTTACCGTGCGCGGTTATGCCGAACGAAATGCCATCAACTCACCGGTGCAGGGTTCAGCAGCCGATATGATTAAACTCGCCATGATTGACATTCACCGCGAATTCAAAAAGCAAAACTTCAAAAGCAAAATGACTTTGCAGGTGCATGATGAGTTGGTCTTTGATGCACATAAAGATGAAGTGGAAATTATCAAACCAATCATCTACGACAAAATGATTCATGCCATAAAAACCAATGTGCCTATAGAAGCAGAAATGGGAACGGGAGTGAATTGGTTAGAGGCGC
This sequence comes from Bacteroidota bacterium, assembly GCA_947476645.1. Classification (GTDB taxonomy): domain Bacteria; phylum Bacteroidota; class Bacteroidia; order Chitinophagales; family LD1; genus Bog-950. The sequence goes on from CANJRM010000031.1 coordinate 25,586, forward strand.
ATTAACGTACAGCATAGCTTTTCTTCGATACAAAACAACTCACAATAAAGCATGTTGCAGGTATTAAAAAAATATCGCGCGCATTAAGCCGAGTTAAAACATTAGCCAATGAAGCTGTAACAAAAGCATTAATCAAAACAAAAATAACGGAAGCCAATAGAAGAAGAAGTAAGTCACCTTCTATAGTTCGTGAAATTATCCAGGAACATAAAAACAGTAGAACTATAGTTAAACAGGAATACAAGTAATAGCGATTTAATAAATCAAACGGATAACCTACAATGTTTTGCTTCGACTTGACATATCTTGGAAACTCTCTGTGCAAATGTCCGCAAATGTTATTGTAAGGACTTGAATCTTCTAAGTAAGACCATAGCCCATCACCAATACCACACAAAACTAGCTGCTGCCTTGTAGCGCGAATGCTCTCTTTAACATTTAGAACCAAGTATTTGGGTGTGGTGAGTGTGGCATAAATAATTTTTTCGTACTCGGTTTTTGAAGAATCCCAACCACCAGTTTTGTATAAAGGACTTTCCGGACTCCATACAAAATCCCACGCATGTCCGTAAAGTTGATCTTTATAATTACAAAGTTGGTAATGATTAGTAGTGCAATTTTCTTCCAAATATTTTTTAGCAATTCCGTTTTCAACCAGTTTACCCATTAAAAACACGTGTGTGCTTCTATTGGGTGTAAAACCATAACCATTTACCCAGTTAAGGGTGCTCTGTGTAATCCAACAAAAAATAACGAGTAGTAGCAGATGAATTGTTCTGCCAGGGTTTATAAAAGATGTTTTGACAAAAACAGAAGTTCCGCCAAGAAGCAGAAAAAAAACTATGGCAATCGCAAGATTAGAATTGTGAACCAGAATAGATAGTGCGGTAATACACAGAAGAACTACTTTACGCGAAAACGATTTTTCGAAATGATAATTTATGGCAGCAAGAAAAAGTAATGAAGTAAAAATGTCGGGCATTATTTGGCACGAGAACCAACCTGCCGAAGTAAATACACCTATTACTAACAGTATAATTAGTTGATATCCCCCCCCCAGCAACAAATTTTTACAAAGCTGTAAAAGCAAAAACGAAAGCAATAATCCTTGAATGATTATTGGAATCCAAAAAGAAAAGTTAAAAGAGAAAAGCCTTAAAAAAATCCCATAGAAAACTGGTCGATCTCTGGGCAAACAAAACCGAAATCCCGAATCAATATATGCTCCTGTATCGGATGTAACAAATGGATATCCGTTATAAAAAGCCGGTAGAGTAAACAACGCAGCACCGACTATTGTTAACAACAAATTTTTTATTGCTTGATTGCTCATGCGTAGGTTTTAAAGAAACAGAACCACTTTATTGTTTTACGAAATCAATTCTCAAACTCCGCACATAAAACTTCGCATCCCCTTTAGGATTGTAGATTCCTGCTTTCAGAAGTTTCCCTTTTGAGTCAGAAGGAATCAAAATATCAATCGTCATTTTGTCCCAATCGGAATAAGAGGCAATTCGCTCAATGCGGTAATTTTTCTGCTTGATGTCTTTTAAATTTTCATCGCTCAACCACGCATACAATTGTGGCTGGCTCCAATACTCAGGTTCATCTTTTACCATAAATACTTCGCACGTAATTCTGTACCACCTTCCTTTCTTTTCAGAAATGTCAATTCTGGTTTCAGGTAAAAAATCGATACCCTTTTGCATAAAGTAAGCCTTACTATCATTAAATTCTACACAGTTATCAGGAGTTGAATCAGTGCAAAAAACTCTTTGCATAAGAGGTTGCAATGCCGATGCTTTTTCTTCGGGCATCTCTTCATCCGTATCAATCAGTTTTCTTTCAGTCTTGTCCATTTTCAACTTGCCGAATATTTTCCAGTAGTATGCGCGGCTCATGTTGTCGCTTTCCATAATGCCTGCACCATTTGCCTGGTAGGTCATTATCAAGTTCATCCAGGTGCAAAAAACGAGAAAGAGAAATAGTGGTAGACGAGTCTTCCAATTTTTAAAAGCATACTCAAAAAATGCCGCCATTGGAAATATTAAAATGGCATAATACTGAATAACCGCACGCATAGAAAATGAACCGCCATAAGCCCAGTTTCTCCAAGAGAACACAATGTAAAATGCAATAAAAATGAAAACAAAACTCGACCAAAATATTTGTTTGTGTTTTTGATAAAGAGGAATGAATCCTATAACCGACAAAACCATAAACGGAGTGTAGGCAAGCCATCCCTTTCTATAACTGAACATACATTTCCAAAAATGCACCTTCAAAAAATTCAATCCATCATCATCACCATAACTCCAGTAGATAAATTTTCCCGAATAAATTTTCCAGTAGATTAATTGTATTGACCCAATCAATGCAGCCGAAAGAAAAAGAAGAATTAGTTTTTTCCTTTCCTTGAAAAGAACATTAACTCTTTCTTTTAAAGAAGCGAAACCATCAACTCCCCATAACAAAGGAATAATAACAGCAATCATATCTGTTGGCCTGCTAAGTGCTGATAGACCACAAAGAAGACCGATGGCAATACTTCTCTTATAATCATATTGCTGATGCCATTGAATGCTGAGGTAAACAAGCAACGCATAAACTGTAAACAAATAGTTATGCGGAAACATGTTGCTGATTGCCGAGTAGTTTAAATAGTTGGTTGCTAAAACCAGCGAAAGAATGGTGAACGCTGTAACTCCGTCAGAAAAATAATTGAGAAGCACTTTGCGAGCGAACCATAACCCAAGAAAAGAAATAAGCAAACTATACATGCCCATGCAAAACTGATATGGATGCGAAAATCCATCTACAGGATAATGTGC
>CANJRM010000032.1 GCA_947476645.1 Bacteroidota bacterium
AGGCAGGTATTTCTAAAAAAAGGAGACCGGTCGAATGATTTGGTAAAGAAGAAGAGTATGTTTTTAAGCAGTTGGTATCACCCCCTCCTCATCACCCATCCCCTAACCCCACTACTCTTCACCACCGTTTCATATACCAGTTCAAAGCCAAGCTTTTGGTAGATGGTTACGTTTTTAGGGTCTTCGGTTTTTAGCCAGAACTCGGTCATACCTAGTGCGCGCATGTCGGTAATGGCTTGGTCTATAAGTTGACGGCTGTAGCCTTTGCCGCGCGCTGAAGCATTTACGCCTACACACCAGATGTAACCATAATTTTCATTTGCGTTTTTATCTATCCATTTATCCAACTCGTCATCGTGGTTTACTAAACGCAGGGTTGTTTTTATTCCTAAGTTAAAAGGTATCATCCACATGCCTGAATTTATTTCGTGCTTCAGCCCGAGAGGGAAATGTTTTCCGGGTAGCCAGATTAATGCGCCTTGCTGGTCGGAGGTTAGAATTACTCCTCCATAGATAGATGCCGTTTTAGAGCAGCATTTATATAAATGATGCAAGCCCGCGCTTCGCTCTTCTTCGGCATTGCCTTCAAAAGCGTAATTCATTAATGGATAGTGCAAAAAGGCATCAGCCAATATTTTTCCCGCCAGTTCGTGGTTGTACATAAGCTCGTGTTGAAAATTTATTGAACAAAAATAGTAATGGTGAAAAGACTTTAGTTTCTATTTTGTATTCCAATTATGACACACGAAGTTTTTGGTATCGATCATTTTGATGAAAAAGCGGTAGTTGCTTTTCTGCTCCTTTTCGGCATTGCTGAAACCTTGCTTGGAGCTTACAAAAATTCCAGGCGCACACGGCATGATTACATGACCGAGCTGGTTAGTTTTCCGCAGCTCACGGTTTTAATTCAGCCTGGCATTTTACTCATCGTTATTTTTACGGGCAGAAGCTTGTTTCCCGAAATGGAAGAACAATTTGCTTCGGTGGCTTATGGATTTCAGTTTCTCATTTTTGTTTTGATTGAAGATTTGCCGCAGTATTGGTGGCATCGCCTCGCGCATCATTCGCCTTTGCTTTGGAAATTTCACGTGGCGCATCATGCATCGCCTGCTATGGGAGTAGGCGTGGTGTTTCGGAATGCAGCATTCTACTATTTGTTTATGCCTAACATTTGGTTTGCGAGCATTGCGGTGTTTCTCGGTTTCGGCAAAGTGTATATTGCTTATACCGTGCTCAAACTGCTCATTATTATTGGCTCGCACAGCGAGTTGCGCTGGGATAGTTTTCTGTACCGCTATAAATTTCTTTCACCGTTGGCTTGGTTAGTGGAGCATACTATTTCTACTCCCGCTACTCATTTTGCGCATCATGGTATTTCGAATGAGGATGGCATAAGCAATAACAACGGCAACTTTGGCAACATGCTTTTTATCTGGGACCAAATTTTTGGTACTGCAAAATTTACACGGAAGTATCCTTCACAATTCGGAATTGAAAACGACCCGAAGGATGCGTGGTATGTGCAATTGTATTATCCGTTTTTGAAATCGAAGAAAGAGAATAGTGCGTTGAAGTAAATTCTACTTTTTCCCTTTCGGCTTTTGCCCTCTGGTCAATGGCTTGCCGTATTTCATTCGCATTTTCTTATCGTGCGGTATCTTCTTATTTACCTTTTTGTTCTTATCTATTTTTTCATGAAAAGCCGCGCCTGAAGGTCCTTTCGAAGGTGCTTTAATATTCATGTTGGGTTGGTAAACCTTCGGCATTTCATCGAAGGTCAGTTTATCTGAAATGAACAAATCTACCGGTAAATCCAGCACTTCAATTTTCTGATTCATGAGTGCTTCAATACTATCGCGCAATTCATTTTCTTTTGGCGTAACGAAAGTAATGGCGAGACCTTTTTTATCTGCGCGTCCTGTTCTGCCAATGCGGTGCATGTAATCTTCGGGCACTTCGGGCACATCAAAATTGATAACGTGCGTTACTTCGGAAATATCAATTCCACGCGCCACAATATCGGTGGCAATCAGCACACGATATTTTCCATCATGAAATTGTTTTACCGAATTGAAACGATGATTCTGCGATTTGTTGGAATGGATAACACCGAGTTGCTCGGGAAACTTTCCCGTCAATTCTTCAAATAGTTGGTCAGCCAGTTTTTTGGTAGCGGTAAACACCAGCACCTTGCTCATCTCTTTTTCATCGGTCAGCAAACGGGTAAGCAAGTTCACCTTCGTGTAAAAATTAGGAACCTCATAAGCAGTTTGCAAAATATTAGCGAGTGGTGTTCCGGTGGGTGCGGCTTCAATTTTTATCGGCTGATTAAAAAACTCGTTAATCAGCGCGCTCACTTCTTCGGTCATGGTGGCACTGAACATAATGTTCTGCCGCTTCAGCGGCAGCAAATCCAAAATCAATTTCAACTGCGAACGAAACCCGAGATCGAGCATTTCATCTACTTCATCAATCACTAATTTTTTAATGCTCTTTAATTTGAGCGCACCCTTTAACGAAAGGTCAATCAGTCTGCCGGGTGTGGCTACAATAATTTCAACCCCCTTCATTACTTCAAAAATTTGAGTGTTGATGTTGGTGCCGCCATAAACCCCTGTGGCGGTTACCGAAATATACTTACTGAGCTTTTTAATTTCTTCAAGCACCTGCACCACAAGCTCTCGTGTAGGAACCAGAATTAAAATCTGCGTAGTCTTTTCTTTCGAAAATTTCCATTGGCGAAGACAAGGCAACAGATACGCAAATGTTTTTCCCGTTCCTGTTTGTGCAATGCCCACCACATCTCTGCCACTCATCACCACCGGAAAAGCTTTGTGCTGAATAGTAGTGGCTTTGGTGTAGCCCAAATCTTTAAGCGCGTTTAAAAGCGGAGTGTTCAAATTCAGTTCATCAAAATTCATAAGTCCTATTTCGCGCGAATGTAACCGACATAAACTAAAAGCCCCCGAGTACTCGGGGGCTTTTCAAATAAATTATTTTCAAAAACTAATTACGGACAAACAGGTCCTAACACAGGCGTTCCGCTAACAACATATCCGTACCCGTTAGTTTTAATACCACAACCGGCTGCACCACCCACACCATTGCTGCAAAGCCCTGCACCACCTGTAATACCACCTGAACCATTTTGTCCGCCAACTCCTGGTTGACCGAGGTCACCACCTTTGCCGCCATCACCTGACGTAGCTGCCCCTAAGAAACATCCAGGGGTTGCACAACCCGTACCGCCATTACCACCCGTAAGGGTAGCTCCTGCATTGCCCGGATTACATGTATAGCTGCTTCCTCCACTACCACCGTTACCCGGAGCAGACCCCGCGCCACCACCACCACCTGCACCTGATTTGCTTGCGGCACAATTGCTCGTACGCCCTTTGCCCGAACCACCACCACCACCACCACCACCTATGGTGCCGCTGTTATTAATAGTTATACCTGGGCTACCAATGTCAATTGCATTGCCCCCCGGAAATCCATCTATATTAGAACAAGTCCCCAAAAATCCACCAGAATTTTCACCACCATCACCACCGTGCCCTGCAATCATACCGGCATTATTAACCACTATAACAGAGCCGCCCGAAAAACTACCAGTATATAAAGCTGCTTGTGCCGTAGAAACGCTACCAATAACCACACCTGCTGAAATATTAAAAGTTATTGATACTGGGCAATTCGGGTTACCTGCCAAATTCCACAAATTCAAATTGTCAATGTTAGCTGTAATAGCCAACACCGAAGGTGCCACAGTAAGAGTATAAGTAACGGTGGAAGAAAGCACCCCAATAGTTGCCACCACATTAATTTGATATACCCCTGGTATGGCGCAATCTGTAGCAGTAAAAGTAACAGGTGTAGTACCAGGTATGGAAAGATTAGTTGTTCCGAATGCAGCAGTAACACCCACAGGCAAACCTGTAGTAGAGAGTAAGGCTGTAGCCCCGCTCGAAGCACAAGTTCCGGGGTTGCCTATTGTTACTGTGGTTGTAGCTGTAGTAGTATTGGGAGCAATGTTTATTTCGTTCACCGTGCCTGTTAAAGTAGCCAAGGTTAAGTTGTAATCATAAACAGTAAGCGTATAAGTAAGCGTTTGAATCGTGGAACCTGAAGTAGCCAGAATTGTAATAGTGAAAGTTCCTTGCTGAGCTGTAGGTAAAGCGGTAAAGGTTACGATAGAGGTTGCCGTAGGTGTTACATAGCTATTCGAAAAGTTAACCAAAATACCTGCGGGCACACCCGAAGCAGAAAGTATAACAGGCGATGCAGTTCCTGAAACCAACGAAACAGTAATGGTATCTGAAACAGAACCGAAGTTAGAACGCAGTAAACAATCTGCTGGATGGCTCAATGAACAAGAATAAGCAAACGAACAAACAGTTTGCCCTACGTTTACCCAGCAGGTGCCGTTCCAGAATTGATGCACGTTCAAGAGATTATTGTAAACGGTTAGTCCAACTGCAGGACCAACAATTGCATCGCGTTGTGCAGTGGTCATAGAAGGAAATAAAACGCCAAGCGTTGTACTTTGAATATCGAGAATAGAAGTAGCGTTAGGTGCAGGTTGATTAATACCCACGGCACCAATGCTGGTTACTCTCACCTTCTCCGTACTATTGGTTCTCAAAACTAAATCCTGATTATCGGTTGTGCCTACAAAATTTGTTGCAGGTGTAGTTCCAGCGTTGCCGGTCAATTTCCAAAAATCTCCTGTTGGAGTTGTCGCAATCCATTGAACGCCATCCCATGTCAAAACATTTCCCGCTGTTGGAGCAGTGTTCGAAACGGGATTTCCCTGTAAGCCAATCACAGTTGGATCAGGATACGTTCCTGATAAATCTCCACCGGCAGGTCCAAGCGGCCCTGTTGCTCCTGTTGCCCCGGTAACACCATCAACACCTATTGTTCCGTTAGCACCGGTTGGTCCTGTAGGTCCACTCAATTGACAAAGCGAAAGCCAACCCGATGGTGTAGCGTAGTAGTAAAAGCAATTCACCGTTAAATCATAAACCAGCAAGCCGTTTGCCGGTGCAGCTATGGCTAAGCGTTGTGCGCTCGTAATGCGAGGCGCAATAAAACCTTTGTCGGTTGCATCAAGATGAAGGATTGCACTCGCATCAGGCACAGCTATTCCTATACCTACGTTGTTTTGCGCAAAAGAAGAAATGAAAAACAGGGCGAAGACGAAAGTGTAAATTTTCTTCATAGGGTTTTCCGTTTTAAAATCGGAACTCGAATATGAAGATTATTTTTTGAATGAAGTAGTTGCGTCACTCCCATTAAATCTTTGGAATCAGTTGCGGACAGGATGGATAGATTCCTGAAATTCCTTCCACGATTTTTTCTTGTAGATATCGCTGCCGTAAAAGCGTGTAATGTCTTTCATGAAAACAGGATTGATATAAAACGGAACCGAGTCAACAATATTCATGTCTTCATCAAGCACTACTAAACTTGGCAGCACAAAGTTCTTGCGGGTTAACTGCAAGGTAAGTTGATGAAAAGGGAACTGCGACTGACGGGAGTTAGAAAATAGCTGCCCTTTGTAAAAAACCGAATCGGTGTATTCAGGGTTAAAATCAACCAGGTCAAATTTTTCTTTGATGAAAGTTGCACTTGAGTCATCAATAAAAGCTGTGCGCTTCATCACTTTGCAGGAGTTACACCAATCGGTGCCGATGTAAACCAACGCTTTCTTACTGTGCTTTTCGGTTTTAGAAAAATATTCTTTCGGTGTTTGCCATTTCAGTTTATTAATTTTGTTATCGGTGGTAGTATCGTAAAATGCTTTTTGAAAAGATTCTCCAAAATCTTCGTAACCTGAATTTCGAAATGCGTTTTCTAATGAGAAAACCAACATGGGCTCAATCTTCTTTTCATCCAAATAACCCGAAGCCAGCATATTCAATGTAAACTCGTTTTTTGCTTTGTCGAGGTTGTTGAGGAAAAGTGTTGTCGGATACATCATTTTGTTTTGCAAAAGTTTTGCAGCAAGTGCATGTGTCATTCTTTGACCAACACCCAGTGGAGCATACTTTTTCCCCAAAAATTCTACTGTGTCTTTTCCTTCGGCATCAAACTTTACAGCATAAAAATTCTGATTGATATAAGCCGCCAGGTTTTGGTTGGAATATGTAGTTGCCATCATTTTCTTGCACCATCCGCACCAGTCAGTGTAAAAATCAATGATGATAGGTTTGGGTTGCTTGTCGTAAGCTTTCATGGCATCTTCCAACTTCATCCATTTCACCAACGAAGTTTCTCCACCTGCCTGCTGTGCATGGCTTATGAATCCAAAACATATTAAAACGGCAACCAAATATTTTTTCATGCCACAAGTTTAAAGAATACTGTGAAAGTAGATTGATAAAAACTTTTAAAGACAAACGCTTCTAAAAAACAATGCCGTCACTCTATCGAAGTGACGGCACCATAGAAAAAGATGAAAGGAATTACTGCTTAATAAATCTCAAGATTTTAGAAACTCCATTTTCAGAAACATTCACCAAATAAAGTCCTGATGAAAGTGATTTCACATATACCACGTTTACATTTTTCGATTCTGAAATTTTGTTGCCGAGCATATCGTATACGATTGCATTTACTGTTCCGCCATCGGCTGTTGTCAAATGCAATTCATCAGTAGCAGGATTAGGATAAACATTCACCGAAAAATTGCTTGCCGAAATTTCATTTACACCTGTGCTTGTACAAGACAACCACTCAACTACTAACTTGGGTCTTGCAGATGAATCAGGATTATCGCTTGATGCATAACTTTGAAATCTTCCCAAAGATCCCGGCTCATCAACTAAATGCATCACCATACCGAAATTGTTCAACGGGTTATTTACCCAGTCTTGCACAAACGAAAGGAGATTGATGTTCGGTTTGTCATCACCAACATTTGTAGTTCCGATTTGTACCGTGTCAGTAGTAGAATATGTAGGCTGATTATTCCACGTAACTGTATTCTCGTACCAAAGCTGTGTTACCTTGGCAAGCAGTTCTGCATTGTCCGAAGAAGTAGAATGGGGAACAGTTGAAGAATGGGTTAGCGATAGTTTAGCCGACACCACAGTTGAACCCGCAGGTATAGATGTCAAATCAAATTGCAAGTAGTTATGGCTAAGCGTAGGAGTGCCGCCTACGGTATTATATCCGGCATTGCAAATCGTAGTTAAGTTATCGGTCAAATTTGGATTAAGATCGTCAACGTGAACATCAATTCCATCTTTGATACCAGGCTGTAATGTCAAGGTTTCTGTAGTGCATGGTGGATTGAAAGTAATCACCAGTTTAGGTCTTCTAGTAGAGTCTGCCACATCGCTCGATGCATAACTTTGAAATCTTCCGAGGGCTCCCGGTTCATCTACCAAGTGCATCACCATCCCAAAATTAGTTGCAGGAGTAGTTACCCAATCCTGAACGAAGGATTGCAAATTGATATTCAGTTTGTCGTCACCAACATTTGTAGTGCCGATGTGTATTGTGTCGGTAGAAGAAAATGTTGGTTGTGTATTCCAGGTAACCGAGCTTTCATCCCAGTTCTGAGTTACTTTGGCAAACAATTCTTCATTGGCAGAAGAGTTAGAGTGATTAATTGATGTTGAATGCCACAATGATAAAGTTGCCGAAACAATTGTTGACCCCGCAGGTATAGCCGACAAATCAAAACCCATAAAGTTATGGCTGATAGTAGGATTTCCTCCAACGGTATTATAACCCGCGTTGATAACCGGATAATTTACATCCATACTATTCGGAGTGTTATTATCTACATGCGCATCGAAACCCGCAGAGCCCGGTTGAAGCGTAATGGTTGTTTGATTAAACCCTTTAAAACTGAAAAGAAGAAAGGCAATCAGGAGGAAATTTGTTTTCATGTTTTTGTTTTTTGTATGAATCATAGTTTCAGATGTGCTTTTATGAAACATGGTTGCAAACATATTGTAATAGTGAAAAGAAGGGTAACCGATTTTGGTGAATTATCGGAAGTCGTAAACATTTTAGTCGTTCAACAACTCTGCCATTGCTTCTCTCACCTTCTCTGCGTTGGGCAACATAGCTTTTTCTAAATTTTCGTTGAGTGGAATAGCAGGAGTATTTACTGCGCCAATAATTTTTACAGGCGCATCTAAATCGCGGAAACAGGCAGAAGAAATTCTTCCCGCTAATGCTTCGGCAAAAGAATGAGTGATAGTTTCTTCGGTTAGTACAATTGCCTTGCCGTGTTTCTTAACGGAAGCGAAAATCATTTCTTCATCCAACGGATTCAGCGTTCTTAAATCTACCACTTCAATTTGCGCATCGAAATTCTTTGCGGCATTCATTGCCCAGTGAACGCCCATACCGTAAGTAATTACAGTGAGCGATTCTCCATTCTCAATTTTTTCATCACTGGCTTCGAGAGCAACTCTCCCTTTGCCAAGAGGAATCATATAGTTCTCATTCGGCTCAATTGTTTTGGCGAGTTCAGTTCCTTTCACTTTGCTCCAGTAAAGTCCTTTGTGTTCAAACATCACCACAGGATTTGGGTCGTAGAAAGCGGCTTTTAAAAGCCCTTTCATATCGGCAGCATTGCTCGGATAGCAAACCTTCACTCCTTTTATCTGCAACACAAAACTTTCAACGCTTGATGAATGATAAGGACCTCCGCTACCGTAAGCACCAATAGGAATTCGAATCAACGTTTGCACCGGAAAATTTCCGTTGGTCAAATAACACGAGCGCGAAACTTCGGTGAAGAGTTGGTTAATACCAGGGAAAATATAATCAGCAAACTGCACTTCAACAATTGGTTTGCAACCAGCCGCACTCATACCAACGGTGGAACCAACAATATACGCTTCCATGATTGGCGTATTGAAAACTCTTTTGTCGCCATATTTTTTTGCCAGCAAAGCCGCTTCGCGAAAAACACCACCAAGTTCACCGCCTACATCCTGTCCGTATAAAAGTGCTTCGGGATTTTTTTTCAAAATTTCATCTACTGCATGAAGGGCGGCATCTACCATAATAATTGGTTCAGCATTAGCCGGTGAGCGTTCTCCTCTTTCTTCTGTAATTGGTGTGGGAGCAAAAATGTGCCTGGTTAAATCTTCTGCATCGGGAAAAGGTTCGAGCACCGCTCGTTCAAAATCTTCACTCACTGCCTGCTTTGCTTCTTCTTCAATTTTGCTCAACCCATTTGCATCCGCTACTTTTTCATAGAGCAAATATTTTTTCAAATGGTTGAACGGGTCGCGAAGCGCATCGCTTTCTAAATTTTCTTTCGGGCGATACCATTCTTTTCTAACTCCGCTGGTATGATGATTCAGCAAAGGAACTTTTGCATGAACCATGTATGGTGCGCGATGTGTGCGCACATAATTCACCACTCGGCTCATGGTTTCGAAACATTCTTCAAAATCAGTTCCGTCAATGCTTTCTACTTTCAACCCTTTAAAACCTTTAGCGTATTCAGGCGCATCCTGCGCACGCACTTCGCTGCTGTGTGCCGAAATATCCCACTCGTTATCCTGCACCAGATAAATAATCGGGTAGTTGTGCAGTACTGCCATCTGCAACGCTTCGCTAATTTCTCCTTCGGTAATAGCACCATCACCAAGTGAACAAATCACGAGCGGCTCTTCTCCTTTTTTATACTCGGCTAATTTTTGTTGCTCTTTGTATTGCAAACCTTGCGCAGTTCCTGTAGCAGGAATTACCTGCATACCTGTAGCAGAACTTTGATGCGGAATTTTTGGAAGATCAGCTCGATTGCTCGAAGGATGCGAGTAATATGTTCTTCCTCCACTAAAATAATCAGTCTTCTTCGCCAGCAATTGCAACATCAATTCAAACGGAGTAAAGCCCATGCCAAGCAACATGGCATCATCGCGGTAGTAAGGAAAAACAAAATCCTGTGGCTTCAGTTGAAACGCTGCGGCTAATTGAATGGCTTCGTGCCCGCGCGAAGTGGCATGAACATATTTTGAGGTAATGTCCTTGCGCTCTTCGTACAATTCGGTCATGGCTTTTGCGGTTGACATTAACCGGAACGTGCGCAGTAAATTTTCTTTAGAGGGTTTCAAGTGCAGAACTTATTGAACGAATAAAATCAATTTTGAGAATAGTGCTAAATTGAATTCAAATTCGCTCGATGAAAAAAATCTGTTTGCTGTTTTTCATTTTCGTTTCTGTAGGTCTGTTCGCTCAACCATTGTTGCATAATCCTATGAATTATTCGATAGGGGAAACAAATTTTTTCATGCATCAGTACAGTGCAACTTTATCTGCCCAAGATGGTGGTGCTGATGTAACATGGGATTTCAGCAAACTTCCCGTGGCTGATACTTTTGTGCAACGCATCATTGACCCCAATGAAACCTTTTATGTAGCAGCAATGGCTGGCGCAAATATCTGTGAGTATTATACCGATAGCATTCTCAATTTTTACAACTCAACTGCAAGCGGCTCTTCCATTGTTGGTTTTGTTGATTCGGCTCAAGAGTTTGAGATGTATTATCCCAATCCATCTGCGCTTATCTCTTTACCCATAACTTATTTACAACAGACTGACGACACTTTTACGCGACTATATAATATGGGCGGCATTCATGCATCAGGGCATGGTTATGCCCACACTGTTGCCGATGGATACGGAACTTTGGTTTTGCGTGCTGATACTTTTTACAACGTGCTTCGCATTCGCTACGAGCAATTCAGTTTCGACACCTTTGACTTTACCGTTCCCAACGATGTTTACATTTTTTCGTGGCGATGGTTTGATTCATTGAACAAAGCACCTTTACTTCAACTTGATTCCATCAGTGTAAGAAATGCTATAAGTCCGCGTGAAATGAAAGTTGTGCAATATCTTCTTCAACCAAACAAGCTGACTTCGCTTCAAAATATTTCAGCCATTGAAAATTTTAAAATTTTCAAAACGGGCAATGAAATTTTATTGAAAGGAAATTTTGATGCAGGAGAAAATTACACGTGTCAGATTTTTTCTGCCGATGGAAGATTAATTCATGAAGAAATGTTTTCCGGGAATAAGAACGGGAAGAGATTTTCTCTCACTAGTTATGCGCTGCCACCATCCATGCTGTTTGTGAAAATAAACTCAACCGATGGCAAAACTGCTGTCGCAAAATTGTGGTGGTATTCCTAGAATACAAGGTTGCTTCTTATTTCACCTCAAAAGCAAAAACGCTTTCACCTTCCAGAAAACCTTCTAACCGGTCACCTATCTTTATAGCACCAACTCCAGCGGGTGTACCGGTAAAAATCAAATCACCTGTTTGCAGGGTGAAGAACTGCGAAGCGTAAGCAATTATTTTTTCGAAGGAAAACATCATGTCGTTTGTATCTCCCTTTTGAACTTCCGTTCCGTTTAAATTCAGGGAGAAATTAATTCCGGCTGTTTCCCAATTCCCAAATTTCTTTAATTTCCTAATGTCCCCTATCACCGCACTATTATCAAACGCCTTTGCAATTTCCCAAGGCAATCCTTTTGCCTTCTGCTGGGATTGCAAATCGCGTGCGGTGAAGTCAATGCCTACCGTTACTTCATCAAAATATTTTCGCGCAAATTTTTCTTCAATGTATTTGCCCTGTTTGCAAATCTTCAGAACCAACTCTGTTTCATAATGCAAATCTTTTGTCCATTCAGGATAATAGAATGGTTTGTTGTCTTTGAGTAAAGCCGTTTGCGGTTTCAAAAACACCACTGGCTTATCGGGAATTTCATTTTTCAATTCCTTAGCGTGTTCTGAATAATTACGACCGATGCAGATTATTTTCATACTAATGTTATAGTTTTTTGCCCTTGAACTCTTCTCTAAAGTAACCACCACTGCCACCATTGTTGTAGAAATAAGTAAGGCTATCCGGTAATTTAAATTCTAAAGATTCTCCAACCGTACAACAGCCCCAACGACTATATTTTCCAGTATCGTTGTAAGCAAATCTCCAAACATAATTATCGTAATTACGTGTGATTTTGATACTGTCGAATGGCAAGGTGTCAACTACAAAATTTCCAGAGTAGGTTGTATCAAGATACGGAATGCAGCTGTAACAACCTGCCACATCGTGAAACGTACCTGAGTAAACTCCTATAACTTTGCAGCGTTCACACACAACGGAATCTGTTGTTAATTGCTTTTTACAAGCTGTAATGCCCAATGCGAAAAGAGAGACCAACAGAAATATTTTTTTCATCAGCTCTTGTTGTATTTCGTCATCGCCCTTTCAATGCCTTCAAACATAAAACTGTTTACTCCTTCGCAGGCAAGTTTAATTCGCTCATCTAATGTTTTCATTTCTTCTACGTTCCAATTTCCCAATACATAATCTACCTGTTTGCCTTTGGCAAATTCATTACCAACGCCAAAACGAAGTCGCGCATAATTTCCATTGGTTAAAGTGGCATCAATATCTTTCAAACCGTTGTGTCCTCCATCGCTTCCTTTTAAGCGAATGCGGATAGAGCCAAAAGGGATTGCCAAATCATCAAGCACAACTAACAAATTCTGCTGAGGAATTTTTAATTCGTTCATCCAATACCGAACTGCTTTGCCCGAAAGGTTCATGTATGTCGTTGGCTTAATCAAGTAAACATTTTTGCCTCTGCTTCTGTATTCAGCAAAGAATCCGAGGCGCTCTAACTGAAACGAAACCTTGTTCACCTTCGCTAATTCGTCAGCTATTTTGAAGCCGATGTTATGGCGGGTGTTTTCGTATTCTGCTCCTATATTTCCGAGACCTGCAATTAAAAAGCTCATAGTGCTCAAGTGAATGGACAATAGTAAATAAAAAACCCTCACAATTTCTTGCGAGGGTTTGTATTAGATTCCTTTTAGGGATTTGGAGCTTACTTCTTCTTGTCGTCCTTCTTTGCATCGGCAGCAGGTGCAGCGGCAGCAGGAGTTCCGGCAGCAGGTGTGGCACCGGCAGCAGGTGTAGCAGCAGCGGCAGGAGCTTCTTCAACCACAGTACGAGGTATTTGAACTTTTGCAAACGGATTAGCCGGAGCATGCAATAACGTTACACCCGCAATCTGAATGTCTTTGATTCTCTTTACATCACCAAGACCCATATCTGTTACATCAACTTCAATTACATTAGGAATATCCTTAGGTAATGCAAGCACATGTAATTTTCTGAAAGGCGCTTCTAGTTTCCCTCCCAAAATAATTCCTTTTGGAGTTCCGTTCAGTTTAAGCGGAATGTAAACTTTCACCTTCACGGTGTCAACAAACTCTTGAAAATCGAGGTGAAGCATAGCGTCTTTCACCGGTTCAAACTGCGATTCTTTTACAAATGCTTTGTAAGTTTTTCCGTTCAAATTGATTTCAGCCGCTCTAAAGTCGGGCGTGTAAATCAGTTTGCGAAACTCGCCTACCGGAGCATAAAAATTAAGCGTTTCTTTTCCGCCATAAAGATTGCAAGGAATGTTTCCTGCCTTGCGCAGTGCCCGCGTAGCCTTCTTTCCTAATTCGGTTCTTGGCGTGGCATTGATTACTACTGTTTCCATTTTTTTAATTGGATTTGTTGTGAAAAAATAATGATTCTTTAAACTGATTGAGTAACGAACAAAGAGTTAATACTCTTGTGCTCATGGGTGTTTCTGATTGCCTGCGCAAACAGTTTAGCCACACTCAACACTTTTATTTTTTTCGATTCCTGTGTAAGAGGAAGCGTATCTGTTACTATTAATTCTGTTAGCGCGCTCTTCTCAATATTCTCATACGCCTTGCCCGAAAGCACTGCATGTGTGCAAAAAGCTCTCACGCTGTTTGCACCTTTGTCCATGACCATACTTGCCGCGCTGCAAAGCGTTCCGCCTGTGTCAATCATATCATCTACGAGCACCACATCTTTTCCTTCTACACTTCCTATCAAAGTCATTTCTGCTACTTCATTGGCGCGCTTGCGATATTTATCGCAAATAACCATATCGGCATTGAACTGTTGCGCATATATACGCGCACGTTTTACAGAACCTACATCGGGTGAAGCGAAACATAAGTTGCTCCACTTTTGCTTTTTGATATAAGGAAGAAATATAGCCGAGCCGTTTAAGTGGTCGAGCGGAATATCGAAGAAGCCCTGAATTTGCCCAGCGTGTAAGTCCATCGTCATTACACGGTTGGCACCGGCAGCGGTTAAAAGATTAGCTACAAGTTTTGCGGCAATACCTACGCGCGGTCTGTCTTTTCTATCCTGACGGGCATAGCCGAAATACGGAATCACCGCAGTGATATAATCTGCCGAAGCACGTTTTGCCGCATCAATCATCATGAGCAATTCCAACAGGTTATCGCCCGGTGGATTGGTGCTTTGAATGATAAACACAAACGAGCCGCGGATAGATTCTTTAATTTCGGGCTGAAACTCACCATCACTAAAGCGCAAAACATCCATTTTGCCCAGCGGCTGACCGTAATGGTCAGCAATGTCTTCTGCCAGATACTTGGTAGCTGTGCCGGTGAAAATTTTTACGTCTGTAGTGAGTAACATGATGTGCCCTTTTTAAGGGAGTGCAAATATAAATTCTTAGGGGAATAAACAAATGTGAGGGACAAGCCGCCTTACTTCCTCCGTTTTACATACAAATTCACGCTGTAAATCTTTGGTGCAAGATTTACTACTGCTACTGTTACATCTAAATCTTTACATGCTGTTTTTACTTCTGTAAGCTCATGAAAAAAAACGGTGGTGGAATCATCACCTTTGGCTTCATTCCATTTGCTCCATTGTAAACTATCAAGACAAAAACCAACCGAGGTTTTCATCCCCTCCATTTTTTTTAAAGCCGAAAGCGAATCGAGATTTTCGTTTGTTTTGCCTACAAAGCGATGGTCTTTATCAGCATAAGTAACGGGGAATATATCGAGCTTAATACTGTAACCGGGAACAGGAAGAAAAGGACTTTGCTTCACCATTGTTCCGTCATAAGAATCGAAATTGTCTTTTCTGCCGAGTTCAAAAATCTTGTTCAGATTTTTGCAAAAGGTTTGTTGCGGTGTATCGTGAGTTTGCCCAAAACCCGCAAACAACAATGAAACACAAAGACATGTGAAGAGATATTTCATGCTTCAAAGGTGAAAGATTAAAGGCAAGTAGGAAATGAGTTAGAAGAAAATAACAAAGACATTTTTCAAACGAAGGCGCAAAGACACAAAGAAAAACACGTATTAATTCCTTGGCGTCTTCGTGTATGTGTGTAAAACCGAAGTTTTGTATTTGGCTGTTGAAGTCCTCTTTAGAGATTTAGGGTTTTAGTTCTCTTGTCCTTCGAGCACAACTTCTTTCTCTTCATTCGGGTTGCGTTTTTCAATCCAGAAATTGTTGTAGCCATCACCAATGGTAATAGTGATTTGTTGTTCCTGAATTAATTCCAACACCGAAAGGAAAACGAAAATAGCGTGAACGCGATTTTCTACTCCTTCAAAAACAGATTCAAAAGCAGTTTTATTTCCGGCAGAAATTTTTTCGAGCAGCACCATCTTCTCTCCGCTGATAGTATAAGCAGGCGTTTCTACCATGTGAACCACCTTCTTACTTTTCTCTCTCGCTAAACGGTCGAGCACATTTTGAAAAGACTTGAGCAAACGGAACATCGTCAAGCTCTGCATTTCAAATTCGGTTTCAAACAACTCGGCTATCTCTTTGTTCTCTGCCAAAGCATTTCCGCGCTTGGTAATATTCTGACGGTCCTCCTCCATCTTGCGCATGGCTTCGGTAGCTTCTTTGAATTTCTTGTATTCAATCAGTCGGCTCACGAGTTCTTCGCGCGGGTCAATTTCCTTTCCGGTTTCGGGGTCAACTTCTTTGCGTGGCAAAAGCATTTTTGCTTTTATGCGCATAAGTGTAGCTGCTACCAAAATAAATTCGCACGCCACTTCAATGTTGAGCGTTTCCATTTGATGGAGATAATTCAAAAAGTCGTTAGTGAGTTTAAAAATTTGGACATCATAAATATCCAACTCATCGCGTTCAATAAAAAACAGCAAAAGGTCAAAAGGACCTTCAAACTGCGGCATTTTTATTTCGTATGTGTCTTGCATTTTGCTTACAACGGTTAACTATTCACTAATAACTTTCTAATTCGCCATTTCACTCATAAACTTGATTCGTACCAAGTGAATGTTTTCAATGTCCACATCATCGTTTTTAAATTCTTCGTAAGCAGCATCCAATGAATCGGTAGCGGCTTCGCGGAAATATTCATAGATGTAGCCAATCAATTCTTCATCTACCACAGTTTTCAAATAATAATCAATGTTCACCTTGGTTCCTGAGTTGACAATGGTTTCAATTTCATTAATCAACTGTCCGCGTTTCATGCCGAGCATCTTGGCTATTTCGTCAATAGAAATTCGCTTGTCAATTGCTTGAATAATGCGCACTTTATCTAAACTCTTATTCACCACACCTTTCACCACAAAATCTGTCGGACGTTCAATGTCGTTGTCCTTTACATATTTGGCAATGGCATCCACAAAGGTTTTGCCATATCGTTCTGCTTTACCGCGGCTCACGCCTTGTATATTGCAAAGTTCGTCTAAGGTTATCGGATACTTGGTTGCCATTTCTTCCAATGAAAACTCCTGGAAGATTACATAAGGCGGGACATTGTTTTGCTTGCCTACCTGTTTGCGTAAGGTATTCAACAAGTTCAACATAGCCGGGTCAAGCACACCGCGATGTGAACTTGATTCTTCTACCACCACATCGGTTCCATCATCTTCATAATTATGATTGATAGAAACCTTTAGCGGAGTCGGTTTCTTCATATACTCCTGTCCTTTCTTCGTAATTTTCAGTTTGCCGTATTCCTCAATGTCCTTGTCAATTAAGCCAAGTATCATTCCGTTACGAACTACTGAATTCCAATGATGGTCGTCTTTATCGGAACCTTTTCCGAACCAAGCCTGACGGTCGTATTTAAAGTCGGTAACTTCTTTTACTTTCTTTCCGATAAGCAATTTTACCAGATAAGGCAAATCGTGATTTTCTTTCACTGCCTTAATTACATCAAGCGCAAGTTTTGTATCGGCAGTAACATCAATCTTAGGTTTCGGATTTTTGCAGTTATCGCACATGCAGTTGCAATCCTTTTGCTCAAACTCTTCCCCGAAATAATGCAATAAAAATTTTCTTCTGCACTCAGCCGATTCAATATAAGCCACCGTTTCGTTGATGAGCTGAATATTGCGGTCGCGCTCTGCTACGGTTTTATCGCGCAATAATTTTTCAAGCTTCTGAATGTCTTTGTATGAAAAATAAACCACGCACTCACCCGACAGTCCATCGCGCCCGCCTCTTCCGGTTTCCTGATAGTAATTTTCTAAGCTCTTTGGAATATCGTAGTGAATGACAAAGCGAATATCGGGCTTGTCAATTCCCATTCCGAACGCGATGGTCGCCACAATTACATCCAACTCTTCCATAAGGAAAGCGTCCTGTGTTTGCGTGCGCACTTTGCCATCTAAGCCTGCGTGATAAGGTTGTGCTTTTACTCCGTTCGCACGAAGAACTTCAGACAAATCATCACAGGTTTTGCGATTGATAACATAAATGATTCCGCTTTTGCCCGGGCGCTGCTTAATAAACTGCACCATGTTTTTAATGGCAAGCTGAGGCGTTTTCTTCGGACGTATTTCATAAAACAAATTTGGACGGTTGAATGATGAAATGAAAATGTTTGGCTTTTTCATTTCGAGCGTTTTCACAATATCGCTCTGCACTTTCGGAGTAGCGGTGGCAGTCAAAGCTATGATGGGCAGCTTTTGGTCGAGTGCTGTAATAATTTCGCGAATCCTTCTGTACTCGGGTCGAAAATCGTGTCCCCATTCTGAAATACAATGCGCTTCATCTACAGCAATAAAACTCACCTTCACTTCTTTGAACAAGTCAACCGTGTCCTGTTTGGTTAAGGTTTCAGGAGCTACATAAAGCATTTTCGTTTTGCCTTCGCGTATATCTTTAATCACCACATTGCGCTCGGTTTTGTTGAGCGATGAATTCAAAAAGTGGGCAATGCTGTCGCGGTCGCTGTAATTTCTAATCAGGTCAACCTGATTTTTCATGAGGGCGATAAGAGGCGAAATGATAATAGCCACGCCTTCGCTCATGAGCGCGGGTAACTGATAACATACCGACTTACCTCCGCCCGTAGGCATAATTACAAACGTATCCTTGCCGGCAAGCACCGATTTTATAACGGCTTCCTGTGTGCCTTTGAATTTAGTGAATCCAAAAAATTCCTGTAAGGCTTCTGCGGGTGACATTTCTGCTATATCCATAATGCTAATTTAATTTAAGTAAAACTTCCAATCTATAGCGTGTCGTTTATTTGATGCTTCAATATATAACCTTTTTTCAAAAAGGATGGCGAATTTAAGAACAAGTTTTAAAGCGGGTGGGCATTTTAGGTTTATTATGAACACGCGGGTAAGAAGAAAATTTTTCTCTCTTTGGTTCGTATTAACAGCATGGCAAAAACTACTTACCACAACAATCCCGCACTCAAAACCATTTTACCCGAATGGAAAGGCAACCCCGTTATTAACGGCAGGTTCATTGACCCCAGCAAGAAATTTGAAGGCAAATTCAGCAAGGCGTTGAAGTGGAAAACTTCTAAAAGCCCAAAGGCAGAAGAAAAGAAAAACGATAAATGGCGGTTGACGGTTCAAAAAGGAAATTCTTTTTTGAACCAGAAAGAAGATTGTATCGTATGGCTCGGTCACGCCAGTTTTTTTATTCAGCTCAATGGAATTCGCTTTCTCACCGACCCTGTGTTTGGAAGAATCTCAGGCGTTGTGCCGCGTTACAGCGAACTGCCTAGTGCTATTTCTGATTTCACCAACATAGACTACGTTTTGCTTTCGCACGCGCACCGCGACCACTGCGATGCTGCTACGTTAAAGAAACTGGCGGCAAAAAATAATTTCACACTGCTCACTTCGCTCAACACGGGCAAATTGGTTTCGGGTTGGATTGACGGTTTAAAATTTGTGGAAGCGGGCTGGTATCAGCAATATAATTTACCGCAGAAAAATTTGCAAATAACTTTTTTGCCTACTCAACACTGGAGCAACCGTTACCTTTGGGATTTGAACGAAACGCTCTACGGAAGTTTCATGATTGAAGTCGATGGCAAAAATATTTTCTTCGGTGGCGACTCGGGTTATTGCCGTTACCCCGCGCAAATTGCTTCGCTCTTTCCAACTATTGACGTGGCAATGATTGGTGCGGGGGCTTATGAGCCTTCGTTTATGATGAAGGACGTGCACACCAATCCGCACGAGGCGGTGCAGGTGTTTCACGATTTAAAAGCTAAGACTTTAATCCCCATGCACTACGGCACTTTCGATTTAGCCGATGAGCCTATGGGCGACCCCTACCGCATTTTAAAACAACTGGAAGCCGAGAAAAAAATAAATGGCGACCTGCGCGTGCTGCAAGTGGGAGAGATGATGAAGATTTGAATGCCTATGCAGTGCGAAACCAAAGTGATTTTGTTGCTCAAATTCATTTCTTGCTTATCTTCGATTTATGCAAACGCTTAATCCCTTACAATTAGAAATTTTAAAACTCTTTAAAAATTATAAGAGCGATACCGAGTTGCTTGATTTAAAACAAGTATTGGTTGAATACTTAAGCAAAAGAGTGGTTAACGAAGCCGACAAAGCTTTCGAAGAAAAAGGCAACGATGTTTCTACAATTGAACAATGGCGCAAAGAGCATAACCGTTTAAAACCATGACCGTAGTTGCCGACACGAATATTTTCGTGATTAGTCTTACTTCAAAATCGCCTTACCATAAAATTTTTACTGCCTTGAGAGATGGAAAGTTTTCGTTGGCAGTAAGCAACGAAATACTTTTGGAGTATCACGAAATCATCAGCCAGAAATACTCGCCAAGAACCGCCCATGAATTTTTGAACTTACTTTCTGAATTACCGAACATTGAGTTTACCACAGTGTATTACAACTGGAATTTAATTCCGGCTGATGTTGATGACAATAAGTTTGTGGATTGTGCCATAGCTGCCGCTGCTGATTATTTAGTAAGCGAGGACAAGCACTTTAACATTCTAAGACAAACAGATTTTCCGAAAGTGAACTTGCTTAACATTGATGAATTCATGGGGCTGCTATAATTTACATTCCATGACCTCCCTCTCCCTCTACATCCTCACCCGAGACAGCGAAAAGTATTTGCGCCAGATTTTGGAGGCAAGCAAATCCATTGCCGATGAAATTGTAATTATAGACAGCGGAAGTTTTGACGACACTTTTCAAATTGCTTCTGAATTCAAATGCCGCATTTTTTTTCACACCCTCGATAACTTTCGCACGCAGCGGCAGTTTGCCCTTTCAAAATGCAAACACGATTGGGTGCTTTCTTTCGATAGCGATGAGATCCCTTCACCTGAACTGATTCAGGAAATTCAACAACTGAAAACAAGCGGGTTCGCACACGATGCTTATTCGATAAAGCGAAAATGGAATGTACTTGGCAAAGAAGTTCATACAGTTTATCCTATTGTAAGCCCCGATTATCCTATTCGACTGTTCAATAAAAAAACCGTGGTGTTTGACGAGCGCAGCACCCGCGCCCACGAAACTCCGTATGGTTACAATACACTCGGACAAATAGAATCGCCATTATTTCACTTCACTTTCGAAACACGAAGAGTGTTAGAAGAAAAGCTCAAACACTATTCTTCCATTGCTTCCGAAGATTTGATTGAACAAAAACGTCCGCTTCATATCGGCAAACTTCTTCTCAGCCCTTTAGCTGCCTGGTTCAAATGGTTCATTATAAAAGGAGGATACAAAGACGGCTCCACCGGATTGGTGCTGGCAAATTACGCTATGCGCTATACTTATCTTAAATACAAGAAAGCCAGAGCGGTGTCAAGATGAGGGTGACTGGGTCTGTTAACCCATCATCAATTTACTCTCCAACGTTTTTATACCCCGCTTATTTCCTTACATTCGCGCCCTTTAATTAATTATGAGAAACCAGAACATTCGCAACATTGCCATTATTGCTCACGTTGATCACGGCAAAACAACTTTAGTAGACAAAATTCTTCATCAGTGCTCTTTGTTTCGCGACAATCAACAAACCGGGGAATTGATTCTCGACAACAACGACTTAGAAAGAGAGCGTGGTATTACCATCCTTGCTAAAAACGTTTCGGTTGAATATAAAGACATCAAGATTAACATCATTGACACTCCGGGTCACGCTGACTTTGGCGGTGAAGTTGAGCGCGTTCTCAACATGGCTGACGGAGTTCTTCTATTAGTAGATGCCTTCGAAGGTCCCATGCCGCAAACACGTTACGTACTTTCGAAAGCAATTGGTTTAGGTAAGAAACCAATTTTGGTTATTAATAAAGTAGATAAAGAAAATTGTCGTCCGGAAGAAGTTCACGAAAACGTTTTCGATTTGATGTTCCACTTAGGGGCTAACGAAAACCAATTGAATTTCCCAACCGTTTACGGTTCGGCAAAGCGCGGCTGGATGGGTGCTGACTGGAAGCATCCTGCAGAGGACGTTACTTTCTTGCTAGATGAAATTATTGGTCATATTCCTGCTCCGGAAATTGCTGAAGGAACAGTGCAGATGCAAATTACTTCACTAGATTACTCTTCATATTTAGGCCGTGTTGCCATTGGTAGAATTACCAGAGGTAGCATTACATCGGGCCAACAAGTAATGTTGATGAAGCGTGATGGCACTCGTGTAAAATCGAAAGTGAAAGAACTTTACATTTTCAGCGGACTTGGAAAATTGAAAGTTGACAAAGTAAACTGCGGAGATATTTGTGCGATAATGGGTGTGGAAGGTTTTGATATTGGCGATACCATTGCCGATATTGAAAATCCGGAAGCAATGGCGCCAATTCATATTGACGAGCCAACCATGAGTATGATTTTTACCACGAACACTTCACCGTTTTTTGGTAAAGAAGGAAAGCATGTTACCTCACAAAAAATTCGTGAGCGTTTATACAAAGAGTTAGAAAAGAATTTGGCTTTGCGTGTAGAAGATACTGAAGCACCGGAAAAATTCAACGTGTTTGGTCGCGGTATTTTACACTTGAGCGTATTGATAGAAACCATGCGCAGAGAAGGTTACGAGTTAAGCATTGGTAACCCACGCGTTTTGATAAAAGAAATTGACGGGCAAAAACACGAGCCAATAGAAGTATTGACTATTGATGCACCGGAAGGCGTAGCCGGAAAGTGTATTGAGTTAATTACTCAACGCAGAGGCGATATGTTGATTATGGAACCGAAGGGAGACATGATGCACATTGAATTTGAAATTCCTTCACGTGGGTTGATTGGATTACGCACACAAATATTAAACGTTTCTGCCGGTGAAGCTGTAATGGCGCACCGTTTTAAAGAATACCAACCGATGAGAGGTGATGTTCCTGGACGTATTAACGGAACTATTTTGGCCAACGCACCGGGGCGTGCCACTGAATATTCAATGGATAAATTAGCTGACCGCGGTAAATTCTTTATTGCGCCAGGCGCTGAAATTTACGAAGGACAAATTATTGGTGAATACACCAAGAATGGTGACTTAGTGGTGAATGTGGTGCAGGCAAAACAGTTGACCAACTTCCGTGCCGCGGGAACCGATGATAAGAGCAATCTTCCTCCTCCAATTAAAATGAGTTTAGAAGAAGCCATGGAATACATTCAGGAAGATGAATACGTGGAGGTTACGCCTTTGTCTATTCGTTTGCGTAAAGTATATCTTACAGAAAACGACAGAAAGCGTTATGCAAACAAGGCACTTGTGATGTAAGGCAAAATGTTTTGTGTCGATAAAGAAAAGGGCTGTTCTACAACAGCCCTTTTTTATTTTAGCCGAGCATTTGGTTCCATAGTTCAACAGGATAGAACGAGGGTTTCCTAAACTCTTAATCCCAGTTCGAGTCTGGGTGGGACTACAAAACAAAAAAACCATGAAAAAAATTCTTGTCATTACTCTCATTGCCATTCTCACTACAGCTGGTGTGGTGATAGGATTTATTAAAGGAGCAGATAAAGTGCGTAATGGTTTAATAGCCAATTATCCTACGGTAAAAAATTTGGTGCAGGGAACAACGGTTGAATTTGATTCCGTTATTTCTGTTTCACTTACCAAAGCAGATGATGAAACCCTTTTTAATTTACTGAACACCGATTCAAAAGCTGATTCCGTTTCATTCAGCATTCCCTATTATGCTCGCTATGGTGTTGATGTAACCGTTCGAAATTTCAGATTATTCAGAAAAGAAGAAACGGTGGAAGTGTGGTTGCCTGATACTAAACTTCAATACTGCGAATTGAAGTTTGACCGAATGATTTTGAACGGCAAAGCGGCTTCTAACAATTCAGCAATCGTTAGAGCCAAGCTATATGAATACTTGATTCCCGTGTTGGAGAAAAACAAAATCAATCGTAAGGTTTCTAAAACAGCTACTGTAAAGGCGCTGATGTATTGCTTCATGCCATACAAATTTGATTTGAAAGTTTACATAGCCGAGGAGCAACAAACACTTCCTAAGGTGCCTGGAGTAAATCAAACAGTGGATGAAGCCATCAACCAAATGCTAGGCAAATAGAATTTGCCGTTCTTCTTTTATATACAGCTAACATTCTTTTCAGAAAATAATTTGCCCGCTTTCGGCTGGGCGGAACGAACTATGTGTAGTTTTAACCGTAAATAATTTTGACGGGTTGGTTGAGTAAAATCACAAGCTATGAAACAAACAATTACCCTCTTTGTCCTTATTCTGATTGCACAAGTTGTTTGGTCGCAAGTGCCGCATAAATTCAACTATCAGGCGGTGGCGCGCGATGGCTCGGGAGCTATTATCACCAACCAAAATATCAGTGCGCGTTTTACCATTCGCGACATTGCAGTTACGGGTCCCATTATCTATCAGGAAACTCAACATCTTCAAACCAATCAGTTCGGTTTGTTTACTGCAATGGTTGGCGAAGGACCTGCGGGCATTGGAAATTTTTCAACCATCAATTGGGGCAGCGGTTTGAAATATTTACAAATAGAATTTGATGCTCAAGGCGGAAGCAATTATTTGATTGTTGGTTCATCGCAATTACTTAGCGTGCCCTATGCATTGTATGCAGAAACCGCGGGCAATGGTGGTGGTGGGGCAACGGGCGCAACAGGTGCTACCGGTGCAGACGGATTGGATGGAGCAACAGGACCAACAGGCGCAAAGGGAAATACAGGAGCTACGGGAGCGAATGGATTAAATGGAGTCACCGGTGCAACGGGTTTAAAAGGAAGCACTGGTTCTACAGGTGTTACGGGAGCAGCAGGAGCAGGTCATGCTTCAGGCACATTAAACTATGTAGCGAAGTTCACTCCAGATTCTGTTTCATTGGGTAACTCTTCCATTTTTGATAACGGAACCAATGTGGGCATTCATACTTCTACTCCGCAAAGCAGTTTGCAAATTCACAACATCAACTCAACAACCCTTCAACTAACAACAGATAGCACAGGCAAAAATGCAGGAGATGGATTTTTAATTTCTGTAAATGACAGCAGTGAGGTAGGAATGATTCAACAGGAGAACAAAGATTTATTCATCAGCACTTCAGGTAATGAACGCATGCGATTTACTAAAAATGGTTTGGTGGGAATTGGCACTTCTTTTCCGCAGCGCGATTTGGTACTTATAAGTCAAACAGGTCTTCCAACTTCACAACAAATTGTTTCTGTGCTTACCGGTCAATTGGCAACCGATGGTTTGCTGGTTGGGCAAAGCGATGTTTTCGGAACAGCACAACTAATGAATCAGGAAAACAAACCGTTATTGTTTGGAACTAATTCGTTGGAGAGAATGCGTATTAATGAAGCAGGAAAAGTTGGAATCGGGATGACAAACCCGTTGCGCGAGTTGGTGGTATCAGCAGGTTTTGACACTGCGGCTATTCAGTTGGCTTCATCCGTAACAGGCACTTCGAAATTTGACGGTTTTGTAATTGCGCAACGAAGCAACAACGGAGAAATTCAATTGATGAATTATGAAACAGAAAATGTTTCCATTGGCACAAGCGGAAATGAAAGAGTAACTATTTCGCAGGATGGGCGAGTGGGTATTAATGTTCCTTCGCCTGTAAACGATTTGGTAGTGAAGAACGCTGCGGCTGTGCCTTCGCGTTTTCAAATTACTTCCTCTTCCACTGGCGATGGTCCTTCCGATGGTTTGGTAATTGGTCACAGCAACTCTACAGGTGCAGCGTTCATTATCAACTATGAAAATGAACCGCTGAGCTTTGGAACTTCTTCTACAGAAAGAATGCGCATTACTGAAACGGGCAGAATTGGAATTGGATTAGTGTCTACTTCGCCTGCTTATAATATGGATGCAGCGTTTAACACCGATGCAATTTTCAGATTAAAAGGACAAGGCGGAGCTTTCAATCGTTCAATTTTTATTTTGGATAAAACCAGCGCAGCAAACGACCAGGCGGCTGTGCAATACAGTTTAAATAATTCGGCACAGTGGTTGGCAGGAACATTGAACAATAGCAATTACCGTGTTTTCAATTTCAATACAGGCAACGATGCGCTCACCATTGATTTCACCAATGATAATGTAGGTATTGGAACTCCTGCTCCTGCTGCAAAATTGGAAGTGAACGGACAAGTGAAAATTACGGGTGGCGGTCCGTCAGTTGGCAAAGTTTTAATTTCTGATGCCACTGGTTTGGCTTCATGGGGTGAGGACAATCCGAAGAAAGGGTTTAGTGCATATAGTCAGAACGGATTGCTGAGTGTGGCAACTGGAGTCGAAACACAAATTCTTTTTGACAACATTAATTTCAATGACGGCAATTATTATGATGCAGGTTTAGGAACATTCAATGTTTATTCCGAAGGCATGTATCACTTTGATGTGAAAATACTTTGGGAGAATTTTTCTGTAGCAGGTAATGCAATACTCGCACTTCGAGTAAACGGAATTATTACCGAACAGACAAGACAGACAATTTCATCGGGCGCAACCGCTCAACAAATTTTGAACAGCAACTTCAAACTCTACTCAGGCGATGTGGTTGATGTGGTGGTTTTGCAAAGCACAGGCGCTTCACAAAATATAAACCTTAATCAATTGGAAAGCGTGTTTGAGGGGTATAAGGTTTACTAAAAGAGCATTCTGTAAAATAAAAGGGGCTTCATCAAATTTGATGAAGCCCCTTTTTAATAATGTGGTCCCACTTGGGCTTGAACCAAGGACCCCTTGATTATGAGTCAAGTGCTCTAACCAGCTGAGCTATGAGACCCTTGTTTCAAAATCAATTGCTCCTTAAAAAGAACAAACAATTTGAAACGAGGGGCGAAAGTAAATATTCGCGGTTATTTTTGAAACGGTATGACAAAATTCAAAAACTTAATCTTCGATATTGGTGATGTAATTATTGATATTGATTACTTGGTTACCATTGGTGAATTTCAAAAACTGGCTGCGGTTGATTTCACCGAAATAGTTTCGTACTCTAAGCAACATCAGATTTTCGATTTGTTTGAAACGGGTAAAATTACCGCGCAGGATTTTCGAAACGAACTAAAAAAGTTTTTGAAGCCCGGTGTGAACGATGATGAAATTACACGCGCATGGAACTCCATTCTCATTAATTATCCCGAACGAAAATTTGCTTTGCTCAACGAACTCAAATCTAAATACAACATCTTTGCTTTGAGCAATATCAACGAAATTCATGTGGAGGCAATTAACGCAGCAGCAAGAGAAAAGTTAGGCGTAGAAGAGTTCGGTGATTTTTTTCATCGCGCTTATTATTCGAACGAAGTGGGGTTTCGAAAACCCGATAAAGAGATTTATGAATTTATTCTGGCGAAAGAGAATTTAAATGCAAACGAAACGTTTTTTGTGGACGACAAAGCTGAAAACGTGGAAGCCGCAAAGCAACTCGGCATTCATGCCTATCAATTAAAAGACAGAAACAAGTTGAATGAATTATTGCTCGATTTGAAAATTCTATGAAAGCAAAACTCTTTTTGTATTCCCTATTTACTATTTGCTACTCACTGCTTACAGCAGGCAGCGGTTACGTTTATCTTACCGATACTTCGAAACTCTTCTTTGTAAACAACAACGAAATTTATTCTTCTAACGGAAAGCAGTTGCTCTACTTTCAAAAGGGAAATATTTTTTTCAGCGGAACGTCAGACGACCGACAGAATATTTTTCTGCTCACCACTTCTATGAATCCCGCTTCTGAAAAACTGGAATCGGTTTTTGAAAAAGATAATCGCGAGGCTAGTTTCTCTTTTACCGCAAACAATTTTTATTCGGGCAAAACCGAATCGGATGATTTGCGACCGCGAACCGAGTTGATTCATATTGAACGTTTGAAGAAGTGGCTTGCGTTTTACGCTTCGTACAACGATACGCTCTTAGCGTATTACAATTTCGATTCGCTTCCGCCTTCAGCCGCAATCATGGTAGCTTATACTTTGGCTAAACAATTTGAGCTGGAGAAAAAGATAGTGACACAGCAACCTATTCAAAAGGTTTTTGAAAACAATACGTACG
The DNA here is from genome assembly GCA_947476645.1 of Bacteroidota bacterium. Classification (GTDB taxonomy): domain Bacteria; phylum Bacteroidota; class Bacteroidia; order Chitinophagales; family LD1; genus Bog-950. The sequence continues at coordinate 27,630 of CANJRM010000032.1, forward strand.
CTACCATTAAACCCTTTTGGGGAAACACTACTGCCAATGAATGGATTTGGGACGGCAAACTCTTTAGACCGCGCTGGAACGTTGATCCTAAATTGGCCTGGACTTTTGACGGGCAAACCATTAAACAATACTACGCCAACAACATCAACCTGCAATACAGTTGGGATGGCGAAACACTTAAACCCATTTGGCGTACTAACCGTACTGAAGAATGGATTTGGGACGGGCGTCAGATAAAACCTGTTTGGGATACCGACTGGGCAAACCAATACACCTTTGAAGATGGCGTGCTGAAACCCTGGAGCACAAATCACCCCGAGCGCGAGTGGCAAATTGATGGCGACATACCTATGCCGCTCATCATTTTAGTTATTAGCGGTATTGCAAAACCGTATTAGCACGCTGAAATTTGTATTTCAAATTATAACTTACATTCGCTCCGTTTAAAACGCACACCATGAAAAACATACTGCTTACATTGAACATTTGCGCTGCGCTTTTGCTTGTTTCCTGCAACCAAAATCCAACCGATAAAGTAAGTACCACGCCTATTCCCGATGCTCAAAATGTAGATATAAAAGTATCGCAACTGGCAGTAAATAAAGACCTGGTTTGCGGAATGCCGATAGAAGAAGGAAATATTGCCGATACGACTACACATGAAAGCAAAATCTATGGCTTTTGCTCGGCTGAATGCAAAGC
>CANJRM010000033.1 GCA_947476645.1 Bacteroidota bacterium
ATTTGGTTTGCCCGTGACTATGATTTGGTTTGCCTGAAAACAAAATTATAACCGTTAGTGTTTATGTTATTGATATTGTGCGTAGTATATAAACCAACTGATTTTTTGGCTTAGATGCAGGGCTGTGTTCTGCCAAAATGTTATTCCTGTAAGCTACCACCTGCTTAAGTGTAAACGGCTTTTCTACATTTGCTCTTAACTAAATATTTTCATGTTTCACCACCTTGCCTCTATCCTCGTTGCTTCCTGCCTTTTTCTTTCTACCTGTAAACAACTGCCTGTTGACCCTGCGTTTAATAAGAGTGTTGCGGTGGAAGGTGACTCAGTAATGTTTGCGGTTATAGGCGATTATGGAGAGAACTCACCCGATGAATTGAAAGTTGCAAACCTGGTTAAGTCGTGGAATCCTGAATTCATCATTACTACCGGTGACAATAATTATCCGGCAGGAAACATAAGCACCATAAAGGCGAATATTGCCGATTATTTCTGCGATTACATTTACAATCCCGATGCACCAACAAGCCTTCAGTGCCACGGCAAAGCCACCGAAGAAAGAAAGAACCGTTTCTTTCCGAGCCCCGGAAATCACGACAACTATTCAGTGCCTCCATTAGGACCGTACAAAAGCTTTTTCACTTTGCCGGGCGATGAAACCAATTATGATTTTGAATGGGGGCCTGTGCATTTTTATTCTATAAACACCGGCACAGCGGGCGATAAAACCTGTTGCACTTCTGACGAAGCATCGTGGCTGAGCACTATTATTCCTTCGAACAAGAAACCATTCAAGTTTGTTTACTTCCATCACCCACCCTACTCACCCGGCAACCACGGTAGCAGTGTAAAAATGCGCTGGCCGTTTACCGAGTGGGGAGTTGATGCGGTGCTTTGCGGTCACGAACATTTTTATGCGCGCATAAAAGAAAAGGCGGCTGCAAATCCTGTTTACATCATTTGCGGCAGCAGTGGAAATGAGAGTTTGTATAGCTGTAACGCGCATCCGCTCGACACAAATAAGCTGGATGTGTATTGCGAAAACACCACACATGGTGCTATGAAAGTAAAAGCTACTGAACACCATGTAGTGTTTGAATACTACTCGGTGAATGATTCGCTACATCCGTTAGATGTTTACAGCATTTACAAGTAATTAGCTGCGCGAATTATATCGGCAAATACACCCGATGCAGTAACATCGGCTCCTGCTCCTGCTCCTTTTACTACTAATGGTTGTTGCGCATATCTGCGCGTGTAGAATAAAACAACATTGTCTTTTCCGTAGAGGTGATAGAGGTCGTGGTCTTTATCAATGTGTTGCAAACCAACAGATGCTTTTCCGTTTTCAAGTTGTGCAACAAATTTCAGTTTGCAGTTTTTAGCAGCGGCTTCTTCATAAAGCTTTTTGAAATGCGCTTCCTGCTTTTCTAACTCTTTATAAAAATCATTCACCGTTCCGTTCATGCACGAAGCCGGAAGAAACATGTTATTGGTTATTTCTTCCATCTCCATTTTAGAACCTGATTCACGCGCCAGTATCAAAATCTTACGCATTACATCGGTGCCGCCTAAATCTAAACGAGGGTCGGGTTCGGTGTAACCTTCGTCCTGCGCTTGCTTTACAATAGCTGCAAATGGTTTAGTGCCATCGTAATTATTGAAAACAAAATTAAGTGTGCCTGAAAGCACTGCTTGTATTTTTTGCACTTCATCGCCACTGCTTATTAAATCGTTGAGCGTTCCTATTACAGGCAAACCTGCACCTACGTTTGTTTCGAAAAGAAATGAAGTGTGATGCTCACGCGCCACAGATTTCAACTTCTCATATTTCTTGTAAGCCGAAGAGCAGGCAATTTTATTGCACGCCACTACCGAAACACTTTTATCTAACAGGAACGAATAACAATCTGCCGCTTCACTGCTGGCAGTTACATCTACAAAAACAGAATTGCGTAAATTCTTTTCATGAATGAAACTCACAAGCTGTGTCAGTTTCATTTCATCTGCCTTCTTCAATTCACTTTCCCAGTCATCAAGGTTTATTCCTTCTTCGTTCAAGGCTATTCGTTTGCTGTTGGCAATAGCAATTACGCGAACATTCAATCGCAAATGATTTTGAAGATAGCTGTGTTGCTGTTTCAACTGTTCAATAAAACGTTTGCCCACATTGCCTGCACCTGCCACAAACAAATTGATTTGTTTGAACGTGGTTTCAAAAAACTCTTCGTGCAAAACATTGATGGCTTTCTTTACATCAATGGCGGTAATCACCGCAGAAATATTTTTCTCGCTTGAACCCTGTGCAATAGCACGAATGTTTACACCGTTTCTTCCCAATGCCCCAAACATTCTTCCGCTCACGCCTGAATGATTGCGCATGTTCTCTCCTACCAGTGCTACAATTGCCAAACCGTTTTCAATATTCAGCGGTTCCAGTTTCTTTTCCGAAATTTCATAAGCAAACTCAGCATCAACTGCTGCCTTTGCTTTTTCTGCATTCAATTCATCAATGGCAACACAAATAGAATGTTCCGATGAACTCTGTGTAATCAGAATCACATTTATTTTTTCTTTCGCCAGTGCTTCAAACAAACGTTTCGAAAAACCGGGTATACCCACCATGCCGCTTCCTTCCAGCAACAGCATAGATATTTTGCTGATGCTCGATAAACCACTTACCACATTAGAGTTGCGTACGTTTTTATTTTCAACCAGTGTGCCTTCATCATCAGGCGCAAACGTATTCTTAACCCAAAGCGGAATTCCCTTCACCATTACGGGTTGAATAGTTGGCGGGTAAATAACCTTGGCACCAAAGTGCGAAAGCTCCATTGCTTCCTGATAAGAAATGTGCGGAATTACTTTTGCATTGGGCACCAAACGCGGGTCGGCAGTCATCATACCGCTTACATCTGTCCATATTTCAAGCACACTTGCGTTTACCGCTGCGGCTATAATAGCAGCCGTGTAATCAGAACCACCGCGACCAAGCGTAGTAGTAACGCCATTAGAATCGCTGGCAATAAAACCCGGAAAGAGATAAAGCGAAGAAGGATTTTCTTTCGCAAAATTGAGAATGGCAATATCTGTTTTAGGAAAGTCAACCGCTGCATGCGTAAAATCGGAATCGGTAAAAATTACTTCGCGCGAATCTTTCCAAACATGTTCCACCTTTTCGGTTTTTAGTTTGTGCGAAATAATCATGCTGCTCATCAATTCACCAAAGCTTACAATCTTATCAAGCGAACGCGGAGTGAGTTCGCGCAACAGATAAACGCCTTCGCAAACCGATTCTAAATCGTTGCATTGTTTTTTGATAGCACTTAAAATGGAACTCTGCTCCGTAACCGGAATTAATTCTTTAATGGTTTGTAGATGACGGTTCTCAATAGTCTTGAGTTTGTCTTTATACGCCTCGTTTCCTGCTGCGGCAAGTTTACCGGCATCAATCAACACATCGGTAGTGCCGCCTAATGCCGAAACTACCACAAAGGTTTTTCCTTTTTCAACAGCCTTGCGCATAACCGCAACTGCCTTGCTTATATTCTCTGCGTTAGCTACTGATGTTCCGCCAAATTTTAAAACCTGCATGCGCTACAATTGATTTTTGTTTTCAAAAATCAATGATAAACAAAAAGCAGAATGAGGTAATCAGATAATTAGCCAACCTGCCTGCGGCTGGCAGGTGAAAACCACAACTGAATCAGAATGCAGCATTATGCATACATCATAAACACGAAGAGCATTCCATAAAGGTAGGTTGCCAATGCACTAAGCATTCGGATACTGAATTGGTAGAGAAAGAAATCGGGAGTAGATTTTTTTTGTTTCATAAGCGCGGTTGTTTGTAACAAGTATTTCTTGTAGCATACTTGAAACCAAACCACTTTGTTCTGAAAACGGATAGATAAGTTACATCGCGCAATTTGTTTACGCGCTTACTGCCAAACAAACTTCACATCCTGTTTAATATCGGGATGAAGAGATTTTGCTACAGGGCAGGCAAGTGCTGCGTTTTCAAGAATGGTCCTCTCCTTTTCCGAAAAGTTGTTTGCAGGAAAAATAAGTGTAACCTGAACTTCGGCAATTCTACGCGGATTGCTTGCCATTATCTTTATTACTTCTGCTTCAGTTCCTTTCAAATCCAACTGCATATCGCGGGCTTTAATTCCCATAATAGAAATCATGCAGCTACCCAAGGCAGATGCTACTAAATCGGTAGGTGAAAATGCCTGTGCCAATCCCTGATTATCGAGCGGTGCATCGGTAAGCACTTCGGTGCCTGAGTAAATATGCGTCATACGCGTGCGCAAATTTCCCTCGTAAACTATTTTAGATGTCATACGTTTTGGTTTAGGTTAACATACAATTGTAAGAGATTCTCAAATATACTTTGTAATATTGGTTCACGATGCTTCGCAAATTTTCATTCGTTTGTTTTTTATCAATCCTAATTATCAGTGCAAACGCGCAGAGCAAACTACATCAGATAGACCCACAGGATTATCAATATAAACACGAAGCATCGGGCGGTTTTCGCTTACAAACCAACGGCATTACTTTTTATGGGCAATATGGATGGATAAAAGACATCTACCGCACGCGTTTATTACAAGTTGATTACACCTATTACATTGACTACCGTCAAAAACAAATTAAAGCCGAGTCGTCCAGCAGCCGCAATTACATTTTTGGTTTTCAAAACAAGTTTCATGTTATACGTGTGTCTGCCGGTGTAATGCAAAACATTGCGGATAAAGCAAATCGAAACGGTGTGCGTTTGAGCTTTGTTTTCTTTGGTGGCTTCTCTCTTGGTTTGCTTAAGCCTTATTACCTCGATATAAAACACAATACCGATGCAGGTCCCAAGATTTCACACGAACGTTATTCTTCTTCTACCGAAGATGTATTTCTAAATCGTGATTCTATTGCAGGTGCATCGCCTATACGATACGGGCTTGGGCAAATGGAACCTGTGCCGGGAATAAACTTAAGAGCGAGTTTAAATTTTGAATGGGGAACTAAAGATGCAGCGGTAAAAGCACTTGAAGCGGGAATTCTTTTGGATATGTATTATAAGCGTTTGCCCATAATGGTAAACAACAACAATCGATTCTATCAGATAGCTCTTTATCTGTCTGTTCATTTTGGTAAACGGTGGTAATTAGTGCCGGTTATTATTTCTTCAATAACCAGTAAGAAGCATCTTCCTGTTGGGCACTTTCGAGTTGCGCCTTTGCGCTATAAAAATTATTCCCTGCCGAGAAACCGAGTTTTGTCAATCGCTTTCCTCTTTCCACCAAAATTACCGAGTCGGGAAACTTTTGCTGTAAGCGGAGTTTAGCAGCTTCAATATTCTTCTCTTCTGCAAAAGCACCAATCATTACATAATACGTATGCGGTGAAGCAGTGAACGAATTATCTTCTGCTGCTGCAACTGTATTGGAAACTTGCTGTGGAAGTGTTCCGGAATTATTTTCAGGCGCAATAGCCTCAGTATTTACCGGCTCAGGGTTTTCAATAACTGCCGTATCAGAAGCAACAACAGGTGTTACAATTTCAAGAGGGAGTGGTTTTATTTCGGGTTCTTCTGCTTTAAAAACTCGGTTTACAAAACTAAAAACACTTGCTTCGTCTAAGTTGAGTCGCTTTATTTCAACGCCTGTCCACATTAATTGTGCTATGGTGGCAATGCCAGCCAGCAACAGAATCATAGCTGCCATGCGCCACGATTTTTTAGTGGTGGCAACGTGTTTGGTTTCCTGTTGAAACTTTTCGGTAAAGTCAATGACCTTACCACGCATGATTGGCTCTATGGTAAGTGTTCTTAAACCAAAAGATGCTTTTAAATAATTGGTACTTTCGTCAGATTCAAACAACAAATTGCCTTCTACATCGTGATGCAGTTTACCTATTTTACGAAGTAACACATCTTCGTGCTTATGGAGTAGGTTTCTTGATGAATTCACCCACCTATTAACCACTTCTGCAGCTTCTACAAAGGTAATATTACCCCGTTCCGCAATGAAATTTATGAGCAAGCCATCATTCGATTTCAGATTTCGGTTAAATGAAACTGCTTTTGAAGGTGGCGAAACGGTATGAAGAACAGGATGGATTTGAGCAGGTTTATAACTACATATAAAGCCCCCAAAACCGGGTATAATTACGCAGTCGTGCTCGAGGAGCAAATCGCTGATGAAAGTTGAAATATCCATATTTCGAGTAACAGCAAAGGCTGTTGGTGTGACCGCGTGCAAAATAGAATTTTTAGAATAGGATTACGCTCCACGTGAAAAACTTGTTGAAAAAATAGACCCATTTGAGTTATAATGTTCTATTACTCAATATTTCCTTAACAAATTCTTCGAGTTCAAATCCGCTTCTATCTTTACTTCCATTAAATATTCTGGATGAATAAGAAAATTCTACTCGCTGTTTTACTGTTAGCTATACTTGGTGCATCGGCTTATTTTATTTGGCAGGGGAAATTAAAAAAGCGTGAGGCAACAGGTATATCTAAGCAAACAGAAGATTCTTTAAAAAACGCGGAGATGATTACGGTTGTTGATACAACATCCCTTACAGCTCAACACAAAAACATTACTCCAACCAACCTAAAAACTTACACCAACACAAAATTGGGTTTCAGTTTTCAGTATCCTCCTAAATGGCTTATGGCTGGTAAGGAAGTAGAAGTGGCTAATCTTAAAGGAAGTATTACATCGGTTGAAATAAATTTTATAGATACCTTGTCGCCAACCACACTTTTAGTTGCCTGCCATTTGACAAGAGGTGGAGAACTTTATCAATATGCTGTTTCGCAGTTTAAATTGAAACAAGGGTGGTATGCAAAAGATGGTAAAGAGATAGAAGTAGCAGGTAATAAGGCTATAGAAGCTAATTTGATTTCGGCTATAGATGGCAGAGGGAATAAGTTGACTAAGCCTACAAAAACGGTGATTGTTGATTTACTGAATAAGAAACAAAGCATAGAAATTCAGTTGCAGTTTAAAACGCCTTTGTCTAATGAAGAAGCGGGTGTGGCAGAGTTCAATCGCATTTTGGCAGGTTTTAAGTTTACAGACTAAATGAAAAAGCAGTTACTTTTTATAGGAGCCTTTCTGATTATCAGCAATAGTTTGCTTGCGCAAACTCTTCTGGGAATTGATATATCGCACTATCAGGGAACGGTTAACTGGGCGCAGGTTTCAGCGGCAGGTAAAGTTTTTGCGTATGTAAAATCGACTGAGGGAATTACTTACACCGACCCAAACTATACTACCTACATGAGCGGAGGCACAAGTGCAGGCATAGTAATGGGCGTATATCATTTTGCCCGACCCGAAAGCAATACTGCTGTAGATGAAGCCAATCATTTTTTAGCTGTGTCGGCTTCTTCTATAGGAGTGGGTTATCTTCCTCCAGTTTTAGATTTAGAAGACCCGCCAACAGGTGCTGGCCTCACCAGTTATTTTACCAGTGCCGCATTAACTGCCTGGGCGCAAACCTGGTTGACCACTGTGCAAAATGCTACAGGAATAACTCCTGTAATTTATACGAGTGCATCTATTGCAGCCTACTTAAACAATTCGCTAAATACTTATGGGTTATGGATTGCTAACCCGGGAACGAGTGCTACTACTCCTCCTTCAAACATTGGCGTATGGAACACGTGGATGTTTAAGCAATATTCATGGACAGGAACTGTATCGGGTATAACAGGTTCAGTAGATTTAGATGTTTACAATGGCACAACAACCGACTTCAATAATTTGATAGGAACAGCTCCATGCACTGCGCCTTCAAATGATAATTGTCCGGGAATTTCGATTACTTCAAATGGAAACTGTTTAAGCGGAACAGTTTCATGCGCCACGGGTTCTTACGGAGCCAATCAATGTTCGGGCTGTACTTGTACTTCGCCCGATGATAAGGATGTGTATTATTCGTTTACCGCAGCAGCTACAAGTGAAACCGTTACCATCAGCAACTATGCGGCTAATTTTGATGCCGTAATTGAGTTGCGAACAGCCTGCGCTTTCAACACTGCTCTTGGTTGTTACGACCCTGCGGGTACGCCTGCTTCTGTAAGCAATACCTGGAACAACCTTACGATTGGAAACACCTATTACATACGAGTGTTTGAATACAATTACAGCGGCTCCACACCAACTTCATCTACTTTTGATATTTGTGTAACGCATACGGTTTGTTCACCGCCAACCAACATTTCTTTCACAGGAACGCTATCTGCCTGCAGCAACGGAACAACAACAGTTTCTGCAACTGCATCTAACTGCACAGGTTGTAGTTTTCAATGGAGTGGTGGATTAGGTAGTGGATCTTATAAAAATCTTTCATCAGGAACCTATACTGTTACTGCTACCAGCAATTGTGGTGGAAGTGCTTCGGCTACGGTAAGTATTTCAGCCTTGTTTGCTCCCAATGCTCCTGCAATTTCAACTACGGGTACTTGCAATCCTGTTTTGGTTTCAGCCAATGGCAGTGGTTGTAGTGGATGTTCTTATACTTGGAATACGCCATCAGGAACAATCAGTGGCGCAACAATTTCGGGTACATCATCGGGAACGTATTCGGTAACGGTTACAGATACGAATACTTGCACTGCTTCAACCTCACAGGCAGTTACAGTCAATCAAATTCCAACGGCAAGTATTTCTCCTGCTGCTTTTTCTATTTGTAACGGTGCAAGCACTACGCTTAGTGCAAGCGGTGGCGGAACTTATACCTGGAGTACGGGCGAAAGCAATTCTACCATTACCGTTAGTCCATCAGTTAATACAAGCTATACAGTAACGGTTACTTTAAACAGTTGCACCGCATCGGCATCTGCAAACGTAATGCTCTACAGTTCGCCAATAGCTGACGCAGGTATTAACCAAACTAACACAGGTTCGGGAATTATGATTGGAGGAAATCCAACAGCCAGTGGAGGACAATCACCTTACTCTTATTCGTGGAATCCGAATAACACCCTCGATAGTTCTTCGATAGCTAATCCGTTTTCAAATGTGGTTGATACCACTACTTACACAGTTGTAGTTACCGACAATAATAATTGCACAGCAACAGACAGCGTAATTGTTTCACCTATTACCTGTACGTATCAGTTAAGTGCTTCGGCAATTATTGTCGATAGCAACGGATTGATAAATTCTGTTTCGGTTTTATGTCCAGCGTTTTGTAATTGGAATGTAAACACAGGCAACTGTTCGTGGTTTTCTGTTTTTCCTACAAGTGGTTTAGGTGCTGATAGTTTTACCGTTTCTATTCCCGCAACCAACGATACTTTTACAAAACAATGCACGCTAATTGTTCAAGGTGATACCATAACTATCACACAATATGGAAAAGCGGGCATTTTGCCTTGCTTACCCGTTGATACTTCGGTGCAGGTGAATGGCGGTTGCGATTTAGCTGCCGCAAGTATTGGAGGGGCAACTTATCAATGGTATAGAAATGGAACTCCCATCCCTACAGCTACTTCACAGTATTACACCGCTAATCAAAATGGTTATTACCGTGTTAGTATTATGGTGGGCAGTTGCGCTTATCAAAGCACTGACCATTATCTTACCTGCTTCACAGAAATTGAGGAAAGCAGCATTTTGAATTTGAATGTTTATCCGAACCCTACTGACGGAACATTCATCATTAGCGGTGAAGCACAAATTGCAAGTCAGTTATCGGTAAATCTTTACAATATTCTCGGGCAAATAGTTTACTCCAAAGACATTTCATTGAAAAGTGGAAAGATTCACGAAGAAATTAAAGCAACGAATATTGCCGCAGGAATTTACAATCTGCGATTGAATCTGGGCAAGCAAGTTTATAGCAGGAAGTTGGTAGTGAAATAATCAACAACACAAACATTTATTCATATTCGCCCCACCGTGAATAAATTCCTTTTACGCACCTACGATTACTTTCAAAACCGCAAACCGGTGTTCTACGCGTTTACCGTGGCGCTGTTTGTCCTGCTGGGTTTATGCGCCAACCGCATTAAGGTAGAAGAAGACGTAAGCCGCCTGCTGCCAAACGGTGAGCAGACCAAACAGATTACCGATATTTTCAAAAGCTCCAACTTTGCCGATAAGGTGGTGGTGAAATTGATTGAGCGCAAAGAAGGCGAACCCGAGTTGCTGATGAGCTATGCCGATTCGCTCAACAATTTATTACTACAAAACTATACGGGGCAAATTGCGAATATCAAACTAACCGTAAGCGAAGAAACCACGCTCGATATTTACAACACGGTGCACAACAACCTGCCCGTTTACCTCGAAGAGCAGGACTACAAAACCATCGACACGCTTATCTCTAACGAGCGCCTGCCGCAAACTTTAGAAAACGATTACAACACCATTACTTCGGCACAGGGAATGGTAATGAAGAAGCTAATTGCCGATGACCCAGTGGGAATATCTAATCTTGCGCTGCGCAAATTACAGTCGCTGCAAACAGACGATAACTACCAACTATACGATGGTTACATTATGGGCAAAGACCACAAAAGTCTTTACCTTTTTATTACGCTCAAAAACGCTTCGGGCGAAACCGGCAAGAACGTAAAACTGTTTGATGGCTTCGAAAAAACCATTGCCTCGCTTGGTGCTGCCAAAGACGGCATCGAAATTCTTTACTACGGCAACTCGGTAGTGGCAGCAGGCAATGCCAGCCAGTTGAAGAAAGATTCTGTGCTGACACTGAGCATTACAGTGGTGTGCATTCTGCTTTTCATCGGTTTCTTCTTCCGCAGAAAACGCGTGCCGCTGATTATGATGTTGCCTGTGGCGTTTGGCGGTTTGTTTTCCATAGCAGTTATTGCGCTCACCCGCGGAACTATATCGAGTATTGCTCTCGGTGCGGGCTCTATTGTATTGGGGATTGCGGTGAATTATTCACTGCATTTTTTTAGTCACTATAAACACTGCGGCTCGGTCAAACAAACCATCACCGATTTGCTTTCGCCTATGACCATCGGCAGTTTTACTACGGTGGGTTCTTTCTTTTCGCTCATGTTGTTGCAATCGCAAATCCTCAACGACTTCGGTTTGTTTGCAGGTTTAAGTTTAACGGGAGCTACCATTTTTGCGCTGATATTTCTTCCGCACTTTGTGCCGAAGCTGAGAGAGCACACACCCGATGCCGAAGAGTCGCGCTTAGAGAAACTGCTCAATTTCAAAATCAAATATCAGGGCGCGGTGTTTTTTGTAATCATAGCGCTCACGTTTTTCTTTTTTCATTATGCCAAGCAAGTTGGCTTTGAAAGCGATTTGAACAAAGTCAATTTCATGAATGCCGAAACAGCTAAAGCGCAAAAAGAAATTGATGTTACACAGGATGATTCTTCTAAAGTGGTGTTCATTGCCAGCAACGGAAAAACACAGGAAGAAATGTTGCAGAACAACGAATTGCTCCTGCAACAATTAGAAACCGCCAAGCAAAAAGGTTGGTTGCAGAAATACTCTTCGTTCAGTCGCTTCATTCCTTCTCAATCCTTGCAAGAAGAGAAAATACAGCGATGGAATACTTACTGGTCGAAGCAGAAAAAAGAAAATCTTCTTGCTGCATTAAAACGCGAAGGCGCTAAGTTCAAATTCAGCGCAACTGCATTTTCAAGTTTCGAAAACTTGTTGAACAAAGAATACTCTCCGGCAACCGATGAAGACTTTGCCGCCATTAAAGAAGCGTTCGGCAATGAGTATTTGATTTCAACAAAAGACAAACAAACCGTTATCAATGCGGTGCGCGTTGACAAATCACAACGCAAACAACTCTATGCAGAGTTAGCCAAGCATCCCTCCACCGTAATTCTCGATAAGCAAATTATCACCAACAAATTCGTTGAAATTATTTACAGCGATTTCAATTCCATTTTGCTCTACTCTTCATTACTCGTGTTCTTCGCATTGCTCATCAGCTACGGAAGATTAGAACTCACCATCATCACCTTCCTACCGATGCTCATTACATGGATTTGGATTCTCGGCATCATGGGTCTCTGTGGTTTGCAGTTCAATCTGATTAACATCATCATCTCTACTTTCATCTTCGGTCTTGGCGATGACTTCAGTATTTTCATTACCGATGGACTCACCGAAAAATTCAAGCGCGGAAAAGAAACCATGGCTTCGCATAAGGTTTCTATTTTTCTTTCGGCAGTTACTATTCTCATTGGTTTAGGCGCGTTGATTTTTGCAAAACATCCCGCGCTTAAATCCATCGCGCTCATTTCCATCATCGGAATTTTCTGTGTGGTTATCATCGGGCAAACCGTGCAACCGTTTCTTTACAACTTCTTTATTCAAAGCCGAAAAGAAAAAGCACAACCACCCTGGACAATTCCTACACTTATTCTCTTCTGGATTGCCTTTGGCTACTACGTTACCGTTTGCCTATTCGCTTCACTGGTGGGTTATATTCTATTGTATCTCGTTCCTTATCCAGGCATTAAAAAACGCAAACTGTTTTTCCATCACATCGTCAATAAGTCGTTGTGGGTGCTTACTTACATGATGGTAAACGTGCGCAAGAAACACTTGGGTAAAGAAAATATGGATTTCTCTAAGCCCGCAATCATCATTGCAAACCACGCTTCGTTCCTCGATATTCTCGTAACCGTAATGCAACACCCTAAACTGATTTTGCTCACGAATAAATGGGTTTACTATTCGCCAGTGTTTGGTAAAGTGGTGCAGTTAGCCGATTACTATCCGGTGATGGAAGGCGTTGATCCTGCCATTGAAAAGTTTGTTGACATTGTAAAAGACGGTTACTCCATTGTTATTTTCCCCGAAGGCACACGCACCACCGATGGACGATTGAAACGTTTTCATAAAGGCGCATTCTACTTAGCCGAGCAGTTGAATATTGATATTGTTCCTATGCTTTTGCATGGCACCGGCAGCACCATTAAGAAAGGCGATTTTATGGTGATGAATGCATTCATGACTATGAAGTTTCTTCCGCGCATTACTCCAACAGATAAAAGCTTTGGTGAAAATTATACCGACCGCACAAAAAACATCTCTCGCTATTTCAAAACTGAATTTGAAAAAATGAGAGTGGAATACGAAACACCGCGATACTTCCGACAGCCATTTCGCATGAACTACATGTATAAAGGTCCTGAACTCGAATGGCTGGTATTAAAAGAAAGTAGAAATGAAAAATTCTACGAAACGCTTAATGCTGCTTTACCGAGAGAAGGAAGCATTACTGAGTTTGGCAGCGGCTATGGTTTCCATATTTATATGCTTCACTTCCTTAGCTGGAATCGTCAGTTAACAGGTGTAGATGCCGATGAAGATAAAATTGATGTAGCAGCCAACTGCTATTCCAAACACAGCAAAACAAATTTCGTTTGTGCCGATGCGTTGAATTACTCTTTCGTGAAACAGGATGCCTTTATCATCAACGAAAAAAGCCTTTCGCTAAACGAAACCGAACTGAAACAACTCGTCAATAGATGTTTCGAAAACCTGAATAACAATGGTGTCGTGGTGCTCATTGATTCTGTTTTCAAAAACAGAAAAGAAGAATTTGGCAATAGAAACGATTTGATTTTTATTTAAAGCGTTGACTTTTTCTTTTCTTCGTGCCGCAAAGCAGAAAACAGATTCATGCAAAAAATAGGAATTCTTGGTGGCGGTCAACTCGGGCGCATGTTGCTGCAAAACGCAGCTAATTATCACGTAACTACTTATGTTTTGGAATCAGGAAAAAATCCGCCTGCTTCTTCCCTCTGTCATTACTTTATTGAAGGCGATATCAAAGACTACGAAACCGTTTATGCGTTCGGTAAATTAGTTGACACCCTCACCATCGAAATTGAAAACGTAAATCTTGAAGCGCTCTTCAAGTTAGAAGAAGAAGGTCTGAAAATATTTCCTCGACCGCGCGCTTTAAAAATCATTAAAGATAAAGGGCTTCAAAAAGAGTTTTACAAACAACATCATATTCCTACTTCCGAATTTTATTTGATAGAACACAAGTATGAACTGAACAGCTATCTCAACTTTCTTCCACTCGCGCAAAAGCTACGAAATGGTGGTTACGATGGGAAAGGCGTAGAGATACTTCGCGATCAAACAGATTTCACCAAAGCATTCGATGCCCCTTGTGTAGTCGAGAAGTTAGTAGCCATTCAAAAAGAAATTTCGGTGATAGTGGCGAAGAACAAAAGCGGAGACACCGCTGTGTATCCTCCTGTTGAAATGGTTTTTGACCCGCGTTATAATCTCGTGGATTATCTTCTTTCTCCCGCACAAATAAGCGAAGAACAAACTGCACTCTCGAAGCAAATAGCACTTGATGTAATGAACGCACTCGACAGCCCCGGAATTTTCGCGGTCGAAATGTTTATTGATGTAGAGGGAAATATTTTAGTGAATGAAACTGCTCCGCGTGCGCACAACAGCGGCCATCAAAGTATTGAAGGCAATTACTGCTCGCAGTACGAAATGCAAATGCGCATTCTTCAAAACCTTCCGCTGGGCGATACTTCGGTTATTCAACCATCATTGATGTTGAATTTAATTGGCGAACCAAATCACAGCGGTGCGGTAAAATACAAAGGGTTAAATCAGGTTTTAAAAATGAGCGGTGTGTATGTACACCTCTATGGCAAACACGAAACAAAACCGGGACGAAAGATGGGACACGTAACTATTACCGGAAAGGATACGAATGAGCTTTTAGAAAAATCGCAATTGATTAAACAGCAATTGAAAGTTGTTTCTTAATTATAGTTTTACAACAAATAAATTTTATGAGCAAACCTTTGGTAGGAATTATAATGGGCAGTGAAAGCGATTTGAAAATTATGCACGATGCCACCGAAGTGCTCGGACATTTGGGAGTTGAATTTGAATTGACGGTAGTGAGCGCGCATCGCACTCCTGAACGCATGATGGAATATGCAGAGACTGCCCGTGAGCGTGGCTTGAAAGTAATTATTGCGGGTGCAGGTGGTGCTGCACATTTGCCGGGCATGGTGGCGGCTGTAACTACACTTCCTGTAATTGGTGTTCCCATTAAATCTTCCAACTCTATTGATGGCTGGGATTCGGTGTTGTCCATTCTTCAAATGCCTTCTGGGGTTCCTGTGGCTACTGTTGCGTTGAATGGTGCTAAGAATGCGGGCATTCTTGCCGCGCAAATAATTTCTACCAGCGATAACGCTGTTGCAAAAAAGCTTACCGACTTTAAAAAAGAACTCAAACAAAAAGTTGACACTTCTATCCGCGAAATAAAAATTGCAGGCTACAGAAACGAGTTTGATAAGGAGTAGAATCTGCTTCCAAGTGTAATCCACACTTCGCATTTTTGTAAAGCAAGTTTTAATTCTACATTGCTTTAAACAACATTCTTCACACTAAACCACCCCTTATGGAAATTGTATCCACCAAAGTAAAATTTTACGGAGACGGTGCTAAGTATTTCGGAATACTCATCGTAAATGTATTGCTCACAATCGTCACGCTCGGATTGTATTATCCATGGGCGCGCGCAAAAAACTTACAGTATTTATATGGCGAAACCGAATTTGCGGGAAGCCGTTTCACCTTTCACGGAACAGGAAAAGAAATGTTCAAAGGATTTGTAAAAGCAATTGCAATCGTGTTTGCTCTAATTCTTATTTCACAACTAGGAGCATTTTCAGGAAGTAAACTTCTTGCCATCATCGGCTCGCTCATTTACTTGTTTGGAATTTTGTTACTGATTCCTTTGGCTATTCATGGCGGCTTGCGCTATAGAATGAGTCGCACCTCGTGGAGAGGAATTCATTTTGGTTATCGCGGAAACCTGCGCGAGTTATTCGGTATTTGTGTGAAAGGAATTTTGTTGAGTGTATTCACGCTCGGCATTTATTCAAGTTGGTTTCACTGCAACCTGCGCAAGTATTTAGAAAGCAACATCCGCCTTGGTAATTGCAAATTCAGTTTTGAAGGCGAAGGAGGAGACTTGTTTATCATAAACCTCAAAGGTTTCTTCTTCACCATTTTCACCTTGGGCATTTACATGTTTTGGTATATCCGCAACCTCAATCATTTTTCTATCAACAACTCTCGTCTGGAGCAGGATGGAAATGTTTTCAGTTTCAAATCGGACTTAACACCCGGAGATATTTTTGTTACAGGCATTATCAATTACTTTTTGATTGTATTTACCCTTGGCATCGGCACACCATGGGCGGTGCTTCGCAACATGCGCATGGTAATTGACAATGTGGAATTAGAAGGAGCATTCAATCCCGATGCCGTTATTCAAACAGAAGAAAACTATGCCGATGCAACAGGCGATGATTTGCTGAGCATGTTGGATGTAGGTCTTGACTTTTAATTCTCAAATGCCATGAAAAAAATTTATGAGAAAGTCAGAATCGCAGTTGTGGCTATTTGCATTTTAGCTGCCGTATTAAAACTGATGCACCTTCCCAGTGGACCGTTTCTACTGATTATTGGAATGGGGGCTCTCACCATCATTCATTTTATATATGCGTTTGTGAAACAGGAAACCACACGAAAAGAAATCTTGATTCATTACATCAGCAATTTTTCTGTGGCTTTAATTACGATGGGGATTTTATTTTACCTCATGCATTGGTCGAACGCGAAATTAATACTGTGGTCAGGTCTTATTCTCGCTTTAGTTTGTTCAGCTATTAGTTACTTAATGCCTGAGTCAGAAAACAACAATCAGTAACCACTATGACCTTTGAAGGAAAATATTTTGACGGAAAAAGTTCAGTAGGTTATGCGACTAAAATTCAATTGAACAGTTTCAACATTCAGATAAACTACAACGATGGCGTTTCATCACAATCTATTTCATGGGAACCATCTAAGATTCACGCCAACGATTTTGCTTCGAACGGAAAAATTTATTTGAAGTATGGTGATTACCCTCATCAGTACATTGAAGTAAACGACAATCGCTTTGCCGAAGAACTTAAACTCAGTTATCCTTCTGAGAAATTTCATAAAG
This sequence comes from Bacteroidota bacterium, assembly GCA_947476645.1. Classification (GTDB taxonomy): domain Bacteria; phylum Bacteroidota; class Bacteroidia; order Chitinophagales; family LD1; genus Bog-950. The sequence goes on from CANJRM010000033.1 coordinate 17,017, forward strand.
GTGCTTACAGCTTTTTGTTCAGCACGGGCTTTGCAGGCTTAGCGGTGTTAGCTGCTGTTGTAGTTGCTTTGATTGCACTCTCTTACTTTTTCATTCTGCCTGCTGTTTCAGAACATCTCGCTGCTACTGTTCCCATTGAATGGGAAAAACAATTAGGCGATGCTTCTTATAGTAAAATGGTAGAAGGAGAAAGTGTAGATGAAGAAAACTCCAAACGCATGAATAAGTTTTTCCGCCAGCTTCATTATCAAAGCGATTACAAAATTGATGTAGTGGTGGTTAAAGATAAAGTGATGAACGCATTTGCTTTGCCCGGAGGAAAAATAATTGTGTATGAAGGCATTCTTCGCACGATGGATAATTCAGAAGAATTAGCGGCACTTCTTTCTCACGAGTTTTCGCATGTGCAGTTGCGCCATTCAACTAAAAATATTTTCCGTAGTCTTTCGAGTTACATGCTCATTTCTGTTTTACTGGGCGATGCCAGCGGCATCACAGCCATTGTTATTCAAAATGCTAATCAGTTAAAGCAATTGGGTTACTCGCGCACCCTCGAAGAAGAAGCAGATAAAAACGGATTGAAGCTAATGAAGCAACAACACGTTGACCCAAAGGGAATGGAAGATTTGTTTCGTGCACTAAAAAAAGAAGAAGGCAGTGAAGGTGATGTGCCTGAGTTTTTAAGTACGCATCCGCTAACCAACGAGCGAATCAATTATGTGCGTAAAGAAATTGCTAAACACAATTACAGTATAGAAGAACACGAGCAACTCGATTCGCTTTGGAAAGAAATAAAGGGAAACCTCGAAGAATAGGATTGTATAAAAGACCCTTCGACAAGCTCAGGGTGACAAACTCTTTGTCATGCTGAGCTTGTCGAAGCATTATTGCCCCGAAGCCGTAGTAACTCCCGAACCTGCAATATTACCAGGCAACGAATAATCAACCATTTCGCAACTCACACTTGAGTTCACTACACGCAAAATCATTTTGCCTGTCTTAGAAATTTTATTGAAGTTCACATTGGTTCTGTCGAAAGTTCCATCACCGTTCCTGTCAAAACTCATGGTTATATTTAAAGTAAACTGACCTGTGTTATCTTTTGTAATTCCACGAAACATCAAGTTTCCGCCTTCATTCATTTTGTAAATATTATCGGCCTTCGTACTTAACCAACACATGCCTTCAGGCAAATTGCTGATTTGGTCAATACGCATTTGGTAAACAGTATCATCACCATTACCATGTGGAATGGTAGTAAAAAGTTTAAACGGAACTGTGAGTTCGGCATAAGCACCCTGCGAAATGCAAGGCAAAGCATACGAGCCGCTGAAACCGCTACCGTCTTTAAGTTTTGCAGAAGCACCGTTATCTGCAATAGATGCTTCGCCACAATGCTGCGCATTTGAATTCATGCTGATGAAAAGAACAAGCGCAAAAACTATAAAGAGATTCTGTCTCATCGGTTTCATTTTGCTTGATTAAACGAAACAGATGGCAATTTGTTCCGACTTTAAACAAGAGATTTTCATAGGAGAAAAAATATTTTTTCTAAAACAGTACAATAATTTTCAAGCACCCTGCGTTATAATTTCAAATCCACCGATTATGAAAAACTGCTACCTAACCAAAACCACCTCCCATGAAACAATTCAGATGGCTGGCAGTTATTTTCATAATAGGGTTACAGCCGCCCCTTCAAATTTCCGCTCAAAGCAGCGGGCGTATCAAAGCCTTTTTTGAAAAACAGGAAGAGGGAGGAACGGTCTCTCTCGGTGTTCGCAACACTATCAGCGCGTTTAGTCATGGCAGTTTGAAAGAGTTCTCGACCGGTGTTGGCGGTCATTTCAGAGTGCAGTTGATTGACCGCGTGAACACAGAGTTCTACGCTGATGTGTTACCCACTAACATCAACAACAAAGCTACGCGCATGGATTACCACATCGGGTGGAGTGTGATGTATTATCTCATAGACCCGAAAGGTTTCAAACGAAAGTTTACTCCCTACGTTGTTGCCGGACACTGTTTCGATTTAACGCGAATAAAACTGAATGGCGAAAACGGAGAAGCGAAACAACGATTGAGTTCTGCTGTGCAGGCGGGTATAGGTTGTCATTATAACATCACTCCCCGTTTCGATATTTCGCTCACCACTCAATACATGTTGCATTTAGGAAAAGAACTGCATGCACATGAAGAAGAAGACGGGCATGTTGAAATCGAAGAACATAAAAACGCAGGATGGGAAGGTCATCTATTGATAAGTATTAGTGTTAACTATAAAATCTTCAACTTATGGAACCGCAAAAGCTAAAATCAAATCCATTGATACAATGTGTTGATGGACTACGGGTAAAATACATTTTACAGGTATTCATCTTCATGTGTTTGAGTTCTCAGAATGTGCTTGCGCAAAAAATCTGGGAAACACGCAAAGGGTGTATCCGCACACAGGGAAATTTTTCAGGAGGATATTTGTTCGGACAAAAAGCAGCATCGGCATATTTAAACGGAGACATTGATGTGTTTGTTGACGACCGTGTGGGAGTTACAGGTTCTGCTTTTTATTCCTTTGCACTTAACCGCAATAACCAAACAGGTTTAAAAGCAAACCATGCGGTGTTCTTTGGAATCAACTATCACTTTTTAAAACCGCAACGCTTCGACCCTTTCATTGGTTTCACTCCGGGCATGGGTTTGGTGCAGGCTGCATACAAAGATGGTGATGTATTAAAACGAACACCTTACGCTGCTGTTCCTTTGTTGTCTGCTACAATCGGGTTCAACTATTACGTAGGCTCTATTTTCAACTTCTTTGCAAAAGTGCAAGGCGTTACGGGGCACGTAGTAAGCACCATGCCTTCTGCCATGCGATTAGATGAATTGAAATTTATGGCTGGCTTAGGATGGAACCTGCGTATGTGGAAACCAAAAGTGAAAGACACATGGAAGGAACCACGCAAATCATAAGAGATTTGTCATCCTGAGCTTGTCGAAGGATTTTCCTTCAATACGCTTCGACAAGCTCAGCGTACATCTCAACTTGATAAACGAAAGGCGCGAATAATATTCGCGCCTTTCTTCTTTTAAGTAATAGTTTTGTTCAAAGAAATAAAATGAAAAAAGTATTCGCGCTGTTTATCATGCTGGTTTGTATAAACGCAGTTCATAGTCAAACCTCGCTTAAATTTTGCACGGGAGTAGATAATTACAAATGCCAGTTCAACAACACAAAATTTATTACAAGTCCTGATAGCACTACTGCTAAAATTTATATGATGGTTTCGGGGGCAAACGATGTTCCGCTCGGCACTACAAAGTTGGTTTACAAAATATACAACATAGATGCAAAGGGAAACGAATTGTATATGGCAACTCTTGACCAGGAAATGAAACCCGATTGGGTTTTTGCCTGGTATCCTTACACGTTCAATACACCCGGCAAATACGAAGTGAAAATTTACAACGATGCTAGTGAAATGCTCAGCACCAAATCGTTTGAGTTGTTCGATAAATACTAATCAGAAATTCCGCTTCGCAGAAAACTATCCGTTTACTTTTTTGTAGTCGGCAAGAAACTGCTCCAAGCCAATATCTGTAAGTGGATGTTTGAACAAACCGAGAATAGAAGATAGCGGACAAGTAGCAATATCAGCACCCGCCTCAGCACATTTTACAATGTGAAGCGCAGAACGAATACTCGCTGCGAGCACTTCAGTTTTATAACCATACACTCTATAGATGTGAACGATTTGCTCAATCAATTGAACGCCATCCCAATTGCTGTCGTCAATTCTGCCAATGAAAGGTGAAACCATGGTAGCTCCTGCTTTAGCTGCAAGTAAGGCCTGCGCTCCACTAAATACAAGCGTGCAATTGGTTTTAATTCCGTTATCACTGAAATGTTTAATCGCTTTGATTCCTTCTTTTATCATAGGCACTTTCACAACAATGTTTGGATGAAGTGCAGCCAGATTATTTCCTTCAGCAACCATTCCTTTAAAATCGGTTGAAATTACTTCGGCACTTACCGGTCCGTTCACCATTTCGCAAATGGTTACGTAGTGTTTCAGAATATTATCCTGACCTTTAATTCCTTCTTTCGCCATCAACGATGGATTAGTAGTTACTCCGTCAAGAATGCCGAGCGATTCTGCTTCTTTAATGTGTTCGAGATTTGCGGTGTCAATGAAGAATTTCATACGAATAGTAATTAGTAGTTAGTAAATAGTAGTTAGAAAGAATTGGCGCGAATATGAACGCACAGAAATAAAACTTAGCGAAGAGAAATAAACAGTTTGTGGAAGACCTGGATTTGTCCCTCCCGAAAGGGAGGTTTAGAAAAAAAATAGGGCAAGCTTATCATATCGCACCGCTTCAACCGTCTGCCTTTGCTGCGTTTCCGCCCTGGAGGATTGAACAGGAGCTGATCGTATGAGGCTCACCCCGCGGCAAATTTAAAAGACTTCTTGAGGATTGCTAATGGAAAAAGACTTTGCATTGACATAAAAAACAAAACGGCAAGAATTTACTTCCTGCCGTTTTGTTTAAAGAAAATTTTAAATCTCTTAATGTTTTTGAGCTGTAGTTTTAACAGGTGTTTTTGCCGGTGCTGTGGTTGTTTTAGCAGGAGCAGTTGCTTCCTTTTTGTTTACCGCTTCTAAATTCCCTTTAGCCAAAACAAATTCTGGAGCCAATTGAACTGCTTTTGCAAAATTTTCTTTTGCTGCTTCTCCCTGATTTAATTCAAGCGCGCAAATACCCTTCACGTTGTAAGCCGCAGCTCGCATTGCCACATCCTGGCTTCCGTTTTGAACGCGGATATTCACTTTCTGTTTTTCGGATTCTGCATTGCCTATAATCTGGTCTAAGGAAGCCACACACTCACCATAACGTTTCAACTGATATTGAAGGGTAGCCACTTGATAGAGATAGAAAAGTGATTTCCCATCGGCAAATAATTTTTCGTAATCAGCTAATGCCTCTTTAACTAACCCAAGATTTTGTTTAGACACTGCAACAAGTTCTAGTATATCGTTGCGTTTAGGATTGTTTTTCAAAATTTCTTCTCCAATCAAATACGCTTGCGGATAACGCTCACCCGCAAAATATAGAAGCGCAAGCGAATCGCTTAAATCTGTGCGCTCAGGTTTCAATGCCTGCATGGTATAAAGTGCTACTGTTGCGGCATTCAAATCGTAATTCTTTAGCGCACTTTTATAAAATCTCATCTGCACATCAAACGGGTCGGAAGATGGGGTTGTTTGTGCATAGTTAAAAGCAACGGCACTCAACAATAAGGAAAGAAGGACAAGTTTAATTTTCATAACAAATTGTTTTTTTAAGAGCCATAAATGTAGAAGAATTTTCAAGTCGATAATTCTCTATGAAAAGCATTCAAAAATATACAGTGCGTTGAATCGTCAACATTACATCGTGCGTAAGCATTTTTATTTCTCAGGAAACAAATTCATTATTACATCACAGAAACAACATCAACTATGAATATTAAAGAAGCCCAGGATTTTAAGAATTATGCGGTGAAACATCATGGCATAAGTAGTATGCATTTAGAGAATTATACCAAGAAAGTTTACTCCGGTGTTTCGCCAATAGATGGCGGTAATACAAACGCGGTTCAAAATTTAACGCGTACGGTTATTGAAGAGCGCTCTATGCCTTTTCGTGAGGTAGATGTGTTTTCGCGTTTGATGATGGATAGAATTATTTTTCTCGGAACTCCTATTGACGATTATATCGCAGCCATTATTCAGGCGCAATTACTTTTTTTAGAAAGCAGCGATGCCCGCAGCGATGTGCAGATTTACATTCACAGCCCTGGTGGTGAAGTTTATTCGGGTATGGGTATTTATGATACCATGCAGTATGTGTCAATGGATGTAGCTACAATTTGCACTGGTATGGCAGCATCAATGGCTGCGGTTTTATTATGTGCAGGTGAAAAAGGGAAACGCACTGCATTGAAACATGCACGCGTTATGATTCACCAACCTCTTGGAGGAATTGGCGGTAAAGCAAGTGAAATAGAAATTTCAGTTAATGAAATTCGCAAACTGAAAGACGAACTCTATACTATCATCAGCGAACACTCGGGTCAATCTATGGAGCGTGTGGCTAACGACAGCGACCGCGATTACTGGATGCGTGCACAGGAAGCAAAAGACTACGGCATGATTGACGAAGTGCTTGTACGCACAGCTAAGAAAAGCTAATACTGTCCTTTACTATTTTGTTGAAATCCATTGGTAAACTTCTTTTGCCGATAGTAGAGCTATGGTTAATACCAATGCTATCAGCAAAACAAATTTAGTGTGCACACACAACGAATACGTATTGTAAGAAGCATCGCTGATTTGAGAAATATCAAGTCGTAAAAATTTGATGAGATGAACATTCTCAATCGCATCTAATACACCGGGAAGAATAACCAACCACAAATATTTTTGCTTGCTCTTTAACCATGTGGAAGATTCGGTCAAGCCTTTCAACGCAAAGAAGATGGTAGCAGTGTAAGTAAGAATGAAAAGAAAATCGAGTTGCGTGTTGCGCTCAATCCAATCTAAATTACAACTGCTGTTCAACAAACTTTTAAAAGCTATAGCTGAAGGCGCTAACTCCAACGGAATAATTACTTGCGCTCCGCAGGTAGCGAGCTTTTCGGTATAGAGCATGCCTTGCATGGTTATCAGAAACACAACAAAGCTGATGAGGAAGAGGTATTTGTTTTTCATGAGAGTGAATTTAGTTAATGCAACGAATACACGAATAGAAAAGTCAATGTCATGCACAGGATGACAGTAGTCTTTCCTTTTCAAACAATTTTACATTTGCCGCTTCAGTTTTACAAAATCTATCTATTACAAAATGCTTGGCTTAAAATTACCTACAGACCCGCGATGGGCAAACCTGGCAGGAAAATCAATTGAAGAAATATTAACCGACCACGCTTACTGCGAACAGAAAGCAACCTCCACAGCCATCTCCTTAATTCAGAATTATCCCGACTTCGAAAATATAGTAGTAGCCCTCTCTCCTATTGTAAAAGAAGAATGGGGACATTTTGAATTGGTAATTGAGCATTTGAAAAAACGCGGATTAAAACTTGGCTTGCAACGCAAAGACAAATATGTGAGCGAACTATTGAAGTACATTCGTCATGGTGATTCAAGAACAAATGGTTTGATTGAGAAATTATTGTTCTCAGCTTTAATAGAAGCGCGCAGTTGTGAGCGATTCAAATTGCTTTCAAAAAATATTGAAGACAAAGAACTAAAACAGTTTTACAAAAACTTAATGATAAGCGAAGCAGGACACTACCGTTTGTTTTTAGATATGGCTTGTGAGTTGGGAGACAAAGACAAAGTTCTTTCGCGATGGAATGAATGGCTGGAATATGAAGCAGGAGTAATGCAGAAATTAGATGTGAGAGGAGATAGAATACACTAAACTCAAATTTGAGAATGTGAGAATTCGGTAATTTGAAAATGTAATACAATAAACACCAATGAAAAAATACACAGTTTACTTGATGGCTTTTTTTGTATCTGCTTGCAGGTGCTAATCATTTTATTCATCCCGAGTTTTATTTAAAAATGCTCAATGGTTTCCTTCCCTATCCTATTGCTTTGAATATTATCAGCGGTGCCGCTGAAATAATTTTAGCCATAGGACTTTGTTTTACTGCGACAAGAAAATTTTCTGCTTACGGTATAATAGCCTTGCTCATTGCCATTTTTCCTGCCAATATAAATATGGCGCTGCATGCAAGTGAATGGAGTTTCTCTGCTGTTGCGCTTTATGTTCGTTTGCCTGTTCAGTTGTTATTGATTTGGTGGGCGTATGTTTATACGAAGGATTAACAGCATCTCTTTTCTTGCATACAACCATTTCACTTCTTCGTTTGTCTTTATACCATTCTACACTAACCTAACCACTATGAAAAAGATTTTACTTCTCCTGATTATCTGTTTTTCCTTTATCAATTTCACCCAAGCACAAACTGTAAACACAACGAATGTCACCTGTTTTGGCATGTGCAATGGTTCTGCCATCTTATCAGGATTAGGGGGCTCAGCGGCTTTCTTTGAATGGTCAAATGGTGATACAGCACAGGGTACAGGCAACTTGTGTGCAGGAACTTACAGCGTAACTATTTTCGATAATAGTTATTTGCCTATTGACACTTTAACGGGCATTGTTATTCTTCAACCTGCTGCTCCTTTATCGTTCAGTTTAAACACAGTAAACGTTAGTTGTTTTGCAGGATTTGATGGCAGTATTTTTGTAACTGCCAATGGCGGAACTCCACCTTACACTTATATTTGGTCAAATGGTATGACTACATCTATGGCTTTTAATATGCCGGCTGGAGCTTATTCGGTAACGATAACCGATGCAAACGGATGCACCGCATTCGGAAATCCCGTTATAATGGAGCCAACACCTATTACTGTTGCCTTGCTTGATACTGCCGCTACTACCTGTGGTTCATGCGATGGATCTATTCATAGTTCTATAACTGGAGGTTCATCACCTTACGCTTTTCAATGGAGCAATGGGTCAACAGTACAAAACCCCACAAATCTTTGTGTAGGTAATTACATCCTTACTCTCACAGACATGAACGGTTGCTCAGCTAGTGCAAGTTCAACAATTACTGCTCCTAATAATTTATCAGCAACTTTAACGGGTAACGATATTGATTGCAATCATCCGGTAAGCAATGCCTCGCTTACGATCAACAACGGCACTGCTCCTTACTACGTAAACTGGGCAGACGGCACACAGGATTCATCGCTTGTAAGCAATGTACTTAATCATGCTTATTCCATTCAAGGGCAGGGATATGTTTTTGTAATTCAATATACTGACGCAAGCGGATGCGGGAATACTATTTTAGATACTATTTTCAACAGTGGTCTTATAGCTGGAATTAGTTTGATTCAGCAACCCAATTGCGCTGGTCCAAATACGGGCAGATTAGCAGCTAATCCAAGCCTAGGTTCGCCACCTTATTTTTATTTATGGAGTACGGGTTCAACAGCCGATTCTATTATAAATCTTTCTTCGGGAAATTATTCGCTTACGATTACTGACAGCACGGGATGCTCGGCAACCAACACTTATAATTTAACTGCCGCCAGCAGTTTAACTGCTTTTGCGGTGGGTGTTTCGGCATCGTGTATTAATTTAAATGTGGGTAGTGCTACTATTTATGCAAGCGGTGGAACTCCGGGTTATACTTATTTATGGGGAACCGTGCCGCCTCAAACTACCCAAGTAGCTACTAACATTGCGCCAGGTCATTATGGTTTTACAGTTACCGATGCCTTAGGATGTATGGTTGCTAATAGTGCTAATATTGCTTTTAGTAGCTATAGTTTCTATACCTATATTGGTTTAACCTCTCCCTCAAACTGTGGAGTAAATAATGGTTCGCTTACAGCTAATTCTTACGGTGGCACACCGCCCTATACTTATTTGTGGAGCGATAACCAAACTACACCAACCGCTAGCGGTTTAGGAGTTGGAAATTACAGCGTAGTGGTAACCGATGCAGGCGGTTGTTCAAGCACAGGAACTACTTATTTAAGCACCAGTTGCTACAACACCATTAGCGGGAATATTTTTAATGATTTAAACAACAATTGCATTTTTGATAGTGCCGATACTTACCTCAGCGGCTATTACATAGCTGCTACTAACGGCAGTATTACCGAGTGGGGTTCTTCGTGGTCGGGTGGTAACTATACCATTTTTGTTCACGACACAGGAACATTTACACTTACCATTCACTCCTATAATTATTACGGAAGCTGCGGAAATTTAACGCCTTGCGGAAATATAAACCCTGTTTACTTCGGCAGTTTCAATAATACTTCTCCGAATAATAATTTTGGATTTAATAATGCTGCCGGATTTGATTTGGCTTTGCACCCCGGCTGGACTACTGCTAACCCGGGTTTTGCGAAAGACTATTGGATTTATTACTTCAACCAATCAAATACGCCTTTTGTAAATAATGCTACCGTTACTTTTAAATACGATGCTAATCTTACTTACAACTCAAGCGACCCTCCACTGCCTACACACAACGCTGCTGCGCGCACGTTGAGTTGGGTGGTGAGCAATGTGGGCAACTGGAGTTATCGCGGGGCTTGTCACTTCACTGTTTCGGCTGCTACACCTCCGGGGTATTTATTGCAAAGCGATTTCTGGATTACTCCAACCGTGGGTGATTGCGATTCTTCAAATAACCATCAGCATTTTTCTGAACTGGTAAACAGTTCGCGCGACCCGAACGAAAAAGAAGTGGAACCTGCGGGCGCAATTCTGGAAGAAGATTCGGTGTTGACTTACACTATTCATTTTCAAAACACAGGAACCGATACTACCTGGTTTGTGATTGTGAAAGATACCTTGGATACCAATCTTGATGTTGCCTCTGTTCGCAATCTGGCTTCGAGCCATACTTACAGCGAGTTCAATATTTCGGGACAAGGAATTTTGACCTGGGTGTTTAATCCGGTTTTCTTGGTAGACAGTGCTACTAACGAACCAGCGAGCAAGGGCTTTGTGAAGTTCAGCGTGAAGAAGAAAAGCAATTTGCCAATAGGAAGCCATATCAGCAATCGCGCCTCTATTGTGTTTGATTACAACGACCCTATTTTAACCAACACCGTAACCGATAGCGTAAGCGAACCGAGTTACATTTTTGAAGTGCGTAACATGGAACATGTTTCGGTAAGTGCAGTTCCAAATCCCTTCAGCACTTCAACTACCATTAAAGTGGATGGATTGAAAGAGAAATTTGATTTCAGTTTGTTTGATGTAACCGGAAGATTGCTCAATACCATTCCTTCTATTGAAACCAAACAGTTTGAACTGAAACGCGATGCACTGCCTGCGGGCGTTTATTTCTATAAGCTTTCAACCAGCGGAAAGAAAGTAGCCAACGGTAAGTTGGTGGTGGAGTAGAGAGAGAACTGTAATCCTGAGCCTGTCGAAGAATACTAACCGAAAGGCTTCGACAAGCTCAGCCTGACATTATACAAAACACAAAAGCCCCGAGTACTCGGGGCTTTTGTGTTTTGTATAATGTAAACTATGATTTACTCGGGCTTCAGATTAACAGCCACCACTCCTTTTATTTCGGGCACCGAGCGAATGATAGCTTCTTCAATACCGGCTTTCATGGTCATAAAACTTTGAGGACAGGTAC
>CANJRM010000034.1 GCA_947476645.1 Bacteroidota bacterium
AACAGGAACACGCCCTTTATTTTTCTCCACGGTGTAACGAAGCACTTCGGCTTTTTCTTCCTTGCTCAGCGTTACGCTTTCTCCGGTAGTGCCCAGCGAAACGAGGTATTCAACCCCACCGTTAATGCAATGGTCAATCAGTTTGCCTAAGGCTTTGTAATCAATTTTTCCTTTTTTAGTGAACGGAGTTACCAGTGCCACTCCCGTTCCGCGTAGTTTAGTTTGAATCATATTTTATTTCGTTTAAAAAATGGGTTGTTTGATTTAAGAAGTATTGCAAATCGTTTTTGCCGCCTGTGTTAATCATCATTTCGTAGTAGTCGGTTTTGTTTTCATCGAAATGCCCTATGCGCCATTTGGCTGCAGAAACACGCGCTACATATTCGAGCGGAAAATTTTGTTCGAGAAAACACGCGAGAAACAAATCAAAATTTTTAGCGGCAAATTTTTCTACGCGCTCATCGGCAGGGGTTAAATTCCAGTTGATGTTTTTGGTGTTGAACACTTCAATATCGGCTTTGTGGTCAATCTTTTTGTCGTTGATAAAAGCCAGAATTTCCACGGTCTTTCCTTCGTTACGCAAATGCTCGGCAAACTTGGTAATGATAATATCGTTATCAGGGTTTGTGCTGTCGTAAACAATGCCTATGGTTTTGGCATCGTGCAGATTAGTGAGGTGGCGTTTGGTGTTTGCTCCTCTTAGTTTACCCTCAATATTTTTCTGGTAGAAATAATTCCGTATGTCGTCCCACAATTTCATAGCCCGCTATTTATCATCAATGGTTTCATACACGCCAATGGCAGAATATTTTTGAATGCGTTGTTCAATTCGTTCTTCGGCTGTTTTCGAAGTCAGCTCGCTCATGTTTTTAAGAATCACCCGCTTCAATGTTTTCGCCATCTCTTCGGGGCTGGCGTGTGCACCACCGAGTGGTTCTTTTATAATGCCATCAATGATTCCGAACTTCAATAAATCCTGCGGAGTAGGTTTCAATGCTTCAGCCGCTTTTTCTTTATGCTCCCAACTGCGCCACAAAATAGACGAGCATGACTCTGGCGAAATAACCGAATACCAGGTGTTCTCCAACATCAATAATTTATCACCTACTCCAATTCCTAACGCACCTCCCGATGCACCTTCACCAATAACAATACACAGCACAGGAACTTTCAAAGCCGCCATCTGCATCAGGTTGCGCGCAATGGCTTCGCCTTGTCCGCGCGCCTCGGCTTCTTCACCTGGATATGCACCCGGTGTATCAATCAACGTAATAATCGGCTTGTTGAATTTTTCCGCCAGCTTCATCAAGCGCAATGCTTTGCGATAACCTTCGGGGTTCGGCATTCCGAAATTGCGATACTGTCTTGCTTTTGTGTTGCTTCCTTTTTGGTGACCAATAAACATGTAGGTCTTGCCGTCAATATCACCCAGTCCGCCAACAATAGCTTTGTCATCTTTAAAATTTCTATCGCCAAAAAGTTCAATGAATTTGTTGCAGATGTATTCGATATAAAACAGCGAATACGGGCGGTCAGGATGCCTGCTCACCTGAATGCGCTGCCAGGTGGTAAGGTTCGAATAAATTTCCTTTTGCTTATCGCGAATCTGATATTCGAGTTCCGAAACTTTCTGCTGCATAGAAGTATGACTTTCGTGCTCATCAGTTTTTACGCGCTCCAGCTCGGCAAAAAGTTCTTCAATAGGTTTTTCGAAATCAAGAAAGTTCATGGAGCGAATAAACAAAATTATTGGTGGTGTGGGATGCACTCTGTCATGCTTAACTTGTCGACCTTTCGACAGGCTCAAGGTGACAGACCAATTTGTCATGCTGAGCTTGTCGAAGCATCTTCTATTACGAAACCCTTCGACAGGCTCAGGGTGACAACGCTCTGCTACTTCTTATAACTGTACTTCACGGTTCTTCCCCAATTGCCCACATGAATCAAAATGCTTTTCTCCACCAGCGAATCGTGGTTGGCAAGCGCAGTATCTCTTCGCATTTGTAAAGAAGAAATATTAAAGGTAAGATGAAATGGATGGCGCTCTTTGCATTGCGTATCGAGTAATTGAAAAAGTTTTACGTTGGTTTGTGGCGGCAATGATTTCATCATGGCTCCGTTCCACATCAGACTAAAATTATCGGCATCGCATGCTTGTATTTTTTTCGTTAGCAAATGCAAAGTGTCTTTTGAAAGATAAACGGTATCAAGCGGAACCAACTCTGTAGTTGAATTATAAAGCTCTTTGTCCTTTATCAACTTCCGAAATGAATTATCGGTGATTGTATCTTCCACAGGAGCCGAAGCCGCACCGTTTTGTTTTTGTGTGGTGCACGAACCAATAAGAATAAGAAAGCCGAAAGCCGAAAGAAATATTTTTTGCATGCTCTTTATTTCAAAATTAGTTTTTGCTGTGCCTTGCCCAAACTGCTTTGTGTTTCTAAAATATAAATGCCTTTGCTTGCTCCACTTAAATCAATCGCGAAGTTCTGTTCGTTTGTTTTCTTTTCAAAAATAATTCTGCCTAAAGCATCAAACACACGAACACTTTTTTCCATTGTTTCATCAAACTGCAAGTTGAACACTTCGTTCGAAGGATTCGGAAAAACACGCAAAGAAATATTCTCTTCCACGCGATTGATTCCCGTAGCATTGCAAATAGCATCTTTGCCATTTAAAGAAATTGTGCCTGTGCTGTCGGGGTCTAACCACGGTTTCAAACGGAGGTTGTTAGTTGTTCCGTTGCTAACCCAGTGGTAAGAAAGCTTTCCAAAATAATCAGCAGCGTTTGGAGTGCTGCAATACGAATCGCCTCCTGTAAGCGTGCCTATTATTTGCTTATTCTTATTAAACAAAGCACTGCCCGATGAACCTTCTTCGGTTACACCATGTCCGTTTGTAGTAGCCGCCCAACGCGTGCGCCAGTGCGTACCGGCAACCGTATTCCAGGTATCGCTTACCGTTGCTTGCGTGTAAGTCGAAATTTTTTTCATGTCGGTATAAGGATGATGAATGCAAACGCCAGAATCGGAAGCCACGTTCGCAGCACTCCAGCCCGCATAGTATAAATGAAAAGTGTCGGGTGGTGTGTTAGTTAATTGCAACAATAAAAAATCGGAACCTGTATCACCACCGTTATCATTGCTATCGGCTTTTTTTGTGCAGCCCGTTACAAAGTAATCGCCCAGGTGACCAATAGCTGAAGGATTTGAACAGGTAGGGGCTTCGAAATTATAATAGAACAACCACTGCGAGTATTGATTAGTGGTTGTGCCCTCTGTGCAATGCTGCGCACTCAACAAATAAGGAGTGCAGTCTTGCCGCACATTATTTATCATAGTGCCCGAGCACGAACCCTGACCGAAATTGCTTTGCACAATAATGCAGGCAACTGCGCGCTTTTCATTTTGCCAAGCTGCCCCTTCACTGCAATTCACATTCACTTCGCACACATCAGACTGATTAAAACTCAATGGGCTTCCACCGGCTTTATGTTTTTTGGGAAAATAATTTTCTACCCAACGGTAAGCGTGACCTATTTCATTCAAACAAATTTCTCCTCTGTCTTTTACTTCAAGCGGCTCAAAATATTCAAGTATGCAGGTTTCACCGTGTATTAAACCCGTAGCGTAATAGCCATCAGTCGGATTGTTTTCATTGGTAAAAGCACCAATCATTTCTTCCCGGTCGGGCGTGTAAACGTGAAATGAAGAACCTTTAGGTAAATAGAATTTTTTGAAATAAGGCAAAAGTGCTTCAGCATCTTTTGAAGTTATTTGCAACCGCCAAACACGGCTTCCGTTTGGCAACACCGTCCATGTTCCCGAATTTTTAAAAGTAATATCGGTGAATATGGAGCGCGAAAACTTCGGCATCTCATTTCTTTCTGCTTCTGCTTTATCTAATTCTATTGCTGCCTGCAAATTAAAAGGCGGGAGATTTATTTGAGCAAGTGTTGTGAAAAATTCAGAAGATACTAAACTGCTAACGGGTGGAATATTTCTGTTTACCTGGGCTTGTAAGGCAGTAAAAAGAAACAACAGGGTGAATGCGGACAGATTCTTTCTCATATCAGATTTTGAAGACGTGTGAAAATAGTTTTTTTTGATACTGACTAACTTGCGCAAAACTACGAATGAAATTTTGTGAAGCAGGCTTCGTTGTATTGTAGTAATTGCACCTTAATCAGATGAGCACCGAAAATAATTTACCGCACAATAACAGCATTCGCCCAAAAAGCAGATGGAAGAAGTTTGTGCTCATCACGCTCTCTGTGCTTGTTGTTATTGCAGCACTTTTAGTAGTAACAGCTTTTGTTTTAGAGGCGAAAATTAAGACAGGTCTTATTACGGAAATAAACGCGCGCGTTACTGTTCCTGTAAAAGTGGAAGGCGGCATTTCACTTTCTTTATTCAAACACTTTCCGTATGGCTCGGTTACTTTTTCGAAGGTGAGCATTGACGATAAGTTCGATACCAAGAACAAAAAGCTGTTGCGGGTAGAAGAGATTTCTCTGCTCTGTAATATCTATTCTTTATTCAGCGACAAAATTGAGTTCTCGAAAATTGTACTGCGCAATGGCGAGTTGAATATGTATAAAGATGAATCGGGCAAAATGAATTTTGACATTCTGAAACCAAGTAAGAACGATTCAAAACAAAAACTTGCGATACAAATAAAGAAGGCACAGATAAAGGAAGTGAAGTTTGTTTACATAGACAAATCGCAGACAACGAACATTGAGGCGAAAGTGAACGAAGTGATAATGAGCGGCAATTTTGATGAGGAAAATTTTGAGTTGACTGCTAAAAGTCAAATCAGAGTAAATAGAATTGAAGCGAACGGAGAAAAGTTTTTGAGTAACCGAAATATTTCAGCACAAACAGTTTTGAACGTTGATAAAAGCAAGAACAAATACAGTTTCAAAAACGGCAAGATTTCTATTGATGAATCTGAATTCAACATCAATGGTTTTTTTTCGCTTTTGAAAAACGGAACACAACTCAATTTCAATTTGAAGAATGAAGGCAATGATATGCAGCAGTTGTTTTCGCTCTTCCCTGAAAAGTATAAGACGAGTTTTAATGAAGCTACAGGGAGCGGAGAATATGCAATTGCTGTGAGTGTGAAGGGTATGTTGGGTAAATCTGTTTTCCCTTCGGTAAAAGTTTCGGCCGATTTAAAAAACAGCGAGATAAAGTTGAGTCGCTACAACAAGTTGTTGCAAAAGGTAAATGCGAAAGCGAGTTATGAATTAGATGCGAAAGGTAATGACAGAATCATCATCAGCAATTTCGATTGTACTTTGAATAACGAGCCGTTTGATTTTAAACTTTCATTGGAGAATCTTTCCAATCCTGTTTTCAATTTTTCTGCCAATGGCGTTTTGCATTTGAACGAACTAAGCACTTTCATTCCCGATTCTGTAATTCAGGATATTGACGGCACTGTAACGTTCTCTAATTTTCATTTGCAGGGAAAGAGGACTGATTTTTCGGATGTAGAAAATTCAACACTGTTTGGCTCGGGCGAGTTCAAAATGGAAGGAGTGGAGTTTCGCCAAAACGGAATTTCGTATGGTAACATCAATGGCCTGCTGAAATATGACAACAGAATTATTGAAGCGAATGATTTTACGCTGAATTTTCTGAGCACCGATTTTAATTTCTCGGGAAATATCGAAAACCTTTTTGCCTTTGCTTACAATCTTGCGGTAAAACGCAAAGCAAACGATGTGGTGCTTGGTGTAAACGGTAAAGTGAAAATGCAAACCTTCAATTTGAGTGCAATGCTCGATGCGTTTGGTAAAAAGAATCGTCCGCAGGCAGCATTGCGCGAAAAAATAAATCCGCGTGAGATATTCAGTATGAAGGGAAATGTAGATGTAGAAGTAGGGAAATTTATTTTCAGGCAGATGCAGTTTGATGATGTAAAAACCAATTTGCAGGTATCTCCGGGAATTGTTCAAATCAATCATTTACGCGCAAATGCAATGGCTGGAGAATTGAAGACTACCGGACAAATTGCTTTTACAACCGACAACACACTCTCTATGAAAATAGATTTGGTGGCGGTGGATTTGAACATTCCCGAAATTTTCAGCGAGTGTGAAAACTTCGGTCAGAGTACGTTAACCGACAAACATCTGAAAGGGAAAGTGAGCACTTCAATTTCTTTGAATGCCGATTGGAGAAACTACAAAGACCTCGACATGAAAACTTTAGCATCGGTAGTTGAGTTCAGAATTACGAATGGAGAGTTGAATAAGTTTGAACCACTGCGCGCGGCTTCAAAATTTGTACGCGTTGAAGAATTGGAAAATATTCGCTTTGCCGATTTAGAGAACACAATAAAAATTGCAAACGGACGTATAGATGTTCCCGAATTTGAAATAAAAACTTCGGCACTTAATCTTATGTTTTTTGGTTTTCATTATTTCGATAACACGGTGGATTATCATTTGAAGGTTAACCTTCATAAACTGCTGGCACAAAAATTCAGACGGAACACGGGCAACGAACAATTTATAGAAGAATACCCGTATGAGGGAGTGAACCTGTATCTTACCTTAACCGGACCAATCAATAATTTGAATATTAAGTTTGACAAAGCGGGAATTCGAAAAAAAGTTCAAACCGATTTTAGAAACGAACGGCAAGTGCTCAAAGATTTGCTGAACAACTCGCGAAAGAAAATTGATGAGAACGAACAAAAGCGCGAGGAAAAATATTTTGATGTGAAAGAGGAACCGCAGTTTATGGACTTTGATACGATAGAAAAGTAGTGAGTTCCCGTTTGAAACGGGATGAAACAAGTTAGTATTAAGCATTTAGACAACAGCTGTTTTTTTGTTCGCGAATTGAATTTGTATTTGCATCTTGTATTTGTATTTCATTTACTCATTTTCAAATTTCCGAATTCTCGAATTAGTATTTCATGGACGTTTACTCTCGCAAATCAAATCTTAAACTTATCCTTCTCTTGTGCGGAGTTTTAATAGGGCTTAGCACGCTCGTGTATACAAATCATCTTGCCAATAAGATTGCCGATGAAGAAAAATATAAAGCGCGTTTGTGGGCTGAGGCGATTGCGCGCAAAGCGCGTTTGGTTCGCTACACCAAAGAACTCTTCACAAAATTGGCTGCCGATGAACGAAGAAAAGTGAATGTGTATGCGCAGTCCACCAAGTTTGTTTTGAAAGTAGAAGACAATGAAATGCTCACCTTCTTCAATGAGATTGTTACTTCTAACAATGATATACCTGCCATTCTTGTAGATGAAAAAGGAAATATTCTGGGTGCGCGAAACATTGAAATTCCAGCGGTGAAAACATTTTTCGAGTTGCCGCAAAAAACTATTGCGGAATTTTCCAGCTATCCGCCAATCTTGGTCGATTATAAAATCAACAAGAATTTTATCTACTACAAAGACTCTAACCTTTTCACCAAACTCAAGCAAACACTTAGTGATTTGGTGGAAACATTTATTTCGGAAGTAGTGGTGAACACGGCTTCAGCACCTGTAATTCTTACCGATGAAAAAATGAACGTGATTGATTACGGCAATATTGATTCCGTAAAAATGAATGACAATGATGCTGTGCTCAAAATGATTAAAGAAATGCAGGCAGCGCATGAACCTATCATGGCAGATTTGGGCGAAGGTGTTTACCGCTACATTTATTATGATGATTCGCAAACGTTGAAACAACTGCGCGTTTTTCCTTTTGTGCAACTGGGAATTTTTGCCGTGTTTCTACTGATCTCTTATTTTGCTTTCAGCAACGCGCGCAGAGCCGAACAGAATTTAGTTTGGGTGGGTATGGCAAAAGAAACCGCGCATCAACTCGGCACTCCTATTTCATCGCTTAGTGGTTGGGTGGAATTATTGCGTGATATAGAAGGAATGAAAGGAAATGAAAAACTGCTCGATGAATTTGATGCAGATATTCAGCGCCTCACTTTAGTAGCTGATCGTTTTTCGAAAATTGGTTCGGTGCCGCAACTTACCGCGCAAAGTGTGCGCGAAACGCTCGAACGTAACGTGGACTACATGCGTAAGCGCGCTAGTGAAAAAGCGCACTTCAGCATTTTTTGCGAAGATGACTTGCGCATCAGTATCAACAATCAACTTTTCGATTGGGTGCTAGAGAATTTATTGAAAAACGCGCTTGATGCAATGGATGGAACAGGCGAAATTGATTTGGAAGTCAGCAGTGATTCTAATAGCGTCCACATAGATATTACAGATACAGGAAAGGGAATTCCGAAAAATAAATTTGAAACAATTTTTGAACCCGGCTATTCTACCAAGCGTAGAGGTTGGGGATTAGGATTATCACTCACTAAAAGAATTGTGGAAGAATATCACAACGGGAAAATTATAGTTCGCAGTTCTGAAATTGGTAAAGGAACTACCTTCAGAATTTCATTGCCGAACGCGTAAACCTATCTTCTGTCTTCTGAAATAAATTTATTTTCGTTTCACTAAAACATTCAATCATGAAAAAATTATTGGCTTTCATTTTTTGCGCTTTACTTGTTACTGCTATAAATGCCCAAGGCGTTTATATCGAGATGAAAATTTCTACTACCGGAGAAAAGGAAATTGTGAACGGCTTAATGAAAGCATACTCACAAGACGGTAACAACCGCACCGAAATGAACATGAACTTGCCCGCTGCTAACGCGGGACTGGGAAACATCACCATGCTCACACTAAAAAGTAGCGTAAACACAGTTTACATGCTTAATGAAAAAGATAAAACATACAGTGAGTTTACTTCTACTTCAGAACCCGAAGACATGAAGGATTATCCGCAAAGTGATTATGAAGTGACCTTACTCGGAATTGACAAGACGAACAATTACACCTGCAAGCATGTTCGTGTAAAGAGAAAAGGAAGCAATCATGAAATGGAAATGTGGACGACTACAGAAATTGAGGGCTATGCAGATTTTGCAAAAGTAAAAACAAAATATACCGGCAAAGCAAATATGTATAAAGCTATGGAAGCAAAAGGAGCGGTGGGCTTTCCGGTAAGAATAAAATCTATAGACCACGGGCATGAGGTGCGGATTGATTTAGTAAAGGCAGAGAAGAGAAATAATCCATCCACGTTGTTTAGTTTATCGGGGTACACAAAGCAGGAGGGTGCAGGAATGCCTGGTGGTGTTGAAATGCAGGAGATGATGAAGCAATTACAAAATATGACTCCGTCTGAACGTGAAGCCTGGATAAAGAGACTGCAAGAGCAGCATGGTCATGAACCACACTAAACCGAAACTGTTGTTAGAGAAAGTTAAAGAAATGGCTTAAATAATTTCTGTCTTAGATTTGAAGTCAGAAACACAATTCATAATTAAAATGAAACAAAATGAAACCGATTAAAAATCTTGCGCTGATGTTTATTGCATTCATCATTGCTTTAAATGTAAACGCACAAACCGCAAAAACTTCAACTAAAGCTGAACCCAAAGCAAAGTCAGAAACCAAGACTTTGAGAACTGAATCAAAAGCAACGGAGAAAAAGACAGCACCAAAAGCAACTGAAAAGAAAGAAGAAACGAAAGCGACTACTACTCCCACTGAAAAGAAACCGCGTGATGGCAGAACAAAAACCGGAGACCCAATCAATAAAGCATTGAAAGGACCAAAAGGCGAAACTGTTTACTCAGGTATTAAAGGTGGCAACTACTATCTCGACAAAAGCGACAACAAAGTTTACCTTAAGAAGTAAAGTCCTGATTCAAGAAAATGGTTTTTATAAGAGAAGTCCTTTCCACAGGAAAGGACTTCTTTATTTTTAAGGACATAGTATTTGAATGGCGTGAGGAACAATAGAGATTTTCATAGGAGAATAACCAATAAATTCTCCGTCCATATCAATGGGTTGGTTTTCGGTTTCAACAAAAATTTCTTTAGCGCGCAGGTAATTCATCTTTGGATGTTCTACTTTTTTACAAGCGCGAATTTTAGTCAGATTCTTGAGGTATTCCCACAACGTAATTTCGGTGGCTAACACAATTTCAAGAAGCCCGTCATCTGGTTTTGCATCAGGCGCAATGCCTAAGCCACCACCAAAATATTTTCCGTTCGCAATAATGTAACTCAGAATTTTTCCTTCATACAAAAAATCATCGGTTCGTATTTTCATCAACTGATGTTTGTAGGTAAGGAAAGTGCTTACGATTGCCCATTGAAAAGTAAGTGTAGCTCCTAACCACTTTGAAGAACCAGAAAGTTTTTTTGCAATGAATCCGCCCAAACCCACATCAGAAATATTGATGAAATAGCGAGAGGCATCTTTCCCCTCCAAGTTTTTAAAACTTGCTAGACCTACATCAATGTTTTTCACTGAATTGTTTTGAATCAATTTTTTCAATGCCAAAATATCATCGGTCAATCCAAGCATTCTGGCAAAATCATTTCCTGTGCCATGAGGAAGTAAACCAAGTTTCACTTTTTTGTTTGGTGAAAGCATAACGCCATTAATTACTTCATTGAAAGTTCCGTCTCCTGTAATGGCAATAATGTAATCTGCATTTGAGTTCGAAATGTTTTGTGCTAATTCAATTCCGTGACCTGAATATTCGGTGTAAGAAAAACTCAAATCAAACTTGGGAGAGAAGGCAGAACGAATTTTTGAGACAAGGTGATTGTTTGCGCGCAGTTTTCCGTGGAGAATAAAAGCAATGTGGCTCATACTGCGATAATGAGGTTAGGAAATATTACACGTCAAAAAATCTTGCTGCACCGGGCACCACGATACTATTCGGAAAAAGACCAGCCGCCACTTTTCCTGCTTTGTTTACAAAACCTGGAACAACAACCGCTTTGTTTTTCATTAAACCATTCATTCCAATTTTAGCTACCGCTTCAGCCTTCATCATAAACTGAGAATTTTTTTCAATCACTTTTTCCATTCCTGCGGGTGCAAAAAAATCGCTCTCTGTTCCACCGGGGCAAAGAGCGGTTACGTTTACGTTTTGTTTGCGTAGTTCAAAACGTATAGCTTCAGAAAATGAAAGCATAAAAGATTTTGAAGCGCAATACACAGCCATGTATGGAGTAGGTTGAAACGCACCAGTGCTCGATGTATTGAGTAAATATCTTTTTTGATTCGGGTCGCTGGAATTCAAAAATTCGTGCGCCATGCGAATCATGGAATCCATATTCAAGTGCATTACTTCCAAATGTTTCTCCAATGGTTTTTCATCGAATTTGCCGAAGTAACCCATACCGGCATTATTGATTAGCATGTTTACGTTCCATCTGTTCGTTTTTATCCAATCAAAAATTTTCTTGTGCACGCTATGGTCAAGTAAGTCGGCAGTGTGTGTGTGAACGGTGATGTTTTTCTTCGAAAGTTCTAGGGCTAATTCTTCGAGTAGATGTTGCGAGCGAGCTACCAGAATTAAATTCATTCCTCTGTTGGCGCATTCATGCGCAAATGCTTTTCCAATTCCTTTGCTGGCTCCGGTTATGAGTGTGTAATTCATTTTTGGTATTACTTGCTTCCTTGAAAAGTATAATAAAGCGTAGCAGCTCCGCTTTGTGTGGCTGATCCATTAAGCGTAAGGTTATTTCCGCTTAGCGAACCGCCACCTGTGATGTGATAAAGCCCCGTGTAACCGTACACCGTGCCATCTTCATTTATAGCCACCGATGACGAGGTTGTCACTTTACCGCTGCCCATAGTTGCATAGGTATAATAGGTTCCGCCTACACCTGTTTGCAATTCAATTTTTATTGTACTGTCATCTACTTTAGATATGACAACATGATTGACCGTGGTGCTACCTGCTACGCCTATATACGTTCCCACCCACGCAGTAACTAAATCTTTTTTGCAGGAAGAAAGAAACGAGCTAAGTGCAAAAGCAACAAAAAGTAATTTGGTTTTCATAATTCTGAATTTGAAGTAAAAATAAAAGAATGGTTGATTGTAAATGTCAGCTGACATTTGTCGAGTAAAACTCAAGAACTTTAGATGCTACATGATTTAGCTCAGCAAGGGTCATGTTGTAATAGAGCGGCAAACGCAAAAGACTTTTGCTTTCAATGGTAGTAAATTCATCGTTGCCGTTAAATCTTCCTGCGGTTAAACCAAACTCGCTGCTGTGTAAAGGGGGGTAATGAAACTGTGCACTGATCTCTTCGGTCTGTAAAAACTGAATGAGCGCGTTGCGCACTTCTTCATTTTTTGTTTTTATAAAAAAACAATGGGCGTTGTGGTGAAAATCAGTTGAAAGTTTCGGTAAGCCAATTTTATTCTGTGTTTTTAGAACGGTTAGTTTTTCGAAATACAAATTCCAAAACTGAACAAAGCGGTCGTTTATCTTCTCAATATTTTCTAACTGCGAATAAAGCATAGCTGCATTCAGTTCTGAAAGCGGAAAATTAGAGCCGAGGTTTTTCCATTCATAACGGTCAGCTTTTCCTTTGAAAAAATTTCTTCGGTTAGTTCCGAATTCATAATGAACAAAGAAATTCTCAAGTAGACTTTCATTATTGATACCGATTCCACCACCTTGTCCGCAACTGATATTCTTTAAATGGTCGAAACTAAAAGTGGAAATATCACCAAAGGTGCCAAGAGAATTCTCTCCATGTTTAGCTCCTGTACCGTGCGCATTGTCTTCAATAATAAATAGCTTGTGTTTCTGCGCAATGTTTTTAATCGCTATGTAATCACAAGCAACACCTGAATAATTGATAGTGAGAATTGCTTTTGTTTTTGGTGTAATTGCCGCTTCGATTTTTGTTGTATCAATGTTCATTGAGTTTGGTTCAATATCCACAAATACACAAGTTGCTCCGCGCAGTGCTATGGCATTGGCACAAGCTACAAATGCAAACGAAGGCATAATTACTTCATCGCCTGTTTTAATTCCAAGTGTAAGCGCTGCAAGTTCTAATGAATGTGTGCATGATTTGGTGAGAAAGAAATTCTTTAAGCCATGATTATTTGCAAACCACGTTTCACATTTTGAAATGAAATTTTTCTGTGAAAAAGAATTTCCATCGCGCAATACTTCTTGCACGTAGGACGTTTCATCGCCTGTAATAGCTGTTTTAAAAAAGGGAACCTTCATGTGGCAAAGTTGAAATTACAAACCGAAAACAAAAACAGCCCACGTTTTAAGTGAGCCGTTTTTGTTTAAAGGTACAATTTCTTATTCGTTAGTAGAAGAATTCATGCTGGTTCCCATCTCGAGCGATTGATGAATCACTTTCGAATTGGTGCATCCTGTTTTGTTGTATCCTACGAGGCGCACATCAAAATTTCCGGGAGCGTCATAGATATGAACTGGATTGGCAGAAGCTTCTGAAGTGCCGTCACCAAAATCCCAAACAAACTTCATATTGGGCTGGGGGCTTCTGTTTTTGAAAGTGCAAACAAAGGGTGGAACCTGTGAAGGAGTAGCCACTACATCGAAATCAATTTTCAGATTGTCAACGTGCACGTAATTTTTTAAAGTAACTGTTGAATCGCAATTTTCATTGTTGAAAGCGGTTAGTGATACGGTGTAATAACCATTCTTCTTGTAAGTATGATAAGGACTTTTGGTTGTAGCTGTTTCTCCATCACCAAAACTCCAAAGGTAAGAAGATGCATTCGGAGTCATATTGGTAAAACGCATTGCTGAACCAATACATCCAAGCGTATCTACCGCAAAACGAGCCATTGGTTTAGCTGTTTGAATAAAATTTTCTTGTTTCTTAGTAATCGTGCATCCCGATGAATCGGTTACGGTTAAGCCCACAGAGAAATTTCCTGTTTTATCAAAAATCTTTTCGGCTCTTGGCTCTGTAGAAACAGTTCCATCACCAAACTCCCACAAGGCTAATGCAGATTTAGGAGTTGTATTTTCAAAAGTCACCTTTTTTACGGCCTCGCAAGATGCTTCCGATGAAGTTGACTTAAATGAAACCGGACTTCCCGGAGTAACACGTATGTATGAAAGTTTGCTGCTGGTTTCGCTGCACTCGCCTTCTTTTACTGTAAACTTAACAGTATAGTCGCCAGGCTTTGAATAAATTTTGTTTGGATTGCGCTGTGTTGATGCTGTTCCATCACCAAAATCCCAGTTGCAATTGCTGCCTCTGTAATTTGATGTATTGATGAACTTTACATTCTCACCGGCACAAGTGCTTTCTTTTGAAGAAGAGAAATTAACTTTCAAATTTGCTACAGTAATTTTCTTCACTAAAGTATCTGCACATCCGTTTGCATCTTTAACTGCAAGAGCCACCTGGTGAACTCCCTGATTAAAAGTTTGCGAAGGATTTGTATCGGTAGTAGTTTTGCTATCGTTGAAACTCCACACGTAATTCAAATTATTTCCAATAGAGTGATTCGTAAAAGAAATCTGTTCTGATTCCTTGCAACTGCTTTGTGTTGATGGAATAAAATCTGCAATAGGTTTTGATTTTACTTCTAAAGATGCAAGCGTTGTTTTGCTTGAAACGCAACCATTCGCATCTGTAGCTATAAGCGTAACATTATAATTGCCGTTTGTTTTGTAACGATGTTGTGCGCTTGGTTCCAATGCTGTTTTGCCATCACCAAATCCCCAAACGTAACTTAAAATTGGAGAACCAGAAGGAGAGCTTTCATTAGTAAATTGCACAGGCTCATTTACACAAGCACTTGTTTTTTCAATTTTGAAATCGGCTTTAGGTGAAGTTAAAGCTATAATTTTTACTGATGAAGATTCACTTTGTGTTCCGTTAGTAACGGTAAGTACTGCCTCATAATTTCCTGCGTCAAGAAAAACAACAGAAGGATTTTTTTCGGTAGAAGTAGCCCCATTGCTAAAACTCCATTTCCAGTTGGCATTTTTTATTTCAGACGTTGCAGAAAAGTGAACTTCTAGAGGAGAACATCCGGATGTTTTATCAGATTTAAGCTGCAAAGAAGAACTGCCCGCTGCCATTATCCAAGATGAAAAAAGAACAAGAACAGAGGAAAGGGTGGTTTTCATACACGTATTTTGTGTATGTAAACGGATGCCCCGTTGCTTAGATACTAATATGCTGTTTAATAATACAGGTTGCAGTTTGTTGGTTACGGAAAATAAGTATTTGAAATATTGTGGACGGTCAGCTTCATCGCTTGCTTGACAGAATAACCACGGCTTTTAAATTGGTTGGTTAGTAATTGAAAATTTTCACCTTCGCCACTGAATTTTTTAACTGCATGGATATATTGCCCGATATTTTTGAGGATACAGAAACCGCTTTCGCCAATTTAACCAATGGCGGCCTGCAAAAAGCAAAAGCTCTCTTTACTTTAGTTGGAAACAATTCATTGGTAAACATTGGGAGCACGCTCGCTAATTTCGCTTTATCGCTTCATCTTCCCGTTTCTCCGCTGTTTAAATTTACGGTCTATAATCACTTTTGCGGTGGCGAAACTTTTGGTGAATGCAAAAAAACTGTTCAGAAATTAGAGAAGAGCAATGTTGGTGTGTTGCTTAACTACGGAGTAGAGTTGAAAGAAACCGAAGAAGATTTTGATAAAACCATTGCAAGAAATCTGGAAGCCATTGCATTTGCGGGGAAGAATAAGTCTGTAAAGGCACTCTGCATAAAAATTACCGGCTTTGCACGCTTCGGTTTGTTTGAAAAAATTCGGAACGCTGAAAAGCTTACTGCGGAGGAGAAAAAAGAATTTACTGCGGTAAAAAAACGTTTTGAAAAATTATGCGAAGCCGCTTTTGAAAATGAAGTTGCTTTGTATGTAGATGCAGAAGAAAGTTGGATTCAGAATCCTTTGGATGAATTGGTGGAAGAAGCCATGTCGAAATACAATCGTAAGCAGTGCATTGTGTTCAACACTTTTCAAATGTATAGATGGGATAGATTGGATTATCTGCAACAGCAAATTGAAAGAGCAAACGCAGGAAATTATTTCTTAGGAGCAAAGTTGGTGCGCGGTGCGTACATGGAAAAGGAAAGAGTACGCGCTGTTGAAATGAGTTACGATTCTCCCATTCACAAAAACAAAAAAGCAGTGGACAAGGATTTTGATGAAGCGATAAAAATCTGCCTCTCGAACATTAAACGCGTTTACCTTTGTGTGGCTTCGCATAGTGAGCCGAGCAATCTTTACGCAATGAAGCAAATGGACAAAATGAAAATTGAACACAGCTCCCATAAGATTTACTTCTCTCAGTTGTATGGAATGGGTGATAACATGACCTTCAACCAAGCTAAGCTTGGTTTTAATGCTACTAAGTATTTGCCTTATGGTCCGGTGCGCGATGTAATTCCTTATTTAATGCGCAGAGCGCAGGAGAACACTTCTGTAGCTGGGCAAACAGGAAGAGAACTTTCGCTTATCAATAAAGAAATTAAGCGTAGGAAAAATTCATGAGCAGTAGCTTTTAGTGCAATAGGTTTTCAATATCTGCTTCAAGAGTTTGCGCTATACCAGGCAAACCACCTATATAATCAGTGACTATTTTTCCATCTTTCCCCACAATTATATTGGTGGGATATGCTTTAATCTTCAACGCATTTATCAGTTGAGTTGCTTCAGGGCAAACCAGGTACCGAAATGATTTTGTTTTTAAGAACTGAGCAACAGCATCTTTCTTTTCCCAATCAGGCGCAATGAAAACGATATCCTTTCTCTCTTTATATTTTTCCGCAAATGCATTCAAACCTTGCATTTCGTTTAAACAAGGTTTGCATACACTGAACCAAAAACTAAAGACCAAAATGTTTCCTTTTAAATCTGTTGAGCGAATGACATTGCCGTTTATATCGGTTAGTTCAAAATCAGGAAAAATTTCTCCCTTATTGGTTGGTGCAGGTTCCTTATGAGTTGATTTGCTTACAGAGGTTTCTCTTGTGCCTGTATCGTCATTTGTTTTAGCTCTTATTTTATACTCAATAATTTTTCCGTTGTTGTCGCGAACCGCATCAAGTGTGTAAGCACGCGATGAAATCATTTGCGCTACTTGTTGGTAGGGAAGACGTTTGCCTTCGGCATTGCGCACAATGGTGTTTTCATCTAATTGAACTGAGAATTTACTTTTTGTTACAGTTGATTGCATGGTTTGTGCAAATGCAAAATTCATGATGCACAAAATGGAAATGAGAAAGCACAGAAAATATTTCATAATTGAAGTCATGATGTTGGTGCAATTTTAAAAATGAATTTCACTCAAATGAAATGAATGGTTCACGGTTTCGGTTCCCGAGAAATTGAAAATATGGAAAGTGAGTTGCGGGTCTGTTTGCTCCCAATCTATATCGAGAGTTCCGAAATTATAACCAACAGGCGAAGTGGCAAGCTGATATTTATTATACCAAGGCTCATTGGCGTGGCGCGCGAGCGGACTTGCTGTGCAATCATAAATAGGATACAATCCGTTTTCGGTTCGCTTACACAATTCGCCAAAATGAATATCGCCACTCAAAAACAAAACTCCGTTAGCATGTGTGACGCGAATGAGTTGAAACATGCGCTCCTGCTCATCAGGAAAATTTCCCCAGCACTCACCGCCATCGGCTTCGGTATTGAAACGGCTGCTGCTTCCAATGATTCGAAGTTTTGCAGGTTTTTGTAACTCATCATGAAGCCAGTTCCATTGTTCGGCACCCATCATGCTTGCGCTTGAATCGTAGTTCGGAGCATAACCATTTTCGAAAGTGCCTACCAGCGGAGTTCTGAAAGTTCGAAGGTCGAGCAGAATTATCTGAACAAGATTTGATGAATCACCATACGTGTAAGAAGTATAAACTCCCTTATGGCTTTGACGCTCCACATTGTTTTCTTCTCCAAAAAATTTCAGAAAAATCTGTTTCGACTCTTCTTTTGGTGCGTAATCATCCCCTGAATCATTGTGCCCGTAATCGTGGTCATCCCAAGTGGCAATAACATTGGTGTGCGTGATTAAATTCTGAAATTCTTTTTTGCACGATAGCTTTCCATATCTCGCTTCCAACTCGCGTGTGTTATATGAATCGCCATAGATGTTATCGCCAAGATAAACGAACAGTTGTGGTTGCTTTTTTACTATTTCATTTAAAATATATTGGTCAAGGTCTTGGTCGGCACAGGAGCCAAAGGCGATGCGCGTTAATTTTGGAATGGGTTGTTTGAGAAAAACTCTGTCGCACATGCGCAATGGATCGGTGGTACAAGAAGACAATAACCATAGACCATAGACGATTGACCATAACAATACGTAACCACGTTTCATCAAAAATGAATTTCGCTTAGGTGAATAGAGTAGTTGTACATTTCATTGCCATTGACTCCGTAAATTTTAAAAAATATTTCAGGGTCGGTTTGCGACCAATCAATTTCAATAGTGCCAACGTTGTAATCTAAATTCACATTTCCTACGCGGTAAGTATTTGGCACATCTGAGCCTTCTAATTGTGTAATGCCGCTCGAAGTCAAATCATAAATGGGATAGAGATTAGGTTCAACGCGCTTTGATAATTCCCCCAAGTGAACATCGCCCGAAATAAAAACTACTCCGCTGGCATGCGCATCGCGAATGGTTTGAAACATCTTTTGTTGTTCGAGAGGAAAGTTTTCCCATGCTTCATAACCATCGAGCGAGCGACCAAACTGTGTGCTGCTGCCTATGATTCTTAGTTGTGCCGGTTGCAGCAATTCGTTTTGTAACCAAGCCCATTGTTCTGCGCCCAGCATAGTGGCTGAAGCATCTGCATTAGGAATATAGTTACCCGCGGAATCGGTAATCAAGTGCGTTCTGAAAGTGCGCAAGTCCATCAAAATTATTTGAACACGGTGTGCCGAGTCGCCATAGTAATACGAAGTATAAATGCCTGCATGATTTCTGCGCTCCGAAACTTTTGGTTCGTTCCAAAAGTCGAGAAAAATATTTTTCGATTCTTCTTTCTTCGGATATTCTACACCGCCATCGTTTACTCCGTAATCGTGGTCGTCCCAGGTGGCAATTACTTTACAAGAGTTCAATAGGTTTTGAAACTCGGGTTTGCAACTGAGCTTTCCATATTTAGTAAGCAACACGTTCATGTCTTGTGTGTCGCCATAAATATTATCACCGAGGTAAACGAACAAATCATTCTTCTTCGCGGCAATGGCATTTAAAATAGGTTGCTCTTTGTTTTGCGAAGCGCAGGAACCAAAAGCAATTTTCGAAATGTTGCCCTGCGGCTCGGTATGTTGCGGACGATTGCAGAGAATTACAGAATCTGTTTTGCAGGAAGATAAGGACGATAGGCCACAGACGATAGACAACAGAACTACAAGTTTCATTTTCATTCGAAATTGAAAATAGCAATTGATTACTTTCTAATTATAATTGCGAACATGAATCCGAATCTCGACCCCGATAAAGAATTAAATAAAGAAGAGCAGGAAGTGGAGCGCGCCTTGCGCCCCAAAGCTATTGATGATTTTATGGGTCAGCCGAAAATAGTTGACAATCTGTTTGTGTTTATTGAAGCCGCTAAACAACGCAACGAAGCACTTGACCATGTGTTGCTGCACGGGCCTCCCGGGCTTGGCAAAACTACATTGAGTTACATAGTGGCGAATGAGATGAAGGTGAATATTAAAATCACTTCGGGTCCTGTGCTGGAAAAGCCTGGTGACTTGGCGGGCTTGCTTACTAATCTTGAAGTGAATGATGTGTTGTTCATTGACGAAATCCATCGGCTCTCACCTGTGGTGGAAGAGTATCTCTATAGCGCGATGGAGGATTACAAGATTGACATTATGATTGATACCGGTCCAAACGCGCGCAGTGTGCAAATTGCGTTGAACCCGTTTACGCTGGTTGGAGCAACTACGCGTTCGGGTTTGCTGACTGCTCCTTTGCGTTCGCGGTTTGGTATTACGCTGCGCATGGAATATTATGATGCAGAGGTGTTGAAGAATATTATTAAGCGCTCCGCAAAAATTCTGAAAGCCGAAATAAATGAAGATGCCGCATTTGAAATTGCGCGTAGAAGCCGCGGCACTCCGCGTATTGCCAATTTGCTTTTGCGCAGAGTGCGCGACTTTGCACAAGTCAAAGGTGACGGAACGATTACACTCAGGATTACGAAGTATGCGCTCGAAGCACTCAATGTAGATTTGTTTGGCCTCGATGAAATGGACAATCGTATTCTCTCGGCTATCATCGATAAATTTAAAGGCGGACCTGTTGGTCTTACCACTATTGCTACGGCAGTGGGAGAGGAGGCGGGCACTATTGAAGAAGTGTATGAGCCGTTTTTAATTAAAGAAGGCTTTATCAAGCGCACTCCGCGCGGAAGAGAAGTAACTGAACTTGCTTATAAGCATTTGGGAAAGACTCCGCCAACGATTGGGGGGAGTTTGTTCTAAACAAAATATTTCATCCCACTCTTACGTTTACTAATCAATCAAAACATTAACCATGAAAAAATTCTTCTTCTCCCTTGTATTGTCTTGTGTCTTGTGTCTAATGTCTGTGGTCTCTTATGCACAGGAACTAAAAGCCGATATGACTCACGCGCTTTTGAAAGTAGAAGTGGTTGACAACAAACAGAAACCACAGGCAAATCAATTAGTAAGTTTCGTTTCTATAAAAGATGGAAA
This sequence comes from Bacteroidota bacterium, assembly GCA_947476645.1. Taxonomy (GTDB): domain Bacteria; phylum Bacteroidota; class Bacteroidia; order Chitinophagales; family LD1; genus Bog-950. The sequence continues at coordinate 20,582 of CANJRM010000034.1, forward strand.
AGAGTTTAGCGGAACAACTGATGCACAAGGCAAGTTCTCTATGCTTATTCCGCCTGCGCAACAGTATAAAGTGAAGTATAAAATATTTTCGAAAACCCAAAGCGACCTTGTGCTCGAAATGCCCGAAGCACCGGGACCTTATACCTTTGAATACACCATTACCGCTACTCCTCCACGCACGTTTACACTCGACAATGTTTTTTTCGATAGCGGTAAAGCAACGCTGCGTGCCGAATCAAACAAAGAATTGAATGAACTGGCTGAATACATGAACATCAAAAAAACATTGGTGATTGAAATTGGCGGACATACCGATAATGTAGGTGCTGCAGACGCCAATCAAAAACTTTCGGAAGAACGCGCTAACGCTGTGAAGGATTATTTAAAGAAGAAAGGAATAGCTGCCGAGCGCGTAAACGCTAAAGGTTATGGCGATACTAAACCTGTGGCCGATAACAACACTACTGCCGGTAAACAAAAGAACCGCAGAACAGAAGTGAAGATTATTTCGGAATGATGGTGATAAGTAATTACTGCTCTTGAGCTTTTATGTAATTTTACCACCATGGGAATTTTTGTAAACTTCTTTAGATGTTTGATTATGACTCTTACCGATATTCGCAACAGATAGATTATACCGATGAATTTTTCAAACCTCTTTAAACGTATTACACAACAAGAATCAAGTGCAAAAAAACCAGGCGCACAACAGCAAAGCCATCAACACGAAATAGAAAACGCCATTCTTGTATTAGCAGCCGAAGTCATTCGCTGCAACAGAAACTACAACGAAGCCACACAACAAATCATACATCAATTCATCAGCACACAATTTGGTGAACGCGGCATCAAGCAACGCCTCAGCGCCATTGACGACCACCTCTTCACCGGTACCGAACCCTTTACTAAAATTGCCTGCAAAGCATTAGTCATGCTAACTACCGTTGAATCGCGCATCACCGTTGTTCGCTTTCTCTTCGCTGTAGCTGCTGCCGATGATTTTGTGAATGCAAAAGAACAACGCTGCATACACCGCATAGCGGGTTACTTAAAAATAAATGAAGCTGAATTCAAAAAAGTAAAAGAAGATTTCCTCAACCAAAATAATCCGTTCGGCATTTTAGAAATAGAAATAGGTGCCACCTTTGCAGAAGTAAAATCCGCTTACCGCAAAATGATTTTGAAACATCATCCCGATAAACGCACCGAAGAAGTTACACAACAAGAAGCCGAAAAAACATTCAGGGAAATACAACAAGCGTTTGAAAAAATAAAGGAGATAATGAGTGAAAGAGAATAATTAAAAAGTAAAGAGCCTTACTTTCCTCTCAGCGTAAAATAGAAATTGCTTCCCGAGCCGGGCAAACTCTCCACCCATAACTCACCACCATGCATATCGGTAATCTTCTTGCTGATAGCTAAGCCGAGACCATTGCCTGTGTATTCATCCACGCGGTTGAGGCGCTCGAACAACTCAAATATTTTGTTGTAATACTTTTTCGAAATGCCAATACCGTTATCTCGCACGCAAAAAATAATATTGCCTTCAAACTTATCGAAGCCAATATCAATCACCGGCTTCTTCGTCTTCTTGCGGAATTTAAGCGCGTTATCAATCAAGTGATAAACCAGTTTCTCTACCAGTTCACGGTCGGCAGTTACATCAGGTAATTCAGTAAAACTTATTTCAGCACCGGCTTCATCAATTTTTGGTTTCAGTTGTTTAAGCACATCGGCCAACACTAATTTCATAGACACTTTCCCCAACTGAAACTTGTAATCGTTCAAACCTATATAGGTTTTCAAATCACTCAGCAACTTCTCCATGCGTTCAGCAGCATCCTGCGCAAAGGCGGTGTATTCCATCGCCTGCTCATATTTCTTTTGCGAAAGATTTTCAGAAATCAATTGCGTGTAATTCAAAATAGTGCGCACCGGCTCGCGCAAATCGTGTGAAGCTAAATGCAAAACGCCTTCGGTGCTAAACGTATCATCATCACCACTGCGCTGTGCAGGAATATTTTCTTTTTCAATTCTGTTTTCAAACGAAAGCACCTGATAAAATTCATCGGCTACGTTCATTGGCTTAATAGAAAAATTCACCGCCACCGTTGAACCATCGCGCATACGCAACGAACCCTGCGCTCTTTTCTCTGCTAAAAAACTCTGAATAGAAATTCCTTCAAACAGCGGCTCACTGCTTTCAAAAATATCGGAAAGCGAAAGTGGATTCAACTCACTCTGTTTTAATTTCAATTGTTTCAATGCAGGTTTATTTGCCAGCACAATCTTATCGCCTTTCAGCACTAAAACATTTTCGTTGATGGAGTTGATGAGCGTCAGTAAATTTTCATCGGCATAAAATGCTTCGTTGCTCTTATCATTCTTCTTCGTGCGTTCCAGCAAAAACAAATTGGTGCGCTCACCGTTCCAATCCAGTTCACTGATTTTAATTTGCAGCGAAAGATTTTTGCGTGGCTTCAAATCAATTACTTCATCTTCTTCCACTTCACGATAGCCGAGGTAATCGCTCAAATGTTTGCGAATAGCTTCATCGCCCAAAATGCTGTAAGCTTTTGCATTGGCATAACGAATAGCGTTCTGTGCGTTCACCACTAAAACTCCTGCATCAATGCGATTCAGCAACTTGTATAAAGTATCGTGCTGCGCCACAAACTCATTGAACGTGTTGTCGAGTTTAGCTTCTGCTTCGCTCAACTTCAGCGCGTTCACAATTGATTTTTGAAGATGAAACAAATTGATTTTGTTCTTCACCAAATAGTCAGCTGCTCCTGAACGCTCGGCTTGTTTTTGCGCTTCGCTGCTTCCGGTTTCAGAAATTAAAATGAAAGGAATATTTTCCTTAGCCATAAACTGTTTGAACGGAGCAAACTCTCTGCCTTCAGCAAATGTTGCATCCAACAAAACCACATCAGGCTTTCGGCTCTTCAAATAATTTACTCCTTCTAAAATATTTGTTGCATGGCTTACGGAAAAGGTATAAGCACTCACTTTCAGAAACCGCTGAATATCCAACGCGCTCTGTTCATCGCCATCAAGTAGTAGAATGTTGTGAGAAGAATTATCCATGCCCTTACAGGCAAAGTAAACTGTATTTGCGTAACGCGCAAGAGCGGTTTAGTAACAATTGGCAAACAAAAAGCAATTGTCAATCTGATGCTTCGACAGGCTCAGCATGACAAAACGTGCTGTCACCTTGAGCTTGTTGAAAGGTCGTTTTACGAAGCCACCAACTTCTTGTATTTGAATTTTCTTGGTTGTTCGTCAGTAATGCCGAGGCGTTGTTTCTTGTTCTCTTCATAAGCACTGAAATCACCTTCAAACCAGTAGATACTTCCTTCGCCTTCAAACGCAAGTATGTGTGTGCACACGCGGTCAAGGAACCAACGGTCGTGCGAAATAATTACCGCGCAACCCGCATAATTTTCCAATGCTTCTTCAAGAGCGCGAATCGTATTCACATCTAAATCGTTGGTAGGCTCATCGAGCAAAAGCACGTTGGCTTCATCGCGCAGCGTAAGCGCTAAATGCAAACGGTTTCTTTCACCACCCGAAAGTATTTTGATTTTTTTCTGTTGGTCGGCACCGTTAAAGTTAAAGCGCGAAACATAACCGCGACTGTTCATTTTCAAACTGCCGAGTTCAATCCACTCACCGCCCTTGCTTATCACTTCCCAAACAGTTTGCTCGGGGTCAATGTTGCTGTGCGCTTGGTCAACGTAAGCAATCTTCACCGTTTCGCCCACTTCAAATGTTCCTGAGGTAGGTTGCTCTTCGCCCATAATCATGCGGAACAAAGTTGTTTTACCCGCACCGTTTGGTCCAATGATTCCTACAATACCTCCCTGCGGCAACTCGAAACTTAAATTTTCATAGAGCAATTTATCGCCAAATGCTTTAGACACATTATTTGCAACAATAACTTTTGCTCCCAACCGCGGACCCGGTGGAATATAAATGTCCAGCTTTTCTTCACTCTGTTTGGTTTCTTCCGAAGCCATTTTTTCGTAGTTCTGAATACGCGCTTTTGATTTTGCCTGACGCGCTTTTTGTCCCATGCGCACCCAAGCCAACTCGCGCTCCAACATTTTCTGGCGCTTGCTTTCACTCTTTTCTTCCTGCGCCATTTTAATTTGTTTCTGCTCTAACCAAGAAGAGTAATTTCCCTTCCATGGAATTCCCTTGCCGCCTTCCAATTCCAAAATCCATCCCGCAACGTTGTCGAGAAAATAACGGTCGTGCGTAATGCAGATAACTGTTCCCTTGTATTGCGCGAGGTGATGCTCTAACCACAAAACGGATTCTGCATCTAAGTGATTCGTTGGCTCATCGAGCAACAACACATCGGGTTCCTGCAACAGCAAACGGCAAAGCGCCACTCTTCTTTTTTCGCCACCCGAAAGAACTTTTACCAAAGCATCTCCATCGGGACATTGCAATGCACTCATAGCGCGATTAAGTACCTGGTCAATTTCCCACGCGTTAGCAGCATCAATTTTATCCTGCAAAACTCCCTGACGTTCCAGCAATTTTTCGATACGGTCGCCATCTAAATTCGGGTCGTTAAATTCATCACTTATTTTGTTGAACTCATCGAGCAAATTGAAAATCTCTTTCTTCCCTTCGCGAATAATTTCAATAACGGTTTTGCTTTCATCTAACTCGGGTTGCTGCTCTAAATAGCCAACTGAATAGTCTTTACTCTTTTCAATTTTGCCCAAATAGTTTTCATCGAGCCCCGCAATAATTTTCAGCAAGGTTGATTTACCCGAACCGTTGGCTCCAATGATTCCGATTTTGGCACCATAGAAAAAACTGAGGTAAATATCCTTGAGAATTTGTTTTTGTGGCGGAATGGTTTTGCCAACTCCCTGCATTGAAAAGATAACTGTATTGTCTGCCATAATTTTTGAAATGAGGCGCGAATATACAAGAGAAGTTTACAGTTTGAATGCGTGCTGTCCGCTCCATTGAAACAGTTTCTCATATCTGATTTAGTTTTATCAAATTCACGCCTCAAAATTTAAAACACCAGATGAAAACTCTACTCTCTTTTTTCCTGACAGCATTAGCATTGGTTTCTTTTTCAGCGAGTGTAACGCACGGTCCTGTAATAGGAGCGGTGACTGATGTAAGTTGTCGTGTATTCGTTCGCACTGATTCTGCGGTTAGTGTTACAGTAGAGTTGAGTCCCACCAGCACGTTTCTTTCTATCGTTTCTACTGCAACAGGAATAACCGATGCTGCGCGAAATAATATTGCTACGTTTTCACTTAGTGGTCTTCAGCCCGACACAAAATATTTTGTTCATTTTTTAATCAACGGAAATGTTTCTGGCAATGTAGGAACGTTTGAAACGTTTCATTCCACTTCTTCTTCGGCACATCAGGTTTTTCTTACGGGCTCATGCATTAAAGATTTGACGAGTGCTGACTCTTCTATTTTTACGCAAGCAAAAACTGAAAACGCCAAGAGCTTTATTGAAATGGGCGATTGGGGTTATCCAGATGGCAACGGATGGTTTGATATCTACTTTAGTAACCCACCGGCAAGTTGGGCGAATACATACACGAATGTGCAGGACCTGTATAAGCAGCGGTACTCTTCACTAATTCATCAAACATTTATTAAGTCCATAGCCATGGATTACGTTTATAACGACCACGATTATTTGAATGATGCAGCGGCAAAGGACGCGGTGAGTGGGTTTGTTATCAACCCATTTTTAGGTTTACCTCTCGGTCAGCCAGAAGTTTGGAACCAACTTCCTGTGGGCAGAAATAATTCTATGAAAGGTTACCGCGATTGGTTTCCAGCTTATCCATTACAGGATTCTACAGAAGGTATATATCACAGTTTCCGTTCGGGCAATGCCGAGTTTTTTGTAATTGATACACGCTCAATACGCAGTGCGCAGGCGCTTGCGATTGCATACAGCAGTGTAACTACACTTTGGTCTTATGCGCCACCTGCTAATTATTCAATGCTTGGTACTAATCAAATGAACTGGTTGAAGAATGGTTTACAAAACTCAACTGCTAAATGGAAATTCATTATCAGCAGCGATACCTACAATCGTGGCGGAAGATTGGCTTATGATACTTTGCTTAAAATTGGAAACGGCACAGCTCCTTACTGGGAATTAGAAACGGTAGGTATTACGATTGCTAATAAGGGTTATACAGCCGTGCAATATTTTGCCGATACCTGGGCTGGTTTTCACGAAGATGCTGATTCACTTTTGTTTTATGTGTTGAATAACAACATCAAAAATGTTTTTGTGGTTAGTGGCGATTCGCACACCGTTGGTTTAGATGATGGAATTAATTCTGGTTTGCCGGAACTTAATTGCGGAAATTTGAAACAAACCAATTCGCATAGCTGGCAATATTATCAGCAGTTCATGGGTTTTAATGAGTGGGATATGGGCGGAAGTGGTTTGTGTGGTCAAAATAATTTCAATCCTACTTACGGCAGAATAGAAATTTTCAATGATGATTCTATCCGTTTGAGTGCCATTGACGCCAATGGAAATGAAGTTTGCGGAGCAAACTTTTTTGCTGATGCGCCTTACAAATACAATCCGCTTTATCATGCCAATCGTTTACCTGTGGCAGCCAATGATGTGGCTACTGTTCCCAATAATGACACCGTGAATATTTCCGTTTTAACCAACGATTCAGATTTTGAAAGCGACCCGCTTTATGTGGGTGTGGTTACTAATCCTGTACACGGAACAGTAGTTACAAATCCCGACAACAGTTTTGCTTACACTCCTGATTCTGCTTTCATAGGCACCGATACATTCAGTTATCAAACCTGTGAAAGTTCAAATGCATCTTGCGCCAATTGTGTAACGGCACATGTTACAATCACTGTGACACAAGCTACAGCCATTCAGAATTTGCCTGCTAATGTTCAGTTGAAAGTATATCCTAATCCTGCTCACAGCACTGTATTTGTTGAGGCAACAAATACAGATGAAGTTTTTGAAATAGAAGTGACGAATACTTTAGGAGAAAAACTGTTGAGTAAAAAATTTGCATCGAAGACATCTTTGGATGCTTCTCAACTTGTTTCGGGCAATTATTTCTATAGTATTAAACGAAATAAAGAAGAGGTGAAACACGGTAAGGTGGAAGTCTTGAGGTAGTTGTAAGACTGTTATAAAAGAAAAAGCCTCGACAAATGTCGAGGCTTTTGTGGGAGATACAGGGTTCGAACCTGTGACCCTCTGCTTGTAAGGCAGATGCTCTGAACCAGCTGAGCTAATCTCCCCTTCCTGAAAAGCGGAGCGCAAATGTAAAATCACAATTCAGATTTTCAAATAATCACAAAAGTATTTTGGGT
>CANJRM010000035.1 GCA_947476645.1 Bacteroidota bacterium
CGAATCGTATTTATTCATCAGTATCTCATGATTTGATTCAAAGAAATCTTTAAAGGCATACACCTTAATAATCTCCAAGTCTGTAAAGTTCAGCTCTAAGTTTTTCGCATCCCCGTCATAGGTGTTCTTAACGAATACAGATACTGGAATGGAGGAGCCGGAGGCTTAGACCATATTAGGCCGGAATTACAAATCAACAGAGGCCGGAAATTTTTGACCAGCATTTATTTAGTACTAAAATCATGCAAATCAAGTCTTTAAAAGGTACTTCATTATATACTAACCTGTCCAAACGGGATGCTCAATCCGCCACGGCCTTGATTGACCTCGGAGTCCGGCTCATCCAATGACGGACAGAAATTAAAAATGCTCACGGTAGATGGCGAAGGTGTTTGTGCCGGACACGAAATAGATGAGCTGTTTTACTTAGCCACCTATCTTGCTGAGGAAGAAGAGCGTGAGCTAACAAGCAGCTCCCATTTAGACCGGGAAGGGAATCCTTACACCTATACAGAAGGTGGCGGAGACATTCAGGTTAAAGCATTGCTATGGCGAAGTGGTGAGTTGATTTTTGAAGGTATAAAGAAGTTAGTCCAAAGTATTCCTGAAAGACAACAGTTTGTTTTGATATTAGAGAAGAAGGTGCATCAACAATATCAATTAAGCGATGATGAAAAGTTGGCACTTAGAAAATCGTATAGAAGAGGAGCAGAATTAAATTGTGTGATTGATGGCGGGGGCAATTTTGTAATCAGTCCAACGTATCAGCAAATTTATTACGATAGTAAGAACGATAGATACATACTTGAAGATTATCTTCCCGAATAAATTTTTGTCTAAACTTTTATAAAGGCTTTATATTATCAAATTACAGGAGCAACCACCTCCTCTGCCAGCCCAAAACTCAAGGTCATTCCTGCACCGCTTAAGCCGTTGATGATATGAACGCCAGGTTCGGGAGAAGACACAAATTCAGTTTTGCCTTTTAGTTTAGCATAAGTGCCATTCCAGGTTTGCGCAATTTCCAAATCCTGAATTTGCGTAAATGAATGCAGATAGTGAATGATGAGTTGATTGATTTCATCGCGGTCGAACGGGTCGTGCACCAAACCGTATTCGTGCGAATCGCCAATTGTAATTTCACTCAAACCGTTTTGCGAAATCATTACGTGAATGCCCCACTTGATATAATCAGGAAATTCGCGGTTGTAACGCTCCTGCAATTTTGCAAGCGATGGGCAAGAGGCAAATGCCCCGTAATGCGTAAGTGTTAAACCTGCGCTTAACGCTGGACCAATCTGCCAGTTGTTATCCTGCGCCATGGTACGCAGCATTTGCAACTTGCATTTCGTAATTCCACTGGCGATGAAAGTTTCAGGATACAGAGTTTCGAAATCGGCACCGGAGCAAACAAAAATTATATCGGCCTCATACACTTCTTTTCCGCTGTATGCTTTCCCATTTTCAATTCGCGAAATGGCTTTGTTGAAATGAAATTCGATGCCGTATTTTTTATTGAGATAAGCAGGAAGTTTTTCAATCGCCTCGCGCGGGTCAACAATTAGTTCGGTTGAACTCCATAAACTTGCTTTTAAATTTTTCGGATTCGTAGCCGGAGATTTTGCAACAGTTTCGTTTGCGGTTAGAATTTTACAATCGTGCAAGTCTTTGTTGACGGTATAAAATTCTTCAATCACCGCTAACTCATCATCGTGATAAACGTTGAGCAGCGAACCCACTTCACCAAACCAAATATTTCCTTCTGAGCAACTTTGCTTCCATATTTCGCGCGAGCGCAAAGCGCGTTCGCGCAGTTTGCCCAGCGGCTGACCAATAGGCCATACCATTCCAAAGTTTCGAATCGAAGCACCCACTGCTTTTTCGTTGCGCTCGAAAACCTCTACTCCAAAACCTTTTTCTGCCAAAGCGCGGGTTGTTGCAAGTCCTACAATTCCTGCTCCAATTACGATTGCCGATTTACTCATTTGCCGATTTTATTTTTCGATTAAAATACAAGAGCGAAAAAAACATAAATACAATTCCAACAATGCTTACCATGTAAATAGAAGAGATAAAGAAGTTGCCGTAACTCATTTTATTGTTGCCGAAATTTTTGAAAAGCAAAATACCGATGCTTCCGAGGTAGCCAAACGAATCGGCTATATACATCAGAAAACCAACGTTGGCGGGTTTGCGGATAGCGGCAATTTTTCTTTCGAAGAACATCACATTGAATGGCACATAACCCAAATACAAACCAAGACCGTTTAACACCATCCACCAAAATGGAGAAATGATTTGATGGGTAAAAAGAAAAGTAGAAACTCCTGCAATCAAAAATCCGAAGGCAACAATCAGGTGATTGATTTGCAAAGCGCGCAAATTATTTTTTATCAGAATCAGCAAACTCATCGAAAACAGAATAGCAAGCGAAACAGGAATTTCGGTTTCCGTAAAAATAGAAGCATCGTTGTAGCCGAGTTCTTTCCAAATATCAGCGGCAAAATTATCTCTGAAATCGCGCATGATGGTAAGCATTACATACGCTATCACTAAAGCAACAATTCCGGGCAAATAGGATTTGGTAAAGTCCTTTCGTTCTGTTGCATTCATTGGCTTGCGCTCACTGCGGTGCTCTATGTCTTCATCGGTTGGTTCAGGAACCTGTTCAAGTAGAAACACAAACAAAATCATAGGCACAAGAAAAATTAAACCTGTTGCAAACGGCATCCAGTATTCTGAAACACCTTGTGCTTTCAACAGCCACTTGCCCACGCTCTTTACAAAGCCCGATGAAAAAATAAAACTCACAGCCATGATGGAGCCCATAAACTCAGTGGTTTTTCTTCCTTCCAAAAAACTAAAAACAATTCCCCAGACCATGCCAAGTGGAATGCCATTCAGAAAAAGAAAGATAATGTTGTAAGGCGCAGGAGTTACAGCAAACAAGAAAAGTGAAGTAGCAGCAAATGCAATTAGTTTGAGAATGTTCCAACCTCTGTTCTTAGATTTCATTTCGGCAATAATTTTAATGCCGAGAAATTTGCTAAGCGTGTAGCCGATGAGTTGAGTAATGATGAGGACATCTTTATACTTCAATCCCCAAATGAAAATGTTATCGAAGGTGGCTACGGTAAATGGCTTCCGAAAAGCATACATGCAACTGTAAGTGCAAAACGCTACCAAAGCTGCATATACAGAAACTAATGTCGGAGAGGAATTGGATAAATGTTTTTTGAAAACGTGATTGGTCAGATACTGTGCTTCGTTGTGCAGCAGCGAAGAAGAACCATGACAGTTATGTGATTGTTATTGCATGGTTACGCTTCAGTAACTATATCCGCAACTTCCATTAAGTCAGTAATCAGGTGAGTATGTTTTGCTTTTGCTAATTCATTGCTTGTGTAAGCGCCTGTGGTAATACCTATTACAAATTTGCAACCGGCAGAAGTTCCTTCCTGCAAATCGGAAACAGTATCGCCAACCTTTGCTACTTCATTTGACCATTTGATACCTGCAATTTTCATGGCTTCAAAAATCATATCAGGATGCGGTCTTCCATTTTTTACTTCATCGCTGGTAACTGAAAAATCAATCAGTTGATTTTTCTCCCACGCTAATCTTTTGATAATGGTATCAGCAATATCGCGACTAAAACCTGTATCGATACCCACTTTTATTTTTCTCTCTTTCAACAATTCAAAAGCTTTTGAGGCATTCTTTTTTTCTCTTACCGAAGAATCGTTTTTGTAAAACGAAATCATGTCATCCAAAAATGCTTTGTGAATTTTCAGTGTCAAATCATTCAGTCTTGGTGATTTAATTCCGAATTCATCTTTGAGTAACTGTTGAATGGCAACAGGTTTAGGTATGCCCATCACTTTATTGGCATCTTCCCGCAGAATACTGAAATCATATTTCTTAAACGCCTGAATAAGCGAAGCGTGAACGTTATCTTTGTCTTCGACTGTAGTTCCCGCCATGTCAAAAACAACTAACTTAATTGCCATAGATTTCGTTTAGTGCAAATGAAATTTTCTTTTCCGAAAACCGATGTTAAGGTTCTATTAAGGTTTAACTATGCTGCTTTACGTCTTCTGCCCTCAACGGGTGCGTGAAGAATGGCGTTAATGATATTGGGTAAGTCGTCATCAAACTTTATTTGCACTGCCTGCTCATGCTCTAACCAAAACTTTACTTCCTCTTCATTAAGGCGCTCAGAAGTTCTAACTCCCATAGCAGCAAGTTCCCTCGCATTGCTTATTTGCTCGCTTTGCTTTTTTATAGGAATCACAAATAGCTTCTTGCCCATGTAAAGCGCTTCGCTAACGGTTTGAAAACCCGCAGCAGTTATCACCCCGTTGCAATTAGAAATGTCCTGCACAAAATTTTCGTTGTTCAGTGGCTTAATAGTGCAGTTGTTTATTCTTCGTTCAGCCTTCGCGGTTTTAGAATAGATAATGAATTGGTTGGCGGTAAAGGATTTTGAATGAAAGAAATGCAGCAACTCCTCATCGCTAAAAGAATTGAGATAAACCAAGGTGAAGTTTTTGCTTCCCGGAATTACGTTTCTTATTTCGGAGCGAATGACGGGGTAGTAAATGAAATCATCAAACTTTTGGAAGTGCATGCCTATTTTGTTTTTGGTGGGGCACATTACGTTGGCAAAGAATTTTGTAGTGCGGTTGCCTTTTACTCTGCGCAGTTTTTTTGAAGTGACCGAATACATGTTTCCGATACCGACTGATTTAACTCCCGCAATTTTTGCACCCCACAAACTGATAGGTTCAAAATCGGAGATAATCAAATCGTATTCTTTGAAAGGAACTTTCCATAAACCAATAGCCAGGGAAAGAAAATTCGCTTTGCCTATTGATTTCAATACTGAAATCTTTCCCTTTTGTCCATAGTAAAAGCTCAGCCCTTTGTATTCATAATTTACTTCAAAAGGCAAACTCATTTGCGCTTTGCCACCGCTAATCAGCACATCCAGTTGAGTGACTTCGGGATGTTGTTTCAGCAGTTTGTAAATTTCGGTAGAGCGACTGATATGCCCGTTACCTGTTGCCTGAATTCCGAATAGAATTTTCATAGCGGTTGTTTTAGATTAAACGAAAGGGAGAGAGAGTTTATTTCGCGAAGCGAGAGGAGATGAGTTGAAGAGGCGGCTGAGGAATTTCTTCCGTAGAAAAATGAAGCTGAAGCGTATGTTGATTTTTGTTTCAGGCGGTCAGTTTTTCTTTGGCTAATGGGGTTTTTACAACCACCCCGCGGTGTCTATCAAAAGCATCCTGCATAGCTATGATGTCGGGAGACAGTTGCCTTACAATGGCTTCATCATCGGTAACAGATTCAAATTTCAGGTCTTTGAAGTAAACCAGTTTCCACTCGTCAGTGTATTCTAATGAAGTAAGATTTTCAATCCAGTCACCCGAGTTGAGATAAGTAACTGAACCATTTTCGCTCAAATATTTCTTCATCACGGGCTCGTGAATATGTCCGCATATCACGTGCGAGTAATCATTCTGAATTGCAATTTCAGCAGCTGTTTGTTCAAAGCCGTTGATGTGCTTAACCGCTGCCTTAACACTGTCCTTTACTTTCTTCGACAACGATATTTTTTCGCGACCAAATTTTTCGAGAATCAGGTTAACAAACCGATTGATAAGAATTAAAATGTCGTAACCCGCTCCTCCTATTTTCGCCAACCACTTGGAATGACGCATAGTCACATCAAAAATATCTCCGTGAAAGAACCAGTTCTTTTGGTTATCAAGAGTAAGCACCAGCTTATCTTTAAGGTGAAGATTATCTAAACTGAATCCGCTGAACTTGCGAAGCATTTCATCGTGATTGCCTGTAAGATAATACACTTGCGTACCGTGCATCATCATTTTGATTACGCGTTGAATAACGCGCCAGTGAGAGTCGGGGAAATAAAATTTAGACAGTTGCCAGATGTCAATAAAATCGCCATTGATGATTAGAATTTCAGGGTCAATACTTTTGAGATAAGTATTCAACTCTTCGGCATGGCAGCCATAAGTGCCCAGATGCACATCGGAAATAACTGCCACTTTAATTTTTCTTTTTTCCATGTTCTAAACGTTTTACAAATGTGTTGCAGGAACATCATGTGCATGTGCTCATTTCATTAACCTTCAATCAACCTTGTGTTGCTTTATTGTAAATGATGAAGAAACGTTGTGGGGTATTTAGGAATGTCCACAATTTCAATTTGAACGAAGAAGATTTTCTTCATCTGCGCTTAACAAAGGAATTTCAGAAACCCGTAATGGCAATCACACAAGATTTACTAAACGGTGCAGGATTGCTTGTGCTTGGGTGCTGAATAGACAGAAAATAAGTTTTGCCATCGGGTGTAAACATATCTCCGCTGGTTTCGCAACCTTCAGGTGCGGACATGAAACGTTTCAAATCTTCAAGCGTTGGATTTTCTATTGACAAATCGAGAAAATAAACTTCGTTATAAGTTTCACCCTTCGCACTTACTGCGGCACTTTCACTTCCGTTTTTATTACCGTTGGTATCTTCGCTTATGACTAAATATTTTTCCCCGTGTAGAGTAACGGATGTCATGGCATCAGGACTACTAAAACAAAACCGCGAATCTTTTTTGCTCACTCCGCCATTGAGCAACACGCGAAGTTTATTTGTTTTTAAATCCAATTCTAAAATTCTACCAAACGGGTCGCGATAATTGTTAGCCGTTGTTCTGCAAAGTTCATTCAGGTGTTTTGCAGGTTTGCCGCCCATTGCAATTTCATTATTGAAATCAAATTCATCAGTTCCCGATTCGGTGATATATAGTTTGTCGCCCACTGCTTCAATCCATTCGTTGCTGATAAACATGGAAGCGTTTTTGCGAATGGCTACATCAATAACATTCATGAGTGAATCTTCCTGCATCGGCAATTCAATCCAGCTTCCGCTTTCACCATCTACACTTTGTTGGTAGGCATAGAGTTGTCCGTTTTCATAATCGCCTATTTCTTTTGCTACATATTTAAAGATGATGGCGGGCTTGTTATCACTCGTCATATAAATAGTTTTCCCATCGGGCATACACTGCGCATCTTCATGACGGTAGCGACCAAAGTTTTTAATCTTCCTGATTGCCTGATGTGTTTTCGGATTTACTTCAATCATCCAGCCGTAATTCAAAAATTTCCTTTTGTCGTTGTAATCAGTAGTGTCTGTAATACCGAAGCGAGAGTTGATTTCTGTATTGCTCAACGGAAATTCTTCTTCGGTTGTTAGAATAGTTCCATTAGGAGTAAGTGTTCCTCCGCAATTACGAAAGGTTTGTCCAACGTTGGAGAAATCAATCGCGTGAAAATCTCCCACCACTTTCCATTCGTCATTTTCTTTTTTCACTTCGAACACTGTTCCACCACCACCATCGCCAAGCAATGCATTAGGTTTATGCTCTTCGTGATTCACATATATGTATCCATGTTCACTCGAACTATCAATTGGAATATAAACCACCATATCATGACTTCCTTTTGCAGGAGCATGAATGCCAGAATTGGTCACTACAGTATCGCCTTCGCTAAAGAGAACTTTGTATTTGAATCCTTCGGGAATGATAATCGTGCGATTGTTATAGTTAATAGCAACAGGTTTAAAAATATCAGGTGACTGATGGTTTGTATTGCAGGAGGAAATGCAAGTTACAAGTAGTAGTTGCAAAAACGATTTCAGAGAAATTTTAAAATTATTAGGATTCATGCTCATGCTTTTTAGACCAGGTTTTTAAAGCCACCGAAATTTCGTTATTGATTTTCTTTTCATCCTTTTCAATTTTGGTAATAGTAGTTTCCATTTTTTCGGTAAGTTTTCTATCACCTATTTTCCTTAGAAATTTTTCAATATCGTGTTTGTTACCTATCGAATTTTGAAGGGAATCTAAAAAATCCAAATCGGCAGATTTCGCGGTTTCAATTTTTTCTAATTCAAGAAACTTGTTGAGTAACAGATACTGCTTTATGTCTTTTCTTATTTGATGCACATCGCGAAAGTTTTCTGCATTTGCTATTTCGGTTGTAAGATTTGATACAACAAAATGAGAAAATCTCTTCAAATCTTCAGAAGTAATTTCCGCCAAAAGCATACGTCCTTTTTGTTTTGCATTCGAGTTATGCGAGTTATTGCCAATGTAGTGTCTTTTGAGTTTTTCGAATTGTATCAATTTTAACTCTTCGTTTATTTGAAGCGCGAAGCCGTATTTTTTAGCAAGAGATTGCGAAACGAATTCATCGCGCAATTCACCGGCATGTTCATACATTTTGTTGGTGCGCCTTAGATAGCTTTCCGATTGAAAACCGGCATCTACAAAATGAAAAAGATTGAATAACGTATTTAGTTGTCTTATACTTTTGCGGAAATCATGCAGACTATCCTGCTCCTGATAAACTAAATATTCTTTTAGTTTTTTCCTGGATTGTTTCCATACACTATCGTGATACTCCATTAACAACTGCATCGCATTATTTTAATGCGAATCAAACTTATGGGTGTTAAGCGCCAAACAACCAAACGATAAGAAATTATTTTTTTGATGTGATGTAATTGTCAAGTCTTGTCCGTTTAATTGGAAGGGTTCTCCAAATTTTTTTTCGAATTTTATAGAGGAGGACAAACGATTATTCGATTTAGCATTTGCTTAACATGCAGTATTTACATTCGCTGAAAATTAGGCTATGAAATTTTCCCGCAAAAATTTTCTACAGAAAGGAGCTTTAGCCGCAATGGCATCTGCTTTTGCAATACCCGCAACTGCTGAACAAAAAATTATTTCTCCTTCAAGAAAACGCTTATTGCGCATTGCACACATCACCGATATTCATGTGCAGCCCGAGTCACCCGCGCCCCACGGCTTTGCTTCTGCGTTGCACACCGTGCAAAATTTGAAAGACAAACCCGATATTATTTTCAATACAGGCGATTGCATTATGGATTCTATGAGTAAACATAAAGACCGTGTGCAGGTGCAATGGGATGTTTGGAATTCTACCTTGAAGAATGAAAACTCATTGGAGATAATTCACACCATAGGCAATCATGATATTTGGGGAATCACAATGCCCCATGCTTTAATAAAAGGCGACTTGCATTACGGAAAAAAATGGGCTGTGGAGCAATTAGGGTTGAAGAACCGTTATTATTCGTTCGATAAAAACGGTTGGCATTTTATTGTGCTTGACAGCACAATGCCCGTGCCGGGATACAGTTACACTGCCATGTTTGATGACGAACAAAAGGAATGGCTGAAGGAAGATTTGTCAAAAGTTTCTCCGTCTACATTTGTATGTGTGCTAAGTCACATTCCAATTTTAGCGGCTTGCGTATTTTTTGATGGGGCAAAAGCAAAACATGATTGGGAAGTTGGTGGAGGTAACATGCACCGCGATGCACACGAACTAAAAAATCTTTTCTATCAGCACAAGAATGTGAAGCTGTGTTTGAGTGGTCATATTCATTTGATTGACCAGTTGGAATATTTGGGGATAAAATATTTGTGCAACGGAGCGGTGAGTGGTGCTTGGTGGGGTGGAGATAATCAGGAGTTTCCTCCTGCTTTTGCCACTATCAATTTATATGATGATGGCACCAGTGACCATGAAATGCATTACTATGATTGGAAGAGTTGATTTTATTTACAATGAGCTTAAAAATATTTATGTCTTCTGCAATCAATTACCTTCAACCCGATGTGCCTTCAATTCTACCTTGGCACAAACCTCAAACTGTCATAGCAACTAACGATAACCTTAAAGGTTATGGTTGTTTGGTTAGTAAAGAAGAGTATGAAAGTTTTCCTTTAGAAATTGTGCAATGGCCCAAAACAAAAGGAAGGCCTGTAGATGAAGGAACAGGAAATCAGGCGGGAACAAAGCGCGGCATTTTCGATTTTTGGTGGGAAGGAGATTTTCTTTTTGGAAAGAATAACGCAGTAAACGATGAATATCTTTTAGGATGGAGTGTAAATCCAAAAGATGCTATTCGTGAGAAAGAAATTTCAGCATCACCTGAACGGGTTTTGCTTTGGCATGCTAATTATCATCCTGATGGAGGGCAGTTATTTTTTCCGCTCGATGGAACTCCATTCGTAACTCCACTCGCATTACCGGGCGATGATATTTTGCCGGAGCACTTCACCAACTTTTATTTCGATGGTTCAATGGGTTTATATATTCATCCTAATGTTTGGCACGAAGGAATTTTTCCGTTGGCAAAGCGCGCAAAATTTTATGATGCGCAGGGAAGTGTTCATGCGCGTGTGAGTGTAAATTTTGCCAATGAGTTTGGAATGTTTTTGGAAACTACTCTAAGCAGATCATAATTCTTACTTCAACGCCAACTTAAATTTCGCGTTCTTCAACTGATGGTACGTGGTGCTTACACCGTAAGGGTATAGTTTGCAGGTAACTTCACCTTCTAGTTCAAAATAAGGATGACCTGATGCATCATTCGCAATATCACCTATACGGGAAATGCTCAACGAACTTCCGGTTTGTTCACTACCTCCATACGCCAAACAAAAATCTGCATTAGAAAAGTAAGTGGAGTCCTTTACCGAAATCAAAAGATAAGGCATGGTGTTTCCGGAGATGTCATTCATTCCAAGTTTGAATAAGGACTTTCTGAAGTGAATATCATCCGGTATAGAATCACATCCAATGTAATAGTAGAGTGTCATGCGAAATGTTTTGTCGCCAACATTTAATTCCGTTTCATTACTGAACATGCAGTGAATTGGATAGCCAACTGTATCTGACTCAAATTCACTGGCCACACCGGCAATACTAGTTGCACCTATGAAAATGAAAGTACTGTCTAAAGTTCCGCGCAAATAATAGTTGGGACATGCCTCGCAACTTCCACCACAATCAATAGCGGTTTCGTTACCGTCTGCTATTTTATTGGTGCAGAAGGAAGTGTCCGGGTGCTCCTTTTTACAGGAATTTAAAATGGTTATGCCCGTGAGCAGCAAAAAGACGCAAAGGGTTTTAGTCATTTGTTTTGGTTAGATGGAATAACCGGTTTAATATTTCTTCAAAAGCGAATTATCCTTGTACTTGCTTTTGGAATTAAACCACCAGGAGTCAACATAAAACTGTGTGCGTATAGTGAGTACGTTGTCTTTCTTAAAATCTTTTTCCCAGCCTAAAATTCCTGTTTTTTCATTGGTAATATAGTCATACCAAATCATCAACTTAAACCAATTGTAAGGAACAAAACTATAACCTACACCAAGCGTTGAGTATTTAATATCCGTAATAGAAAATCCTTTTGGCGATAGAAAGTCTGTTCCCTTCACTTGTGCCTGCGGGTCATACCAATCATACTTCAAAGTAATATCGTGCATGATGGTGTGTCCTTTTATCTTGCTGTTGAATGATTGCGAAAAGCAAAACATAGCCCCATTAAATTTTCGGAGGTAAACATCAGAAGCTGGAGGAGCGTTATATTGTCCGAGCGGAATTAAAGAGGAAGTAGCACCACCGGGTTGTACACCGGCAAAAAATTCACCGCGAATCATGGTACTGCCGATAGGATAAACCGCTTTTACCTCAACATGTGCTCCGTAGTATTCGCGCTTGTAACTTTTTTTCAACTGCATGAGCGGGTCGCCAATGTTTTTGTAATAGAAGCTTCCCAGAGAATCTTTCTGCAACTGGTAAACATAGTTGGAGGTTTGCAGCACGCTGCCCAGGTAATAAGAAGCACTTACATTGAATCCGATTTTGGCTTTACCTATCTCCCACACTTTTCCGAATTTTATTCTGCCAATGAAATCTTTTTTACTCTGGTAGGTTCCGGTTTGAAAACCCACGCCCACACCTTGGCCGTTTACAATGTTTGCATCAGCACGTAAATAAAATTTTTCAAACCTAGCTGGAGATTCAATCACCAATGCTTCGCCTAATTCGGTTTCGTTAGGAAAAATAGTTTGGTTTACGCGCGAAAATTCTGGCGACTCATGAAAGGCAGGAGAGATGGTGCTTTCTAAACCAACGGGGCGTGTAAAAATTCCTCCTTGCAAACTCACCCAACCCACCCAAGGGTCAATGATGCGACCATAAAATTCTTTTACCGCAATAGAACCGCGCACATAATCGTATGCTTCAAACTGAAAAGCAAATTCTACAATCTTCAGGTCTTTGGCATTTTTATGTTCGAACGAAAAACGGAAACGCGAGCGTCTTTCTAAAAAACGATTGTTAGCGGCAGCGGGGAATGTTCCGCCCTGAAAACTTCCTACGCCATCTATGCCCAATGGACCTGACGAAGTTTTGCCGGAAGTATCTGCACGTTGCCACTGCGGTTGTATGTAAGCCTGAAAGCGAAATTCGCGAAGTATGTTTAGTATTTTACCAATCTGTCGAATGGCTGTGTCGGTTGAAACTTTTGTAAGGTCATCGTTGTAATGAAATCCATCGAACTGCGCATTTGCGGCTAATCCTATTGACAGGAACACAACTACTATAAATCTTTTCATGATTTTTATTTTTTAGAACCAATAAGTCATGCTGAAAAACGTAAAGGCAAAAATTCTTTGTAAAAGAACTAATGTATTACACTGAACTTACCTGTTTGAACCAAATGTTTTTGCTCAGTTACCTGATAGAAATAAATACCCACAGCAAATGCAGAAGTATTTACTTCTAAAGAATTGGATTGAGAAAGTGTTTGCTGAGTAATTACTTTACCGGTAATGTCTGTAACAGAAACTTCCGCCTCGCTCAATCCTGATTTACGCGCATCGAATTTTATAACAGTTGAAGAAGGATTTGGGTAAACTTTTATTTCCTGTGTACTCTCATCTAGGTTTTTTAAACCGGTGCTCACTTGCTTCCAGCAATTTAAAATAGGAACATTAGAAGCTGCATTTCCGGCATAACGAAGACCATACATGTCTTCCATAGTCCGAAGCATACTATAAAGCGTCCAATGGTCAGTGTAAGTTCCGTGCTGTACCATTTCACCGGTAAAAAATGTAGGAATGTTATTTGCAGCCAATCCATCATCTTCATCAAAAGTGAAAATGAAAAGACTGTTATGGTTTTTACACCACTGCACATACGCATCTAGATGCGTATGAAACCAGGTATCGCCTAATGTAATAGTTGGATTACCGAAACCATCGTGCATGTCATTTGCTTCGTTAGGTACAACATAGGAAACCGTAGGAAGCAAATTAAAATCTGTTGGAAAAGCTGTCATAGGTTGATTCAAGCTATCAGGTACTTGATTAGTTCCTGTACCCACCCAATTGGTAACAGGATTGTGTTTGCGTACATAACTGCCGGAACTTACTCCATCAAAACCAACACTGGGCAGGTCTTCAGAATATGTTTTGAAGGTGAGCCCGTGGTCTAGTAATTGGCGTGCTAAATTATCGGTTACGAATGGGTAATTAGCAGGAAGATTGTCATCTAAAATACCTTGATTACTCCCCGCAAAAAAATCTAAATAATTTCCCTGACTCGGATGTTCAATAGCATACATTTTTGTAAACAAAGCGGTGCTGGTGTCGTTTGCAATTTGATTGATGTAAGGAGCCGCTGAAGTATTTCCAATAACCAAAAAGTTAGGCTGATTTTCTTCAATCAAAATAACGATGTGGTCAGGCATAGGTAATGCCTGAGCAAATACATGATTGCTTAATGAATTACTAAGAAGTAGACTGACGATTGAGCAGCCCATAACAAAAATTCTTGAAGTAAATAGTCGTGTAAATTTAGTGCGCATAAAAGATGTTTTATTTCGCGCAAAGCAATTTTTTAGTAAGGTCTTCGTGAACTTTTGCCCGTTATCATATCGTTACGGGTTTGAAAAGTCTTTGTATGTTTTCCAGCACTTTCATGTTATGAAATGAAGTGGTGAATATTATCGCCCAAATTTCTTAGTGAGCGATAATCACTTTTTGACTGCTTGTGTAGCCGTTGCTGATCAAGGAAAGAAAATAAATACCTGCCGGCATTGACGAAACGTTAACGTTGAATTGCTGTTTATTTTTAGAATTCAAAGCAAGAACTCGAGAACCTGTTGAAGTCCACAAAATAAATTCTTCAACCGAAGTGGGAATATTGTTGATGTTCAATAAGTCATCTACAGGATTTGGATAAACTTTCCATTCGTTTTCAGAAATATCTTGAATGCCCGAAACATTATTTGAACATTCATTTAGTCGCACAACGTTTGTGGTATCTTCAAAATAATAAAGAGGTCGCACATCGGCATGTTGTTCAATTACACAGAAACTGTCTAAGTGCAAACCATTTACATGGTGCACATATAAACCGTATACGGGAAGAGAATCGCCCCAAATATCTCCCTCGGGACGGGTGCTTTCCAATTCAGGCACATTACCTGTAACTGCTGGACCATTTCCGGGAACCGTTATCACTACATTTTCGAAATTTATATTCTCAACAGTATGTCCTGGAATACCGGTAACTGAACAGGGAATTGTTGTGCTCGATGTTGCGCTAATATTTTTGAACCAAACATTTTTCAAATACTTAACGGTTGGATGAGGAAAGGTATCATAATGGTTTCCGCGATCGCAAAGTCTCACAAAAATTGGAATTTGCGAGGGTGTATTCACCTGAATATTCTCAAAATAGATGGAATCCATAGAACCGCCATCGGCTATGGCGCAATAAATAGCATTCAACGGTACAATAGGTAACGAAAAGGAACTTGCATTGACCACTATATTTTGAAAACGGATATTTACTAAAGGACCAATCACCTCATTGCCTACTTTTACAGCCCTTTCATAAGTTGCCATAGTACAATTGCGAATTAAAACATCGCGGCAAATGCTGAAGGCATGCGTTTTAACCGGAATCGGATCATCATTTGTATCAAAGTTTGAATTTTCTACCAACACATTTCTACAGCAGTCAATATCAATTCCGTCATTACTTCCGAAACATTGATTGTATACCGTTACACGATTGATGTAAACATTAGAGCAATCAAATATTACTGCCATCCATTGTGGAGCTTGTCGTAAGTTAATGCTGTCAATGACTAAACTATCAACTTCATGAAGACGTAATCCAATGGGTCGCGATTTTGTAGAAACAGATAAATAACCAAATGAAGTTCCGTTACCGTCAATGATTCCACCACCTGTAATGCGAATGTGATTTGCATCTTCTGCAAAAATAAAGCACCGCGTAGTATAAGTGTCATTCCAAGAACGAACATTAAAAGGCAAGTCGGGAAAATCTGCATAATTGGGAACTGCCTTAAGCGTTGTGCCTGAAGTAACACGCAAGGTTACATTTGATTTAAGACGGATAGTGCTGCTGATGAAGGTTCCTCCATTAATTATTACTTCTCCGCCACCGTTATTAGAAACACTGTCAATTGCTTGTTGAATGAAAGCTGTATTGACAGTTGAATTATTTCCCACCGCCCCGAGCGTTTGCACATCAATATTGATTTGACCTGAAACAACAGAAGCAAAAAGAATTAAAAGTGCTGCTAATGACTGGCGCATAATTTTCAACTCTTATTTATTGACAACGAATTTTGTTCTTGCCACAACCGTTTTGTGTTCGTTTACTATTTGCAATGCATACATTCCATTGGCAAAAGAAGCAACCGGAACGCGAGTGTCATTTTGATTTATAGTAGCTGACTGAATTAAATTTCCCAGCACATCATAAATCTTTGCTTCGTATTTATCAGCGTTTTCTAAATGAATTGTAATTTCATTTGAAGCAGGAACAGGATAGACAGAAACAGCAATCTGGTTTACTTCTGTAATGCCACTGATATTTTGCGTAACAAAAATAATGAGCAAGGCTTCGGCTGTATCATTGGTTAAGTTAGTATCCTTATAATAAATGCTATCTAAACCAAGAAAATTAAGCGCGGGCATATACGCCACTTTGTTTCCAACTACAGAAGCAGTGCCGTGATGAGGATTTGATAGAAGTGATACGGTTAACAGGTTGCCCGAGCAATCTGTATCGTTTGCTAAAACATTGATAGTATCAGCAGTGTTTTTGTAAGAGGTTACGATATCGTTTTTTGCAAACGGAGCAAAGTGGAAATTACCGGGTAAAGCATCATACGAAAGGTTATCTATCAACAAAACACTTCCACCTTTCAATCCTCCAATGAACTGATAAACATTAGTTGTGCTTGAAGCAAGAAGTATCACCAAAGTATCAGGTACTTCGCAGGAATAATAAACAAAATTAGCTGTGAATGGCTGATAGCCACTTGTAGAACTTGTGCTCTTAAAAACAGCATCTGCGATTACGGTACTACCTTTTCTAAGTGTGGCCCAAGCAACGCAAGTATCATTTGAACCGGTGGCAGAATTATACACAGGAGTGTAGTTGTAGTATCCTTTAAAGTCAGCAAGTCGCTGATTAAACGGCTGTCCGGCACCCGTGATAGAAGCAGGGGAAATTACACTCACACTTCCTAATTGAATAGAACTTATGTCGAAATTCCCGTTTACAGCAAAACCCGGTATGGTAACTTTAGTGAACGGTAAACTCTGAATGATAGGAAGCAAAATAGTATCGGTCACCATTCGAATAGCTGAAGAACCGTTTTGTGGATTATTCGATTGTGTTACAAAAGCTCTTCCCCCGATCGAATCGAGTTGAGTAAGAACATTCGATGTTGTCCAACCCACAGGGTTATTGAAAGTAGTTGTGTCTGCTGGTAGGTTGCCTATGGTTCCTGCTGCGAAATAAAATGTGTCGAGCTTCCAGTTTTCAAAATCGTTGTTGACAATTTGAGCTTTTGTTTTATAACTGAAAAGCACAGAGAAGAAAGCGAACAGAAGTAAAATTTTTTTCATTGTAGATTGTTTTAGAGTGATTGATTTATTTAATAAGCATTAGTTTTTTTACAGACTGACAATTTTTAGAAACAAGCTGAACGAAATAAGTCCCCGATTGTAAATCGGTTGCATTTATGGTTTCAGTATTGAGAGAAGAGTGAGCTGTGATATTTATTTCTCTTATCAGTCTGCCACTCACATCTGTCAGTTTAATTTTTACTTCCTCATTTTCAGTAGTACTGAAATTTACTTTCACCATTCCTGATGACGGATTCGGAAACAACTGCAAACTATTTTCGTTTTCTGTTACCGATTTAATTGACGAACCATTCCAAAGTATATCAATGTTCTTGGCATGCTCGTGGCGGATACGCAATGAACCACCGCCCGAAACATAATCAGTCCAAATCCATCCATCGGTGCTTAAAGAAAAAACTTCGTTCACAGCGATACCATTTAGTTTGACTTGTAATGGTTTTGATGTAAGCCGCAAAACTTCGACTGAAGAATTATCGAACGTATTGTAAATAATTTCGTACGGCAGGTAATTGATGTAAGTTACTACCGAAGTACTTCCGAGTAAATGATTTGCACTATCAGGTGCAATAGCTGGATATGCAGCCATACCTCTTAAAAAATGACGAACGTAATCACCGTATCCGTCCGTGTACCAAGTAGCACTTCCATGCGGAGAGAAGCGACACTCGCCATCAAAATTTACCAGATAAGTTGCCCAGTCTAATTGGCGAAGAGCTTGCACCACACGTGAATTGTCTCCGGTTTTTTCAGCGTAAATTAATTCTACCGAAGCAAAACGCGAAGTATGACTACCGCCTTCTTTTAGGTCAGACGATTGTTCGTAAATAGCAGTAACACCCAAACTGTCATAAGCATGACTGCCAAGCGAACTTAATGTCCAGTCTAAAATTCCGCGCGCATCTTGTTGCCATGTGTTCCCCCAATCATTCTGATGGTTCAGAATATACCATGCCATGGTTACTGCATTTATTTCGGTGTTGGAGTATACCGGTATGTCTTCAAAAAAACATCCCCAGTTATTATTCGTCAATGGAAATTGTTTCACCCATCTTTTGATGACAGCTGTTGCCGTATCAAACTGAACGATGTTTCCTTGATTCAAACTTTTCAAATTTTCAAAGAGCAATAAAGTTGGAACCACGTTTGCAGAATAATTCGCGCCAGGAAGAAAAAACGGAAGACTTCCGCTTTGCGCATTTACTTTAAACGGGTAAGGAGAATTGTTGACATCACCGGGTTGCACTTTTGCCGCAAGGGTATTGGCGATTTTTACTGCGGCACGTAAATAATTTGTATCACCCGTAATTTTATAAAGCGACACTAATTCATTGCCGAATGAACCTGCTTTATCGGGTTGCGTAACTCCTGCACCTAAGACAAAATCACCATCGTAAACCGGCAAAGTAGGCGAAGAATAATTGCATGGATAAGGAAGATTTGCCCAAGCTGCCGATGACGGTGAAAGACTATTCGCCAAATAAGTATTGGCTATGTAAACCATGTTTTGGATTAACTCTGTATCACCGGTGTAAGCATAATACAATGCCCATGATGAAAGAGCCATGGCATATTGGTCGCCACCTACTTTGTTGCCTTGGAGAGTAGCGCTATATGAGTGGTCCATCATGTAATACTTATTACCAGAAGAGGTAGGAATGTTTTTCCAGAAATTCCAAATCAGGTTCAAGCCGTTGTTATAAGAACTTCCATGGTTGGGATTATACCACGGAATTAAATTTCCATTAGTATCCGTAACAACTGTGTGATAAACTAAAGTGGTTTGCGCGTTTGCGGAAAGAAGAAGAAAGGGAAAAACAAACAGGAGTAAAATTTTTTTCATCAGGCGTAATTCGTTGCGTTTAAATTCGGGCGTAAACATCAATGCTGCACCTTAACCTATTAAAAGCACTACAATAATTTTCTGTAAACAAATTGTAATCGTGATGTGACACGGTTGTTTAATTCAAACACTTTCATAACGTGGATACGAAAATCATAACACAAGTATTACAAAGTGATAACCAAAACATGTAAGTGCGACACTACGTTTGTATTATTATAAAAACCAAATTTTATGAGCACACAAGAACAGTTAGTATCAGAAACACAAAACGTAGCCAACCGTTTAGTTGAATTATGCAGCCAGGGAAAATTCAACGAGGCACAAGACGAACTTTTTCACGAAAACGCAACGAGCGCAGAACCTGCTCACACTACTATGCCTGTTGCTGAAGGTTTAGCTGCCATAAGAGAAAGAGGCAAACAATTTCAGGATGGCATTGCAGAAAATAATGGTGGCTATGTAAATGCTCCTATTGTTGCAGGCAATCATTTTGCCGTTGCCATGGGTATGGATGTAACCATGAAAGATGGCAACCGCATGAAGATGGATGAAGTGGCTGTTTATAAAGTTGCGGATGGCAAAATTGTAAGCGAACAGTTTTTTTATTAGTCTTTTTTGTTGTTCTACTTATATATATGTGCGTGTGCCTTCTGCTTTTGCAGAGGGCTTTTTTTATTATTCACTTAACACTACTTACATACATTTGAATCCTAAATTCGATTGTATGAAAAGACTTGTCACGCTATCCCTTTTATTTTTTGCACTTCATCTTTTTGTTTTTGCTCAAACAGAAACGCAAAAAGTTTCACTTCCAAACGGCTGGTCGCTTACACCTGTTGGCAGTAGTTTGCCTCTTGGCGATTTGCCATTGAACATTGTAGTAAGCCGCTCAAAGAAATTGATGGCGGTGACCAACAACGGACAAAGCACGCAGAGCATTCAGTTAATTGATGTAACCACTGAAAAAATTTTGGACAACGTTGTTGTTCCGAAATTGTGGTATGGATTGACGTTTTCTGCTGATGAAAAATTTCTTTATGCATCAGGCGGAAATGATAACCGCATTTTAAAATACGCGGTGAAAGAAAATCATCTGGTTCTTGCCGACTCTATTTTACTCGGTAAACCTGCAGGCGATGACATCTCTCCGGCAGGAATTGCTATAGATGATGCTTCAAATACTTTATATGTAGTGACCAAAGAAAATAACTCGCTCTATGTAGTGAGCTTGGCAGGAAAGAAGGTGGTGCATCAAATTAAGTTGCCCGATGCGGCTTATGCCTGTTTACTTTCTGCTGATAAAAAGCAATTGTATATTTCTTGTTGGGGTTGCGATAAAGTGTTGATGTACGATGTTCAGCAACAAAAAATTGGTGCTGAAATAAAAGTGGGAGATAATCCGAATGAATTATTGCTTTCAAAAAATGGTAAGATTCTTTTTGTAAGCAACGCGAACGACAATTCTGTTTCAGTAATTGATTTACCAAGTAAAAAAGTAATTGAGACTCTAAACGCTGCGCTTTATCCCGATGCGCCAAGCGGCTCTACTTCAAACGGTTTGGCATTTAGTGGCGATGAAAAAACATTGTATGTAGCCAATGCCGATAATAATTGTTTGGCTGTGTTTGATGTGAGTATGCCGGGCATGAGCCGCAGCAAAGGATTTATTCCTACCGGTTGGTATCCTACCAATGTGAAAGTGATTGGTTCTAAAATTTTTGTGAGCAATGGGAAAGGATTTTCATCTAAAGCAAATCCGAATGGACCAAATCCTACCAGTAAAAAAGAAGAAATTATTTATCAGAAAGGTGACCCTACAAAAATTCAGGAGATACAATATATAGCGGGTTTGTTCAAAGGAACCATGAGTATTATTAAAACTCCCGATGCTGAAACTTTGGCGAAATATTCAAAAATGGTTTATGCCAATACACCGTACACCAAGGAAAAAGAAACGCATGCTTCGGGTGAGAAAGGAAATCCTATTCCTTCGAAAGTGGGTGACGTTTCTCCTATAAAACATGTATTCTACATCATCAAAGAAAACAGAACATATGACCAGGTGCTCGGTGATTTGAAAGACGGCAATGGCGATACGAGTTTGCTTTTGTTCGGGTCGCACTACACGCCAAATCAACATGCGCTTGCCAAACAATTTGTGTTGCTCGATAATTTTTATGTGGATGGAGAAGTAAGTGCCGATGGTCACAACTGGAGTACCGGTGCTTATGCGAATGATTATTTGGAAAAAACATGGCCCACAGCTTATGGCGGTCGCGGAGGAAATTATGATGCTGAGGGTAATCGGGAAATTGCAAACAACAAGGCGGGTTTCATTTGGAATTTATGTGAGCGCAACCATGTTACTTATCGCACTTACGGTGAATTTGCCGATGATTACAAGCCAAATATTCCTGTGTTGAAAGACCATTTCTGTCCGTTCTATACCAGTTGGGATGAAACCGTTCGCGACACTACGCGTTTTTTTCAGTGGAGAAAAGAATTCGATTCTTTACTCGCAGTGAATGCAGTTCCGCAATTAAATACGCTACGATTTATCAATGACCACACAGAAGGTTTGAAGAAGAATCGTCCTACACCTTATGTGCATGTGGCAGATAACGATTGGGCAGTGGGCTTGTTTGTAGAATATCTGAGCCATAGTAAAATCTGGAATGAGAGTGCGGTTTTCGTTTTAGAAGACGATGCACAAAGCGGACCCGACCATGTAGACGCGCATCGCTCTACTGCTTATGTTGCCGGTGGACGAGTGAAGAAAAATTTTGTTGACCACACTATGTATTCTACTTCATCTATGCTTCGCACTATGGAATTGATTTTAGGTTTACCACCAATGAGCCAATACGATGCAGCGGCTGAACCTATGTGGCGTTGTTTTACCGATACTGCTTTTCATCCGCCATTCAATTCTCTGCCGTGCGAACTTGACTTGAATGAAAAAAATACAGCTATGAACGAATGGCAAAAGCGCTCAGAGGAATTTGATTTCCGTGGCGAAGACCGTGTGCCCGATAGAGAAATGAACGAAGTGCTGTGGTATGGTTTAAGAGGAGAATCTGTTGCTTTGCCAGCTCCAATGCGCGCGGCATTTGTAAAATGGGAACCGAAGAAGGATGGGGACGATTAAAATGGAAACAGCCTATTTCTTAAATAAATTTGAACGTATAGTCGACAAACTTGATGCTGGATTACTGAATGAAAAGCAAATTGAAGTTACAACCGGTGTGTGGTTAAATTCAGTGGTATTGAAGTTCCAAAAAAAATCATGGAGACATCAATCAGCAAAAGGCGAAGCTTCTATTTTCTTTTCTGTTTGGCTAAACGATGAAGCCATAAACAAGAACAAAATTTTCTACAATATATACGCATTAAAACTTAGAGAATTGAAAGCGTACTACATTCAAAGTAGAGAATTTGCAATCGCTTTCAGAGAAAGCTTTAGTGCGTTTGAAGCGCACTGGCCAAACGTAAGTACTCAATACGGACCTCAAACTTTAATGCAAGGATGGCAGGAAATAGATTTAGAAAATTTTGAAGAAGAAGTGCTGCAATTAGTGAATCAGTTTTTACAAATTGATTTCATCATTAGCGGCTTGTTGGCAGAAAGAAAAAAGTAGGTTGCCTTCCTAGGCATTCAAATATCCTCTCTATATGAAATATACCGCTCTATTTTTATTCTTGGCTTTTATATCTTCCTGTACAAAAGATAAAACTCTTCCGCCCTCACCACCCAAAATATTCATCTGCGATTCTACTGTTACCTACACCATTGTGGTTAAAAATATTATGGATTCTAAATGCGCCTTATCGGGTTGTCACGATGCAACCACACCGGGAGGTGGATTTAATTTATCGGGTTATCATGATTGCAAGGACTTAGCAATTACTTCCATTTTAGTCTGCACGATTACGCACGACACCTGCGGATATAAAGCTATGCCCTATCCCATCGGTAGTCCTAAATTGAGTGACTCGCTTATTTCTATAATTAGTTGTTGGGTAACTAATGGAGCGCCTTTGTAAAAAAATTACAACCGTATTAATTTGAACGAATGAATAGTTTGTTCTGAAATAATTTTCAGAAAATAAATTCCTTTAGCCACGTTCAAATTTATTTCCAGGTGTGAATCGGTTATTTCGTTTTTGTAAACGAGTTTACCTTCCGCATCGTAAATCGCACAGATTCTGCCGATTAAATTTTGGGTTGCCTCCACATTCCATGAAGCATTTTCTCCAATAGGATTTGGAAAAATGATGAAGTCATTTTTACTTTCTACGGCATCAATCCCTGAAATAGTAATCAGCACAGGATTCGAAAGAACGCGACATCCGTTTGTATCGGTAATTGCTACAGTGTACAAACCGTTTTGTTGCGCAATATAAACCGGTGATACAGCTCCGGGAATTATATTGTTATTCAAATACCACTGGTAATTAACCGCACTGTACGAAGTAAGCGTATCGCCATTTACACTGATAGAAACCGGTGGCAGAGGATAGACATTTACGGCAAGATGATTTGAAACAACGGTGCAATTGTTATTGTCAGTAGCCGTTACATAATAATTACCTGCCTGTTTTGCATAAAAGCAAGAACTTGTTTGACCGTTGTTCCACAAGTAAGAAACAAAACCGGTTGTAGCACAAACATGAACGCTGTCACCGGAACACATAATCGGTACATCACCAGTAGCAGTTACATTATTAACTGATGAGGTGTTGACGGTAACACTTGCCGTAGCACTGCATCCATTTGCATCTGAAACGGTAACCTGATACGCGCCACCGGATAGATTCACAACGGTGTCAGTGTTTGTAGCGTTGCTCCACAAATATGTGTAAGGCGAATTTCCGGATGTTGGAGTTACTGTTGCTATTCCGTTATTTAAACCACAAGCAGTGTTTACTGAGGTTGTAAAAATGTTCAGCGCATTCGTAGCATTTACAATAACAGAACCGGTGGCAGAGCATCCGCCTGCATCGCTTACAGTTACTGTGTAAGTTCCGGCTGTAAGGTTTGAAACAGTTGAACTGTTTCCGGTATTGCTCCATGTGTACACAAAAGGTGAGTTGCCGGTAGTTACACTCACAGTTGCCGAGCCATTATTATTTCCGCAAGTAGCGTTTGAAGTTGAAGAAGTAAAACTCACCGTCCCGGCAGCAGATGTTACGGTAGTTGAAGCCGTATTGGTACATCCGTTAGCCGGGTCAGTGATAGTTGTCGTGTAAGTTCCTGCTGAGGAAACTGTATTTGTTGTTGATATATTTCCGCCACCCCAATCGTAACCTGCATTCAAAGTAGTAGAAGAGGCAATTAGTGTTACACTCAAAACAGTACATGAAAGCGAAGGATGTGAACCGATACTCGCATTGGGAGCCGCAATGTTTTGACTCACGCTTGTAGAAGACGAAACCGTACAACCGCCAACCGGATTGGTTACAGTAACCGTGTAGTTTCCGGGTGAAGCAACCGATTCTGTAGCCGATGTACTTCCCGAACTCCAACTATAAGTAGCACCGGCAGTTGTAGAGTTGGCAGTAATAGTTACGCTTGTTGTATTGCAGGTAAGTTGTGCGGGAGCAGTAATAGATGCATTGGGAATTTCGGTTACTGTAATGGCCGATGTATCAGCACAACCATTGCTATTTGTCCAAATAAAATGATACGTACCGCTTGCGCTGAAATTGTGAACGACAGTGGCAGCAGAAGCGGGGTTGGTAATGACGGAAGTTCCCGGATTACCGTTTTGGGCTGTCCATGTGCCCGAACCGGTGGCGCTCATGGTAATTGTTCCACCCGGTAATGTAATACACGATACTGTTTTATCAGTTCCTGCATTGGGTAAAGCGAGGGTAGTAACTGTTATAGGTACGCGTGGTGTGCTTTCAATACCGCTTGTAGTTTGAGTAACGTAAAAGGTTGTTGTGTTTGGTAAAGAGGAAGTGGTATAAGGATTTCCTGAATAAAGAAGCGTTCCACCAGTTAGTGCATCGTACCATTTATAACTGCTTCCTGAGCCTTGCGCTGTTAGTGAAGTTGATTGCCCCTGACAAATAGTATCGTTCAACTGACATGAAAAACAGGGTTGAGGAGCAGTGACCGTAAATGCACAAGCGGGAGGCAAGGTTACAGCATTACCGGTGTTACAAGTCCAGTTTGAAGAATTATTTATGGCTGTGCGCAGTGTTGCCGAAGTTCCCGATGTTACTGTGCAATTGTATCTCGACCCTTCACACTGATTATTCCAGTTTGCATTTACTCCGTTGGTGAGAGTGCTCGGCAATTCACAATCATTGCGCTGTCCGCAGTTTACATTTCCGGCTGTAGTCCAGTTGCCGCTGTTTATTAAACCGCAAACAAAAGAGGGAGAAGCGTAGGAGCCCTGAAAGAAAAGAACATTATCACCAGCGGTATTAAATCCGCTGTTGGTTCCTGCGGTGGAGGTAAATGCATAAGCTGCGGTAAGTGCACCGGTGTTGGGCGAAAGCGTTACTGTGCCTATGATTGGATAATTATTATCTGTATAAGTAATAATAGTTCCTGCGGGAATAAGAGTGGTAACGGTAAAATGAACACAGAACTCTTCTTGCGAAGTGCAGTAACCGTTGCTATTGCGCCATGGGTTATCGCTGAAATAAAATTCGGTACATGGACAAAGGTCAACAAAACTTACCCAACAAACTTTGTCGGTTGTAGAGGCATTAAAACCCACCACGGCCATATCTCCGGGTAGTAATGTTGTTTGCGCAGCCAATGGTGAATAGTTGAAGAACACTAACGCCACAAAAAATAAATAAGCACTTAATTTTCTCTGCATTTTCATAAAACCCGCTTGATGTGTGCGCTGTATTCGCAGTTATAGAAACTGTTTTTAGCGAAAGCAATAATGCTTGAGTAAGGTTAAATTTCATTTGCCTTACTGTTAACTAATAACTACTCTCAATGGAAGTATTTTTAAGGTTTGGATTTTGAGATTCAAATAAGAACCAACTGCAAACCTTAACCTTATCTTTATTTCATCCTTAGATATTTGTCGCCAAATACTGATTATGAAAAAGAGATTCCTGTTTAAGCTGATAGTTGCTTTAGCTTTATTTTCTTCCTGCAACCAAAAACAGGAAACAGTTCGTGTAATTGTTTTTGGAGTAGATGGTATGAGTCCTGATGGAGTAAGAAAAGCAAACACACCCAACATGCATTACATGATGGAGCATGGTGCTTTTACCTTGCACGCACGTGGAGTTTTACCAACCAGCAGCAGCCCTAACTGGGCTTCAATGGTGATGGGTGCGGGACCGGAGCAACACGGTATTACCAATAATGCTTGGCAACATGATGAACAAAATTATCCGCCTGTTGTTGCCGGTGAAGAAGGATTGTTTCCTACAATTTTCGGAGTGGTGCGCAAAACAAAACCTACAGCTGAAATCGGAGTGGTTCACGATTGGGATGATTTTGCGCGCTTGGTTGAAAAAACAAAAGTGAACTACATTAAACGCGAAGAAGGCCCATATAAAACTGTTACAGAAGCGATTCGCTACATACACGAAAAGAAACCTGATTTTCTTTTCATGCACCTTGACCATGTTGATGATGCTGGGCATACTTTCAGTCATGGTTCGCCAAAATATTATGATGCAGTCAGTTTAGCAGATTCGCTGCTTGGCGTTTTGATGGATGCCTGCAAAAAGGGAAACGTGTTTGATAATACCATCTTTATTGTAACCGCTGACCACGGTGGAGTTGGTTTTGGACATGGGGGTGAATCATTGGCAGAATTGGAAATTCCTTTCATCATGTTCGGTAAAGGAATTAAAAGCGGATACGAAATTACCCGTCCTGTTTTTCAATACGATAATGCTGCTACGGTGGCCTATGCATTCAACGCGCCTACTCCGCAAGCGTGGATTGGCAAACCTGTTCTAAGTGCATTCGCTAAAAATGCTGATGATGTAGATGATGGTTTCGGCAGGCGGTTGATTGATGCACCCTCCATCATTTCGGGCGTTGCAGCCGGTGAACCAAATGGAGGTTTGTATATTGATTCTATACCTAAGGTGGTGATTACGGCTGATAAAAATATCGCTATCCGTTATACAACAGATGGTTCAGAGCCAAATAAAAATGCTACACTTTATACTTCTCCTTTTCCGGTTTCATCTACCACCATTCTAAAAGCAAAAGCGTTTGATAAAACTGGTAATGAAAGTTTAGTAGCCAAAGCATTTTACCGCGTGGTGAAAAGCCAAACACTTCATCCGCTTCATTATAATTATTATGAAATAACGGAAGAAGAATTTTTGCCCGACTTCAATCATCTTACTCCTGTAAAGAAAGGAACCTGCAATGAATTTGGTTTGAGTGAAATTCCAAACAGAGGAACACAGTTCGCTTTGAAGATGGAGGGCTATATCAAAATTGATACTGCCGGTGAATACAAATTCTATACAGAATCGGACGATGGCAGCAAATTATTTATAAACGACAAACTCGTGGTAAATAACGATGGCAACCACGGCACTAAAGAAAAAGACGGCAGCGCTAAACTCACTTCCGGTTTCCATAAAATAACAGTTACTTATTTTAATGGTGGTGGAGGAAGAGCCATCAATGTCTACTATAAAATTCCGGGCGCCACCAAACAGGTAATTCCGGTAGATGTTTTATACGGCAGTGTTCCAAAATAAGCCTTGCCTTTTGTGGTATTGCACATCAATGAAATACAAGTTTAATCTTAACCATCATTTCAATTTCAGGTAAAAAACCGGTAACACAAATGGTGTTTTTTTGCGTTATAATTTTAAACTCAAAAATAAAATACTATGCCCTTTCAAGATGTAATTCAAAGCCATTTTGCTGACGCAGAAAAAGCCACATTTGGTACAAAGATTGGAGAACTAGAAACGCTTCTTCAAGCCAAACTCAGAAACCTGAGCGAAGAAGAAAACAACAAGTACGGAAGTATAAGCGAGAAGAACAAATTGTTTGTAAACAAGGTGCGCGACTACCGCGATGCGCAACCCGCCCTCAGCAGCCCCGATGTAGATTGGGTTGAATTTGAGCTTGATTTTGAAGACCGCTTTTTTTTAGAACAAGGAGCCACTCGCCTCGAAGCGCTGGCCAAAGCTATGCGCGAAACCAAGCGCCTGCACGATTATGA
>CANJRM010000036.1 GCA_947476645.1 Bacteroidota bacterium
ACTCCGGTTTCTTCTAAACCAAGTCCTTCGATGTTAGTTGTAATGCCCACCGCTGAAAGCACTACATCGCATTCAATTTTATCGAGCGAGCCGTCTTTCTTTTTAATGTTTACCACACAGCCTTTGCCTTTGGTATCTACACTTTCTACCGAGGTAGAAGTAAGCGATGTAATTCCTTTTTTGCGGAACACGCGCTCCATCTCTTTTGAAACATCTTTGTCTTCACGCGGCAAAATGCTGTCGAGAAACTCAACAACAGTAACTTTGGTTCCAAGTGCTGCATAGAAATAAGCAAACTCAATTCCTATAGCTCCGCTTCCCATTACCACTAAACTTTTGGGTTGAGTTGGAAGGTTCATGGCTTCGCGGTAGCCGATAATATTTTTGCCGTCTTGTTTTACGTTTGGCAGTTCTTTACTGCGGGCGCCTGTAGCAAGAATGATATGCTTAGCTGAATGTTCTTCTTTCTTTCCTGCTGCATCAGTTACTTCAACCTTTCCGCCTTTCTTTAATTTACCTGTACCGCTGATAACATCAATCTTATTCTTCTTCATCAAGAACTGAACGCCTTTGCTCATAGCATCGGCTACTCCGCGGCTGCGTTTAATAACGGCAGGGAAATCTGCTTTCGGGTCGCTTAATGTAATGCCGTAATCAGCAGCGTGATTGATGTATTCAAAAACCTGTGCGCTTTTCAATAATGCTTTGGTAGGAATGCAACCCCAGTTTAAACAAATTCCTCCGAGTGTATCGCGCTCTACAACAGCGGTTTTTAAACCGAGCTGCGATGCACGAATAGCGGCTACATATCCTCCGGGTCCGCTGCCAATAACAATTAGGTCGTAAGTCATAGTCTGTTCATTTTGGATGATTAAAATCGGAGCGCAAATAAAGGGAAAGAAGAGAAAAGAGAAAACTAAAAGGGAGAGGAGTTATTTCATGAACGATGTCATCCCGAGCTTGTCGAAGGATTTTCTTGAATGCGCTTCGACAAGCTCAGCGTGCCACAACGTTTAAAAGCTAAGCTGTTGTTTGCCGTAGTCTATTCTCATTTTGTATTTAAACAAAATATCGGAGCCGAGAATACCGTGAATTTTTCTTTTGCCTATAGAGCCGTAAGTAAGATTTACATGCCCCAAATCAACAGCGGCAATGGTGTAGTTCTTAATACTGAGGCTGCCAATCTTCCATTCTTTTATTTTGCCGAAGTAAGATTCAGTAGTAGAACTATGCAAACCCGTTGTCGCCTGCTTAATGGTTTTCAGGTTCTTGTTGCCGAAATTCTTTTCGAAATACTTTTTATCAATAACCGAATGCGAAGCTCCGGTATCAATAAGAAAGCGACAGGTTTTGCCATCGAGTTTGGTGTTTAAGAAAATATGATAACCGTGACTGTCTAACTGCTCGGCTGTTATTTTTACAATAACTTCTTTTGATTTCGTGTTTGCCATTATGAAAACTAAATTAGAATTTACATTTGCCACACCAAACTAATTTTAAACAATGGCAAAAAAAGCAAAGACAAGAACGAATCATGCGTTCGATTTCACTCCACCATCAAAACTTTTTGCACGTGCTTTTATTGCTCCGTTCAAGTTTTATTTCGACCCCCAGTTTTATGGTTTAGAAGAAGTAGATGTTTCGCGCCCTGCTATGTATGTTTCTAATCACACCATCTTTGGTGTGTTTGACGGCTATCCGTTTGCTATTGAATTGTATTTGCAAAAAGGAATTATTCTGCGTGCCCTTGCCGATAGCAACCACTGGTTAATACCGGGCTGGCGCGATATCATTGAAAAGAATTTGGGTGTAGTGGAAGCATCGCGTAAAAACTGTGAAGCATTGATGAAACGTGGCGATAGTTTAGTGGTGTTTCCCGGTGGCACACGCGAAATTTGTAAGAAGAAGGGTGAAGAATATATTTTAAAATGGAGCGACCGCAGAGGATTTGTGCGCATGGCTATGGAACACGGCTATGATATTATTCCTGTAGCGGCTGTGGGTGCCGAAGAAACTTACACGGTGGTGCGCGACTCGAATGATATTCTCAAATCGCCTTTTGGTCAGTTTCTGAAATTTATAGGTGTGGCCGAAAAGTATTTTAAGAATGGCGAATTGATGCCGCCTGTTGTGCATGGCATTGGCGATACCATTATTCCACGCCCCGCTAAATTGTATTTCAGCTTTGGTAAACGAATTTCAACGGCTCGTTACAAAGCAAAGTTTGAAGACACCGCTACGCAGGATATGATGAAGAAGAAAGTGGAGAAAGCCCTGCTTGGCGAATTTGAAAAGCTGTTTGAAATTAGAGATAAAGACACCGACAGAAGTAAGTGGAGAAGGTTGTTGAATATGAAGAAGAGCTAAACCATCAATGTTTTAAGTAAAGCAGTTCCCCCAAACAGGTTTTGGTAGGTTGTTACTGTTACCTGTGTTATATCGAGCGATATAGTTGCTGTTGTTCCTCCCACACTTGCCATTTTTTTTTCGGTAGTGCCTGTTGTAGCTCCGACCTGTATCATCTCCTTGGCGGTGGTGTCTGTTGGAGTTCCGACAGGTATCATTTCCTTTGCGGTGGTGTCTGTCGGAGTTCCTACCTGTATCATCTCCATTGCCGTGGTGTCTGTTGTAGTTCCGACAGGTATCATTTTCCTCGCGGTGGTGTCTGTCGGAGTTCCGACAGGGAGTATATCCTTCGCGGTGATGTCTGTAGGAGTTACAGTAGCCACCATTTCCTAAAAAAGCATTTTTATTAAACTGCCAACGGCTTTGGCAGCTAACCCTTATCTTGGTAAGCGCAGAAGGGTTTTTTGTAAAATTACAGCATGTACTTACTTAAACGCATCCAACCCCGTTACATCCATGCCTGTTATCAGCAAATGAATATCGTGCGTGCCTTCGTAAGTAACTACAGTTTCTAAATTCATTAAGTGGCGCATTACCGGAAACTCGCCTGTTATTCCCATACCCCCGAGCATCTGGCGGGCATTGCGCGCCACTTCCAACGCCATTTCGCAACTGTTTCTCTTCGCCATTGATATTTGAGCGGGTGTAGCTTTGCCTTCGTTCTTCAACACACCAAGGCGCCAAACCATCAGTTGCGCTTTGGTAATTTCGGTAATCATTTCGGCTAATTTCTTTTGCTGCAATTGAAACTGACCAATAGGTTTACCAAACTGAATGCGCTCTTTAGAATAGCGCAAAGCGGTATCGTAACAATCAAGAGCAGAACCAATAGCACCCCAGGCAATTCCGTAACGTGCAGTTGATAAACAACCAAGCGGTCCTTTAATTCCGGCAACATTAGGCAGCAGGTTTTCCTTTGGAACTTTTACATTATTAAAAACCAACTCACCGGTGCACGAAGCGCGCAAACTCCATTTGCCATGTGTAACAGGAGTAGAGAAACCTTCCATTCCTCTTTCTACAATCAAGCCCTGAATCTTTCCGGCTTCGTTCTTTGCCCAAACAACTGCAAGGTCTGCAAGCGGAGAGTTGCTAATCCACATTTTGGCTCCGTTCAAAAGATAGTGGTCGCCTTTATCTTTAAAGTTGGTTTCCATGCCCGCAGGATTTGAACCATGATTTGGTTCTGTTAATCCGAAGCAACCAAACAATTCACCGGTGCCGAGTTTTGGCAAATATTTCTTGCGCTGTTCTTCGCTGCCGTATTTATAAATAGGATACATCACCAGCGAACCCTGCACCGAAGCTGTGGAACGAATACCCGCATCGCCTCTTTCGAGTTCCTGCATAATAATGCCGTACGAAATTTCATCTAAACCACCACCGCCATATTCAGCGGGAAGGCTTGGTCCGAAGGCACCAATCTCACCGAGTTCTTTAACCAGATGTTTTGGAAACTCGGCACGCTGTGCATAGTCTTCAATAATGGGACTAACACTCTTCTTTACAAAGTTGCGAACCGTTTCGCGAATGAGTTTATGCTCAGTGGTCAATAAATCATCAATGTTGTAATAGTCGTGTCCGTTGTATAAATCGCTGCGCATAGTTGTTGTTTTTGAACGAGGGCGAAAATAAAAACTATTGCAAGTCATTCTTATTTCGATTAAAACTTTAAACTTGATACTTCAAAAGGAAAAAATATGGGATTGATTGCTGTTGAGGGTTTACAATTTTATTCGCACCACGGTTACTATAAAGAGGAGCAGGTGCTGGGCGGCAAATACACCGTTGATATTTACATGAACCTTAATCTGGATGATGCCGCTGCCACCGATGATTTAAAGAAGACGATTAACTACGAAGAAATTTATTTGCTTACCAAAGCAGAAATGGAAGTACACGCCAAACTGATTGAGCATGTGTGCCAGCGTATACTTGATAAGGTAAAAACTAAATACCCGAACATAGATTACGTGAAAGTGCGGGTGAGTAAATACAATCCGCCTTTGAAAGGAAGTGTGGAGCGTGTGTATGTGGAATTGGAGTCGAAGAACTGATTACTCGTTCTCGTAAATCAACTTGCCATCGAGTTCGCCAATGATTTTAAACTCGGTTCTGCGGTTTTGCTGATGACAAGGGCAATCGCCACTTTGGTCTTGCGGGCAATCAGCAAGTTTTGAACAGTCTTCCAGCGTTTTAGTTTCACCATAACCCTTGGCAGTAATGCGCTCTTTAGGAATCTTCTTTTCGTTAATCAAATAATTAACGCAACTCTCCGCACGCTTCTGCGAAAGATTTAAGTTGTATTCATCGGAACCACGTGTATCGGTATGTGAACTCAATTCAATAATAATGGTTGGGTTTTCCATCAATATATTGTAAAGCGTATCAAGTGTTGTTTTCGATTCGGCACGAAGGTCTGATTTATCGAAATCATAGTAAATATTGTTGAGGCGGTAAGCTTTGTTCTTCTCCAGCTTCTTTAAATAAATATCTACCACCTGTGTATCGCTCTTCGTTACACCCACAGTTCCGAACTGCTGCGATGAAGCAAAGTAGCCGTCTTTTGTTGCGCTAACTTTATAAAGCTTCTCAGGTTTAAGGTTAAAGAAGTAAGGCGTTTCTCCTTTCGATGTATCGGTGTTGATGGTTACATCGGTTTCCTTAGTATCGGTGCTGCGCAAAGTAAGATTGATTGCCGCGCCTTTGATTGGTTCTTTGGTAGCATCATCAATTACTCTTCCTTTTACCGCTAAGAAAATTCTGCGGTCGTATTTGTAATTGAAAATATCGAAGCAACATGTTTTGCCGCGCACCGAAAATATTCCGGGGCGATTAGAAACAATAAAACCTTCATCGGCATTTTTACCAATACGAAAATAGTTGTCATCGCAAGGCGAGTTGAAAGGCGCACCCATGTTCTCAACTGCATTGCTGAACTTTCCGCTTGCATCTGCCTGCGATTTATAAATATCAGAACCGCCCATACTTATCCATCCGTTACTACTGAAATAAAGCGTTGCCGTTTTTGAATCGTAGAAAGGAGTTACTTCATCGCGGTCGGTATTGATTTTACCACCAAGATTGCGCGGAGGAGAAAACGCTCCGCTTTTATTTACGTTCGAATACCAGATATCCAAACCGCCTTTGCCGCCTTCGCGGTCGCTTACAAAGAAGAGAACGTCAGCCGTGTTTCCTTTTACATAGAAAGGTTGTGTATTGGTAACACCTTTCAGATTTATCTCTTCGCTCAGGGCTTTACCTTCGCTCCATTCTGTTCCCTTTAATTCACTGATGTAGATATTGCAATTAGGTTTCAGCAAAGAACCTTCGCAAATAGTATAACACAACTTTGTTCCGTCATCAGTAAAAGAAGGATTGGAAATATGCTTGCCTTCCTGATTAAATGTTTTGACTTGTTGTTTCTCCTCGTAACCATCGGCTTTCACTTTACTGGTGTAAAGTTTCATAAGCATGCCCTCTTTCTTCGAATCGCTTTTATCGGGGCGCATCCAAAGCACCGTATCTGAATTGATAGAGGCAAAATACAACACATCATCGCGCAATGCAGGGCTCATATCGCCATAATTAGAGTTCACTTCTTTGCCCGGGTGATTCAATTTTACAAATGGGTCGGGCTGTGCTTCTTTAATGGCAAAGTTGCAGCCGTCAACTTCGGTGCGCGCCCATTTCTTCATCTTCTTTGAATCATCTGCAGTGTAAACTTTGAGGAAACGTTTGAACATGGGAATAGCATCGGTGTATTTGCCCTGCATCTTGGTAGTTAATGCAGCATAATAAAGCGCCAGTGTATTATCTGCAGAATCTGCTTCGTAAGCTTTTGTAAAATAAGTAGCAGCGTTTTCGTAATCGCGGGCTAATAAATAAGACTGTGCTAAGTTGAAGAGAACAGATTTTGTTTCAGGAGCGTTCTCCAAAATCTTTAAATACAAATCGGTAGCAGAGAAAATACTTCCTTCTTTAAACGCTTCATCGGCTAATTTGAGGTATTGCTTCTTGTTGAACTTTTCTTCGGGAGAAGCAGATGATAGACTATATACAATAGACAATAGAAATACCAATGAGTAAATTCGGAAATTCGAAAACTGTAGATTTGTTTTTGACTGTGAACTGTAAACTGTAAACTGTGAACTATTGTATTTCATTCTCAAATTATCGAATTATCAAATTGGGTTTACATCATCGGGCAAGGCACCAAAATAGGATAGCTCAGTTTCTTTTGTTTAAAGCATCCGTTATAAATCAAAGCAATTTCGAATGCCCCGCGATTGCCGGTTGCCGTTTTCAAGCTTGAAACATTGATATCGTAAGCAAACAAACCGCGCACGTGTGCATATTCTAAGCCGGCACTAATAATTGCTGCATCATTTCCGGTAGCACGATACCAGCCGCCAAGACTTGCCACTACTTCTGATTTAGGAACCATAATATGATACTCAAACGAAGTCCCGAAGTTGATTTCCATAGCTTTGTTCTGATACTGGAAAATGAAATTCGGGTTTACATAAAAGTTCTTCATGGCTTTAATATGCAAGCCTTCGTGCACAGTAAAGCGCATAGGCAGTTTATACTTCTTGTCGCCAATGAAACTTTCTTTGGGTTGAACTAAATGATAAACGGTAAAGCCCGTCATCATACCTACTACATCATTGAAAGTTGACTGATGAAGAATACCCGCCTGCAAATCGAAATAACCTTTTGCCTTTTGAAAATTTTCGCCATTGCTTTGTGCTAAATCAAAATCATTTCCCGAAAACTGTGAAGGGAAAGCGAGTTGCTGCCACTTTAAACTCTTTTGAGTATAGCCGAGTTGAACACCAATGCCGAGAAAATGTCTGTGGACTTTATCTAATCCTTTATGAAACGAAGCAGAAACCATTCCGCTGCTCATCGAAAGTTTTCCATCGCCACTTTTATCGCCTACAAACATGCCACCTATTCCAAAAATATCGTTAGGCAGTTTCGTCTGTAACAGTTTAATGTCGAATGAAGCTGAATATGTGGTAAAGGGTGTAGTGATGCTTCGCCATTGATTTCTATAAATACCCGCAATACGATAGGTGCAATCATTTACGCCCGTAAGTGCCGGATTTAAATTGAGCGGGCTGGCATAGAACATACTGAAGTGTATGTCTTGTGCATTGAGCTTGTTACTGAAAATGCTAACAAGAATGAAAGAGAAGAGAACTGAACGTGTAAAAAATTTCAATCGCTTATTGTTTTTGTTTGCAGAATGAAAATAGAAAAAAAATGAACCGCGCAAGAAGTTGGTGAAGTAATTTTGTTGATTACTTGTTTAATGGAACGGTAAACAATCAGTGGAGAATACCGGATTCCCCGCCTGCCTGCACAGACGAATTGTTCGGACGGGAATGACGAAGTCGGGCAGGGAACCGGTCGCCTTCCCGCAGTTCGAGAACATTGTGGAGAATACCGGATTCGAACCGGTCGCCTTCTACATGCCATGCAGACGCTCTAGCCAAATGAGCTAATTCCCCAATAAATAAAAAGAACAGGGCGCAAATGTATTTTTCATTTTCAAAGATTCAACTGCGGAATTTTACTTTAGCCGCAAAACATCGACATGAAGAATATAGTTGTATTAGGAGCGGGAATGGTAGGCAGTGCAATTGCGCGCGATTTGTCAACTACATACAAAGTAACATCGGTTGACCTCAACAAAACTGCACTCGATTTTTTGAAAAAGAATTTTGGAATCAATACCGTTGAGGCCAACCTGAAAGACAAAAAGAAGATTCAGCAAATAATTTCGAAAGCCGATTTAGTGATAGGTGCAGTGCCGGGCTTTATGGGTTTTGAAACTTGCAAAACAGTAATTGAAGCAGGGAAGAACATGGTCGATATTTCTTTCTTTCCTGAAGATGCTTTTGAATTGGATGCATTAGCCAAGAAAAAGAAAGTAACCGTTGTGGTTGATTGCGGAGTGGCACCCGGAATGGATAATATTCTCTTGGGTTATCACTACAAACGAATGGAAGTGGAAGAGTTCACATGCATGGTTGGTGGTTTGCCTTTTACGCGCACACTGCCGTTTCAATATAAAGCACCGTTCAGCCCTATTGATGTAATTGAAGAATATACTCGCCCTGCGCGTTTGGTGGAGAACAACAAGATTGTAACGAAGCCCGCACTAAGTGAACCTGAATTTGTAGAGTTCGAAAACATAGGAACACTCGAAGCATTTAATACTGATGGTTTGCGTTCGTTGGTAAAAACTATGCGCATTAAAAACATGAAGGAGAAAACGCTTCGTTATCCGGGGCATCGTCAAATTATGGAAACCCTTCGCGATGCAGGAATGTTCAGCAACAAAAAGATTGAATTGAACGGAGTAACAACAAGCGCCCTAGAAATTACATCCAAAGTTTTATTGCCGCAATGGAAATTACAACCCGAAGAAAAAGAGTTTACGGTTATGCGCGTTATCATCAGCGGAAAAGAAAAAGGCAAGAAGAAAACTTATACCTACGATTTGTTTGACCAATACGATGCTGAAACAAAACTCTCTTCTATGGCGCGCACTACCGGCTTTACTTGTGCGGCTGTTGCCTGCTTAGTTGCCGATGGTAAATTCAAACGCAAAGGCATCATAGCTCCTGAATTTATTGGTGATGACGAAAAAGCGTTTACCTTTGTAATCAATTACCTAAAGCACCGCAAGGTTTACTACAGCAAAACAGAGCGGTAATATTTTCTAAACATCGCTGTATTTTAATACTCCTTTCCTCTCAATTATTTTCTGAAATTCATTTTTAAATTTTTATTCTAATCGCGGTTCTATAACCGTAAACGCAGCTATTATGCTGCATCATTAACTATGTCGAAAAACAAACAAAAACAAAACAAAACAAAAAAGCATTCCGGTTCTAGCGGTGATGCACAGTATATTCTCAGTATCGTACGCGGCCTCGG
The DNA here is from genome assembly GCA_947476645.1 of Bacteroidota bacterium. Lineage (GTDB taxonomy): Bacteria > Bacteroidota > Bacteroidia > Chitinophagales > LD1 > Bog-950. Next base: position 9,361 of record CANJRM010000036.1, read on the forward strand.
AAGAGATGCTAATTTGAAAGACCTCTTTCCAAAAGTGCTCAAGAAAATAAGTCAAACAGAAATCATTCTGGCACTTCATCAATTGGAACGCGAAGGAAAAATTCGCCTGGAACAAAAGGGCAAAATCAAAGTGCTGAGAGATACACACCAACAAAAAACAGAACATCGCAACGCAAAAGTTCTTTTCGGCACAGCTGATATTACGAAGAGCGGAGCGGCTTTTGTAAATGTAGAGGGAATGGACAAAGACATTTACATACCCAACAAATTTGTACGCAATGCCATGCAGGGCGATGAAGTAAAAGTGAAACTGACTATTTACGGCAGAAGACCTGAAGGTGAGATTGTAGAAATCATCAAACGCTCACAAGACAGCTTTTCAGGAAGAGTTGATGTGTTTGAGAAGTTTGCCTTCTTCATTGCCGATGAACGCAATTTGAAAACCGATGTGTTTATTCCGCTTACATCTTTAGGCAAAGCAAAACATGGTGAGCGTGTTATTGTTCGAATTACAGACTGGAACCTCGATGGCAAAAAACCGATTGGCGAAGTAATGGAAGTGCTAAGCGATAAGCCTTCTTCTGATTACGATATGAAAATGATTCTGATTCAAAACGGTTTCAGTATTGATTTTCCGAAAGACGTCTATAAGGAATTAGAAAAGCATACCGACCAGATTCCGAAAGAAGAAATTGCGAAGCGATTGGATTTCCGCAAAGTGCTTACTGTTACCATTGACCCTGTTGATGCAAAAGATTTTGATGACGCCATTTCGTATCGTGTTTTAGAAAACGGCAATTACGAAATTGGAGTTCACATTGCCGATGTATCGCATTATGTGCGCGAAGGTTCGCAATTAGATAAAGAAGCAGAGCGCAGAGCTACTTCGGTTTATTTGCCCGACCGTGTTTGCCCTATGCTGCCCGAAAAGCTTTCGAATGAATTATGTTCTCTTCGACCTAATGAAGACAAGCTGACCTTTGCTACCATTTTTGAAATGGACGCGGCCTTCAACATTAAGAACTTCACCATTGCACGCACGGTTATACATTCCAAACGCAGATTTACCTATGAAGAAGTGCAGGAAGTTTTAGAAACCGGTAAAGGGGATTATGTAGAAGAACTGCAAACGCTCGATAAAATTGCGAAACACATTCGTGCAAAACGTATGAAGAGCGGAGCCATTGCCTTTGAAAAAGATGAAGTGCGTTTTAAACTCGATGAAACAGGAAAGCCAATAGGCATTCTGATTAAGACGCGCAAAGATGCGCACTTGCTCGTAGAAGATTTTATGCTGCTTGCCAATGAAACTGTGGCTAAATACGGTTCAAAGATTCACGCGCAGAAAAAGCAGATTCCTTTTGTTTATCGTATTCACGACACACCCGACCCACAGAAATTAGAAATGTTTAGTGCCGTGGCTTCGCGCTTTGGTTACAAAATAAATTTTGATGACCCGAAAGATGCTGCAGGTGTTTTCAATACTTTACTAAAAAAGGTTCAAGGTAAGCCTGAACAAAATACGTTAGAGACCATGGCAATTCGAAGTATGGCAAAAGCCGCATACACAACTGCAAACATCGGTCACTATGGTTTGGCAATGGAATATTACACACACTTTACTTCACCTATTCGCAGATATCCTGATGTAATGGTGCATCGTTTGCTTGAACATTTACTTACACAAAGCGATTCAATTATTGATAAAGGCGAACTCGAGTCGCGCTGTAAAAATTCTTCGCTGATGGAACGCAAAGCTATGGATGCCGAGCGCGAAGCAGTGAAGTATAAACAGATTGAGTTTATGAAGGATAGGGTAGGAGAGGTGTTTGAAGGTGTTATTACCGGTGTAATAGCGCGTGGTGTTTTTGTAGAAATGCGCGAAACCAAATGCGAAGGCATGGTAAGCACAGAGATGCTCGGTGATGAAGATTTTGTGTTCGATGAAAAAATGGTTCGCTTAACCGGAAGAGATACCAAAAAGAAATTTGAACTGGGCGATGTAATAAAAGTGAAACTGCTTTCTGCCGATATTGTTCTGCGAAGAATTGATTTAGGATTGGCGGAAGAGGAATAAAGAGTTTTGTCATCCTGAGCTTGTCGAAGGATTCTCCTGCAAAGGCTTCGACAAGCTCAGCCTGACAGTTTCCTTTTTAGTAGTACACATCTACAGGAATAGTCGCGCAGGACTTAATAGCGAAGTCGTCATTAAACCAAATTACTTCAGCTATCATTTTCGTTTTGCCTTTATTAATCGCCATTTGGTTTAAAGGAATGCCCACCCGTCTCCAATCGTTGCCGGGTTCGGTATAAGCAGTTTTATCTAAAACGATAGCTGCTTGTCCGTTGCTTAAAGAATAGTCTTCACTATAACTTAGAACTGGCGCTCCCGATTTCATACTGTCAACAGCATCGGCAAAGAAAAACTGATTTGGTGTGGTGAAGAAGTAAACGAAGATTAGTTGATTGACATAAAAAGCGTTGCGGTTTTACCGTAACGCTTTTTTTATGCCCGAAATTGAGAACGGATTCTATTTTCGTTACTTCAATAACACTTCCTTTATGCTCGATACTCCTTATGGTAAAATGGACAAATTGATTGTTCATTATGTAGGTAATAAAAACAATGGCGATGGGGTTCAGCTTTCGGCTGCTGAAACCGGTTTTGAAAAAATAGAAGAATATTTCACCGCTTTAATGAACAGCAGTTTCAATTTAGAAGAACTGTATAGTTTTCATTTTCAGCCGAGGGTAGAGTTGAATCCGGTTTATCAGTTTATAAAAGAAATTTTTGCCGACAAAGAAACGTTTGCAGAGCAGTCGCAGAACTGTGCGCGCCTTTTATACGATAAGAGCAATCACCCTAAAATAAAAGGGGGAGAGTTGCAGGTGGTTTATTTACGCAACTGCCTCATCAATGATAAAACGGTAGATGCTGTGGCGTTTTTTAAATCAGAAAACAAAGAAACCTTCCTTAAAGTAATTGCTTCAAAACAGGGTTTGGGTTTAGAAACCGAGCAAGGCATAGGCATCAAGAAACTCGATAAAGGGTGCATTGTTTTCAACACCAACGAAAAGGAAGGTTACCGTGTGGCAGTAGTAGACAACACTAACCGCAATGAAGAAGCCCAATACTGGAAAGATGAATTTTTAGCGGTGGAACCTGTGGCTAATGAGTTTCACCAAACCAACGAGTTTTTAGGCATTGCTAAAAACTTTGTAACCAAACAGCTGGATGAAGATTTTGAAGTAAGCAAAGCCGATAAAATTGATTACCTCAACAGGTCGGTAGAGTATTTTAAAACACACGAAAGTTTCGACAAAGAAGATTTTGAGCGCAAAGTATTTCAGGAGCCGGGTGTTATTAATTCGTTCCGCAAATTTGATTCGGGCTTTCGTCAGGAGAACGATATTGATTTGCCCGATAACTTCGATATATCGGCTAAAGCCGTAAAGAAACAGGCTCGTGTTTTTAAAAGTGTTTTAAAACTTGATAAGAACTTTCACATCTATATACACGGCAACCGCGAATTAATAGAACAGGGCGTAGAACCCGATGGACGCAAGTTTTACAAAATATACTTTAACGAAGAGAACTGATTGATTGATTGTATTATCGTTCTGTTGTGCTAAACTTTTCTTTCCTAAACTTTAAACTTACAACTGCTTCTTGTAATCTTGAACCATGACCCGACTATCCGTCAATATCAATAAAATAGCACTGTTGCGCAATTCACGCGGAGCCAATATTCCCGATGTGGTTCAGTTTGCAAAAGATTGTGAGCGTTATGGTGCGCAGGGTATAACGGTTCATCCAAGGCAGGATGAACGACACATCACGCGCAAAGATGTGTATGCGCTTAAAGATGTAGTAAGCACCGAGTTTAATATTGAGGGTTATCCTTCACCCGATTTTTTAAAAATGGTGAACGAAGTAAAACCAACGCAGTGCACACTGGTTCCTGATGCACCCGGTCAGTTAACTTCCGACCACGGATGGGATACAATTAAGCAACAAAGCTTTTTGAAGGAAGTAATTGCCGAGTTGCATCAAAACAAAATACGCGTTTCGTTGTTCATTGACCCCGCCAATAATTTGATTGAAGCAGCAAAGAAAACCGGAGCCGATAGAATTGAATTCTACACAGGGCCTTATGCCGAACATTTTAATACTGATAAAAAGAACGCAGTTAAAGACTTTGCAGCGGCAGCAAAATTCTGTAGCGAAATAAACATTGGCATCAATGCGGGGCACGATTTAAATTTAGATAACCTCCGTTACTTTAAGCAAAACATTCCGCAGTTGCTCGAAGTTTCTATTGGTCATGCACTCGTGCGCGATTGTTTGTATCTGGGTTTAGAAAACGTTATTCAGCTTTATTTAAGAGAACTCGAATGAAATTGCTCAAAACAATTTTCGGTTTTATCTGGTTAGGGTGGGGGGCATTCTGGTTTTTGATGGTGATGGTTTTATGCACGCCTTTTATCGGTATCACTTTACCATTGTTTCGTAAACGCGCACCGCTTTTCTGGGTTTGGTTTTTGTTTTCGAAAGGCGCTCCGTTTATTTTATTCATGTGTGGCATTCGCATGAAAGTTTACGGCAGAGACGGTATTGACTCTTCAAAAACTTATGTGCTGGTATCTAATCACGTTTCGCAGTTAGACCCTGTTGCCTGCGGAGCTGCCTCTCCTTTTCCTGCCAAGTTTTTAGCAAAAAAGGAAATTGAGAAGATTCCATTCTTCGGCTATGTAACGCGTAAGCTTTCAATAATGGTTGACCGCAAAAGCAAAGAGAGCCGCGAAAAATCAGTTCAATACATGATGGAGGAACTGAAGCGCGGCAGCAGTCTTTTAATTTATGCCGAAGGCACGCGCAACCGCACCGATGAAAAACTAAAGGAGTTTAAAGACGGAGCTTTTCGCGTGGCTATTCTTTCGCAAACACCAATAGTTGTAGAAACGCTGGTGGGTTTAAAGAAAATTAATCACCCCAATAAAATGGAACTCTTCCCCGGCTCTATAGAAGTTTATTTAAGCAAGCCTATTGAAACCAAAGGCATGACAGTTGATGATTTACCTGCGTTGAAAGAGAGAGTAAGAAACGAAATGCTGGAGCATTTGTAACTGATAATTGGTTTATACCTCCTATGGTGACAAAGAAGAGAATCTGACAGAATTATTTTTGTATCAGCAGCCTTTCTGTTTTTCTAGCACTTCCATCGCGCAGTTCAACAAAATAAATACCATTGCTCAAATAACTGATATTGAAAGTATTTACCCCTTCTTTAGTATAGAAACAGGGAGTTACTTTTTGCCCCATTAAATCAAAAAACTGTATTTGCGTATTGCCGGTTACCCCATTAAGTTCAATACTCACCTCATTGCCATTGGCGGGGTTTGGATAAATTTTCATGTCTAAATTAATATCCTCTTGTTTTTCTATTGGCTCATCGTCATTGGCTAATCTGCAGGTAGTTCCAATAGCTATGGTTTTAGAAGCTGCGGCACCATTGCCACAGGTATTAGCAGCGCTTACCATTACCTTGCCTGCTATTGCTCCGGCTATAACATTAAGGGTGTTGGTGCCTTGTCCACTGCTGATAGTCCAGCCCGAAGGGACAGCCCAAACGTATGAGACTGCATTTGGAACTGCAACCACACTGTAGCTATAACTCAAAGTAGGACAAACCGGAGTAGTTCCCGTGATTGTTCCGGGTGTTGCTCCGTTTTGTGTAACTGTAATGGATTTGTATGCACCTGCAGAAGAGCAGGAAGTTATTTCCTGAACCTTTACCGTTGCTGATGCAAAAGTGGACGGAAAATTAACTGTGATATTTGTGGTTCCCTGACCACCGGTAATAGTTCCGCCTGTAACAACCCAGTTATAGCTGCTAGCTCCAAGAATTGGTGCTACAGAGTAAGTAATGCCCGTTGTGGTATTACATACATCGGTTATTGGTCCGGTAATAGCGGCCGGTGCAGCAGGAATAGTTTTAAGTGCCAGCGTTTTTGCCACGCTCGACCCTATACAATTATCGGCAGTTACCGTGAGGTTTCCTGTAATGAAACCGCTTACAAATGTTACGCTGACCGTATTAGTTCCCTGACCTGCGGTTATGCTTGCATTTGAAGGTGCTACCCATGTATAGGTAAGTGCATTAACTACATCTGCTATGTAATACGTATAAGTGCCCGGGCAAACTGCCAATGCTCCTGTGATTACACCGGGTGTGGCGGGTGCTGCCGATGCCGGAGCAATTGTAACCGATTTGGCAGCACTTGTGCCTCCACAACTGGTTGCGGTTACGCTCAACGTACTGCTGGTGTAACCACCCGGATAGGTAACCTGAATAGCTGTTGTTCCCTGACCCGAAACAAGCGTTGCCCCTGAGGGAACTGTCCATGTATATGAAGTGGCATTTGCTGCAGCAGCAATTGAATAAGCATAAGTGCCTGCACAAACTGCTACAGATCCCGTGATAGCACCAGGAGTGGCAGCGGCTGTTGCTTTAGCCACACTTAGTGTTTTGGCTGCGCTGGTGCCGCTGCTGTTAGAAGCAGTTACACTTAAGTTAGCAGTAACATAGCCGGTTTGAAAACTAACCGTGACACTCGTAGTGCCCTGACCAGAAATTACTGTAGAGTGAGCTGGCGGAGTCCACGTATAAGAAGTGGCACCCGCCACGGATGCAATATAGTAGCTGTAAGTTTGCCCTATACAAACAGGTGTGGTTCCGGTGATAGTGCCGGGAGTTGCCGGCCCTGCGTTTTTAGTAATTGTCAAAGTTTTAGCGACACTGGCGCCACCACATGCATTATTAGCGGTTACACTTAATACAGCGGTTACGAAGTTTACATCAAAAGTCAGTGATATACTGTTTGTGCCCTGACCCGATAATATAGTAGTATGAGCCGGAGCCACCCAGTTATAAGTTATGCCGACTACATTGGTAACGGAGTAAGTATAGGTAACCGGTGGCACTACCGTTGTGGTTCCGGTAATTACACTTGGTGTGGCAGGTGCTGCTGCTTTAGCCACACTCAGTGTTTTTGCCACACTTGAGCCACCGCAATTATTGGCGGTTACGCTTAGGTTTGCAGTTATATAGCCCGTTTGAATACTAACAGTTACATTGGTTGTTCCCTGTCCTGAAACAATAGAGGTATTTGCGGGTGCTGACCAGGTGTATGATGTGGCATTAGCCACTGCTGCTATGGAATAAGCATAAGAGCTTCCTATGCAAACAGGTGTTGTGCCGGTAATAGTGCCGGGTGTGACTGGTTTGGCTTTTAAGGTTAGGGTTAACGACCTCGCTACACCAGTACCTACGCAATTTACTCCCTTAACCGTAAGTGCACCGGTGGCATAACCGGTTAAAAAAGCAAGTCTAATGCTCGTAGTTCCTTGCCCTGAAATAATTGTTGTATTAGCAGGTGCTGTCCACAAATAACTATCGGCTTTAATTATGCCGGCAGTGGTATAGGTTTGTGTATCTCCGGCACATATATTGGTACTTACACCTGTTATTACTGCGGGGGTGCCGGGCACAGCGTTTACCACATAAAGAATTACCTTTTTATTCATTACCTGTTTATTGCCGTACAAATCCATTACGCTAACGAGGGTAACTGTAAAAGTTCCTGCCACAGATGTACTTGGTAAATAGACCAGAGCTGAATCACCGGCAGCGCTGGTTATGATTTTTTGAGCTCCGGTATTTATTTTATAAGTGAAGCGGTATGGTGGTATACCGTTATCGCCTTTGAATACTACCTTGGTTAGCAGCGTATCTGTATTGAGGCAGAAATTGTAATTTTTTGCAGAAACAGTTCCCACAGGTAGGGTAGCAATGCCGAACGGAGTAGTAACCTTTATTTTTTGCGTTGCAGCGGCTGCTGAATCAACTACTGCAGTAATTTGTATACTGGAATCAACATGAAAGGAACTTGCTTCAACACCATCAAAACTAACCGAAGTTGCTCCGAGGAAACGGTCGCCTTTAACTACGGTGGTAATAGAAACATTGTTCAATGAGCGGTGCTGATGCGGTGCTGCAATCTGCATGCCGTTTGAATGCGAGTTGTTGATTGACATGCTATCAATTACTATAGCCCCTAAGTTAAATGAATCAATGGCGGGTTCATTAGCCCTGTTACGGAATATTGAAAAACCGGCATCGAAAACCGGGTCATAACCATAATTGAAATCGGGAGTCAAGATATCGGGTTTACCATCGCGGTCAATGTCGCAGATAGAGGGTCCTGCATCGCAACTGCCTGAGAAAGTAAGCCCTTGCGAATAAATAAAGGGGGCACCAAAAGACACACTGCCCCCGGTGGTTGTGTTTCTATACAAGTAAAGTGATGTGGTGTACAAAGGAGAATTTGCATCAGGCCCATTCACCTTAGTAGCTACAATATCTACTTTGCCGTCACCATCCATGTCGTTTATAGCGAGCATGATAATATAGTCTTCCTGATTTAAGCCCGTTACGTCACCGCATGTAAAATCAACAACGGAAGCAAAAGATATGTTACCTGCTGAGCTTTGGTTTTTGTAAACAGAAAAAGAATTGCCAGCTGTGTATTGCGCGCCTAATGTTGAGTAATGGGTACTTTGATAATCGGGAACTATTAAATCGATTTTACCGTCATTGTTTACATCTGCCATGTAAAACATCTTTTCGGCTTTCCAATACGCAGTAGGAATTGTTATATCAACTTTTGTAGCGAAGGAAATACTGTTAGTACTGCTTGTATTGCGGTAAACAGATATGGTATTGTCAGAATTATACGTCAACAGATCGGGTTTGGCATCTCCGTCAATATCGGAAATAGCTGTCATAGAATTGTTCCCTGTTATATCAATAGGAGTAGCAAATGATATGGTGCCCCCGGTACTTGTATTTCTTAGTACAGAATAAAATGTTCCTGAACCACCTCCCCCTGCAATGGGTGAGATTAAATTTCGATCTAAATACGATAACACTAAATCGGGCTTGCTATCGCCATCTAAATCACCTATTGCAATTTTGGTTATAGCTATTGATGTGGAAATATCCTGACGGGTGAGGAAAGATATGTTATTTAAAGTGCTGTTGTTTTTGAAAATGCATAACTTGTTCAAACTTCCATTGGCTGCAATTAAATCCTTCATTCCGTCACCATCTAAATCTGCCGCTACAACATCGTGCCCGGTAGCTTCATAATAGCCTTGCCCCCAGGCAGGAGTGCCTGCTAACGATAAGTAAGCAGGCGCAGAAAAAGTCATATCATGGGTGTTTTTATAAATGGCTAATCGCCCGTCCCCTGATGGCCCGGTTGACAATTTTAAAACCATGTCCGGCATTCCATCGCCATCTAAATCTTCAAAACATTTAGATTCAAACAGGTCTGATGGTTTATCAAGCCTTTCAAACGAACTTGAAGCGAAGGTAGAGTTAACCGAGGTAAAAGTCACTACAAAAGGAAGGTTGGTATAAGCTGTAAACCCTGTAGTAATATCTGTTACTGAAATGTTTTGATAAGAAGACCCCCCGGGCACCACAACCGACAAAGCGCTTGATGACGCACCCGTTACAGTTGCCTTTACTCCTCCAAAAAACACAATGTTATTGGCAGCGGTTGTATTAAAATTTGAACCGTTGATGGTTACTGTAGTTCCAACCGGACCTGAGGTGGGTGTAAACGATGTAACAACCGGTGCTGCATTTACACTGCTTAAACCAAGCAGGCATATGAGCAATATGAATACAGAAACAAAAGAGAAATTTTGAGTGAATGATTTTCTCATAATTAAAAATGAAGAGGAATTAAAGAAGTGTTATTTAGTGCGTTATACAAATGTTAAAAACAATTACATAATAACCAAATAACAGAGGACAGTATGACCCAATTACTTTCCTACTCACGCACTTTGGACTTGCCATCCAACTCTCTGACTTTTTTAGTGAGTCATAAGGTTGCGATGCGATTGCAAATACTTTACTGAATATACACGGTCTTAATATTCACAAACTCCTTTAAGCCGTATTCTGAAAGTTCCCTGCCGAAACCGCTACGTTTGATTCCTCCGAAAGGTAAGCGAGCATCGCTTTTTACGATGTCATTGATAAAGACATTGCCTGCTTCTAATTGTTGGGAGAGTATTTCTGCTTTTGCTTTATCTGCACTCCATATCGAAGCACCCAAACCGTAAACAGAATTGTTGGCAGTGGCTATAGCTTCTTCGGTGTTCTTTACTGTAATTACCGTCCACACGGGCGCAAATATTTCCTGATTGAAAGCAACAGTAGATTCATTAACGTTCGTTAGTACAACGGGTGTAACAAAGTTTCCTTCATTAGAAACAGCATTACCATAATGTGCAACAGCCCCTTGGGCAACAGAATCGGCAATTTGTTTTGTTGCTTTTACAGCAAGGTCTTTTCTCGCTAAAGGACCGATATTGGTTGTTTCATCTAAGGGATTGCCCACCTTCAACTGCTTTACTTTTTCAATCAAACGGGTGGTGAATTCTTCGGCTATGTTTTCTAAAACTATAAACCGTTTTGCTCCGTTGCACGATTGTCCGCTATTAATGCCGCGCGATTTAATAGCTCCTTCCACAGCCATATTGATATCTGCGTCTTCCAGCACAATAAACGCATCGTTGCCGCCTAATTCCATTACACATTTCTTAATGTGCTGCCCCGCAGTTGATGCCAGTAAACTTCCTGTGGCATCGCTTCCGGTAAAACTTAAACCCTGAATGCGCGGGTCGGCAATCAGTTTGCCGGCATCTTCGTTAGTAAGAAAGTAATTTCGGAAAATATTTGGTGTTATGCACGCCTCATCAAACAACTCCTGAATGGCTAAAGCGCATTGCGGCACATTGGGCGCATGTTTTAAGATAGTTACGTTGCCCGAAATAAGTGTAGGCACAGCAAACCGAAACACCTGCCAGAAAGGAAAGTTCCAGGGCATAATGCTTAATATAATTCCCAGCGGCTGAAAACTGATATAGCTTTTAGAAGCATTGCTCTTTACTTCTTCATCCTTTAAAAACCTAGGAGCATTAGCAATGTAGTAATCAAAAGCGGTAATGGTTTTGTTTAACTCATATTCTGCCTCTCGAAGTGGTTTGCCCATTTCGAGGGTAATGAGCTCAGCGTATTTCTTTTTGTTCTTCTCTAATAAGTCTGCCACTTTACGAAGTTGCATGCCACGCTCTTCTACGCTTAACTTCTTCCAAACATTAAAGGCATTATGCGAAAGACTTAAATCGGGATAAGCAGAAAACTCAAACTCTTTTAGAACCTGATTATTGAAAGGACTGATACTGGCGTAATTCATGGCGCGAATAACTGCATTTTGAATTAGTATTTGAAATGAATCTGAGTTTGAGTTTTTGAAATATTAGTTTGAGTTTTTAATGTTTCAGTCTGTGTATTTGGAAGAAGAGATTGGGTTTGTATATTATTTATACACAATTGTGAAAACTTTATGGTAGAAACCCAAAGCTCACTTTGTATTTTTGTCATCACTTAATCACACACAACTAACACAGATGATACATTTAAACCTCCAACGCATTTTTAAAGCGCGCGGCATTGACCAACCCTACAAGTTCTTAGTGCAGAATGGGTTTGTTCCTTTCACAGCGCATAAATACAAGAACAATAAGGTAGAACATATGCGACTTGACCACATTGAAAAGCTGTGTGTCCTATTGCACTGCACTCCCAACGATATTTTCGAATGGGGACCCAATGATTTGTTGGACGACCATCCGCAGCATCCTCTTCAGCATATAAGAAAGCGCGAAAAGAAAATTGAAATCAGCAAAATGCTTTCTAAGGTTTCGCTTGATAAACTTGAGGAAGTAGAGAAACTTCTGGCTTCGCAGAATTAAAAATTTACGAAACACGATTTCGTTTTCAAAATCTATCTTTGACATGGTTCAATATCTATCACTATGCTCAAAGTTTCTACGCTCACAGCAATTTTGTTTCTCCTCGGTCATCTTCTTTCTGCACAAACGAACTACTATGTTTCGCCAAACGGGGTAGATAATGCGAGTAACGGAACACTGGCTCAACCCTGGCAAACGATTCAATACGCCATCGACAACGTAAGTTCAGGTGCTGTAGTGAATGTGAAAGCCGGTACTTACCATGAGAAAATCAATTTCAACTTTTCCAACATCACGCTTAAGAATTACAACAACGACACTGTCGTAGTAAGAGGAACAGGAATTACTTCGCAGAGTGCAGTGATTGAAATTACCAACCAATCAAACATCACCATTGATGGATTAGAAATTGGTGATAACATCAAATTAGATGCTCAAGGGATTTTAGTGAGCGGCAATGCACAAGATATTACCATTCAAAACTGTCGCGTGCATGACATTCATTTTTCGGCAAATGTGAATGCCGCAGTCAATGCAAACACCAACGCACAAGCCATTATTGTTTATGGCACCAGTGCTGCAAATGCCATTACTAATCTAAAGATATTGAACAACGAAGTTTACAATTGCAGGCTTGGTTACAGCGAGGGAATTGCTGTAAACGGAAACGTAGATGGTTTTGAAATTAGCGGTAACCACGTTCACGATATAACCAACATTGGTATTGATGCTATTGGTTTTGAAGGCACCTGCGCCACTGCTGCAAAAGACCAGGCGCGCAATGGTGTTATCAAAAACAATATGGCTACGAATTGCCTTTCAGCTTATGCTACCTCAGGCGGAATTTATATTGACGGGGCAAAAAATGTGGTCATAGAAAATAACGTTTGCTCACATAATGGTTACGGCATTGAAATAGGATGTGAGCATGTTGGCAAATCGGCCGATTCAATACTGGTTCGCAACAATGCTTTTTATAACAATCAAATAGCTGCTGCGGCATTGGGCGGTTACGATTATCCAACCAATTCGGGGAAAATAAAGGATTGTTCCTTTACTAATAACACTTGCTATGCTAATGATTACTCGTTAAGTGCCAACGGAGAGTTGTATCTTTCATACAGCGAAAACTTACTTATTGAAAACAATATTTTCTATGCATCTACTCAAAACATTATTGTGAATGCAGAACTGACTCAACCGAATATTTTCTTCGATTACAACCTTATCTATTCCACTGCCGATAGTGCTTCGCTTGTTTTCAAATGGAACGGAACTAACTATACCGGTTTTACCAATGGTATTACCGGAACTACTACCAATGCACATTCTATCTGGAGTAATCCTCAGTTTGTAAGCGCAAACATTACAGCTCCTGATTTTCATTTGCAACAAATCTCGAAAGGGATAGATGCGGGCAATCCTGCATTTGTTTCTGCTGTTAATGAAAAAGATTTGGACGGTGAAAACCGCGTAAACGGAATTGTTGATTGTGGTATTGACGAAACGTATTTTGGAAACAGTATTCAATCGTTGCAGGAGAAGAATTCCTTTCGCTTGTATCCGAATCCCGCAAAAAATTATTTGATTGTAGATTTGCAGGAGAGTGATGAGACCAATTCTTTTTCTGTTTCGAATTCAATAGGGCAAATAGTTTTACAAGGGAAACTTACCTCAAGCAAAAGAAGTATCAATATAGTTTCGTTACCAGTTGGTGTTTATTCATTGAACCTTAGCATAGTGGGAAGAATGCATTCAGAAAGTTTTATTAAAGAATGATTTCGTTTTCGTTACACCCATTCACTATTCACTTTTTCTAATAGTTTCACGGCTCAAATTTTTGAAGTATGTCAAACACGAATTTAGAATTCAACAAGAACGAAGATGCGATGAAACTGGTCATGAGCGACCTGCGCAGACTGAGTGAGCAGATTAAGTTAGGCGGTGGTAAAAAGTCAATTGAAAAGCATAAAGCAAAAGGAAAACTTACCGCGCGCGAAAGAATTGAACAACTGCTCGATAAAGGAAAACCTGTTATTGAAATAGGAGAGTTTGCAGGTTGGGGAATGTATGAGGAGCAAGGTGGTTGCCCAAGTGGAGGAGTTGTCGTTGTGATGGGGTATGTGAAAGGTAGATTATGTATGATAGTGGCTAATGATGCTACTGTAAAAGCAGGCGCATGGTTTCCTATTACCGGAAAGAAGAACTTGCGTGCACAGGAAATAGCGATGGAGAATCACATTCCTGTTTTATATCTGGTGGATAGCGCAGGTGCGTTTCTTCCTATGCAGGATGAAATTTTTCCTGATAAAGAAAACTTCGGACGCATATTTTACAACAACTCGATTATGAGTTCAATGGGCATTCCGCAAATTTCTGCCATTATGGGAAGTTGTGTGGCGGGTGGGGCTTACCTTCCTATTCTTAGTGATGAAGCATTGATTGTGGAAGGCACAGGTTCTGTTTTTCTTGCAGGAAGTTATTTAGTAAAGAGTGCCGTGGGAGAGGAGGTTGACAACGAAACACTTGGTGGTGCAGTTACGCATTGCGAAATTTCGGGAGTTACCGATTATAAAATGAAGAACGATGAAGAGTGTTTGAAAACCATTCGCAACCTCGTAGATAAATTTGGTAAGCCTGCCGATGCAGGATTTGACAGAGCAACTCCTGCAAAACCCGCCTTGAACGAAGAAGAAATCTACGGCATTATTCCCGAGAGCATTACTAGTCAATACGACATGCACGAAATTATCAAACGCTTAGTTGATAATTCGGAAATTGAAGAGTACAAAGAAGATTACGGCAAAAGTATTATCACTTGTTACGCGCGCATTGATGGTTGGGCGGTAGGCATTGTTGCCAATCAACGCAAAGTAGTAAAGAGTAAGAAAGGCGAAATGCAGTTTGGCGGAGTTATCTATAGCGACAGTGCCGATAAGTCTGCACGCTTTATTATGAACTGCAATCAGAAGAAAATTCCGTTGGTGTTTCTTCAAGATGTTACAGGCTTTATGGTTGGTTCAAGAAGTGAGCATGGTGGAATTATAAAGGACGGAGCCAAGATGGTGAATGCTGTTTCTAATTCGGTGGTGCCTAAGTTCACGATTATTATTGGCAACAGTTACGGTGCAGGTAACTATGCCATGTGCGGCAAAGCTTACGGACCGCGTTTAATTTACGCCTGGCCTACTTCGCGCATTGCAGTAATGGGTGGCGAGCAAGCCGCTAAAGTGATGTTGCAAATTGAAGTAGCGGCATTGAAATCAAAAGGACAAGAGATTTTACCCGAAGACGAAAAGAAGCTGCTCGATAAAATAAAAGATAAATACTTCAAAACCCTCGACCCTAAATATGCCGCAGCGCGTTTATGGACAGACGGAATTATTGACCCGCTCGATACCCGCAAGGTGATTTCAATGGGTATAGAAGCCGCTAATCAGGCACCTATAACCAAGCAGTTTAGTGTGGGAGTTATACAGACGTAAGCAGAGGATGAAATAAAAAATGCAGTTACGGTTTTCACCGCAACTGCACGTGCTTTTTAAGACAACTTGCTTCTCAACAATGTCCGTTAGCTACTTCGCTTGACGGTCCATCGCCCAGCGAATTAAAGGCAAACACACGGAAGTAATAAGTAGTTCCCAGTTTTAAATCCTTCGCTACCAAATTGGCTTTGCCTGTTTTGTCCACTTTTTTCTTGGAATTCCAGTTGAATATATCTACTTATGCAGCGGGCATGTATATGCTCAGTATGACCTTTGTATCGGATAAGGACGGCAAGGCACACATCAGCACCAAGAAATTCCAAATTATTAATTAAAAGAATTTATACAAAACAAAGCTAAGCACATGAAAAAAATAATTTTATCTCTTACCTTGTTCACCTTGCTAATAATGGAAGCAACGGCACAAGCCCCGCAAAAAATGAACTATCAAGGTATAGTTCGCGATGCATTGGGCAATTCTTTACCTGGTGGAACCAACGTAACTGTTCGTTTCCAGATTCACGATGGAACTCCATCAGGAGCAGTGGTATTTCAGGAAACCAATACCGCGGTAACCAATCAGTTTGGTTTAATTACACAGATTATTGGCAGCACAGCAAACCTGGCTGCAGTTAACTGGGGCGGTGGTAATAAATATTTGCAGGTTGAAATTGATGCCAGCGGAGGCAGCAACTTTACCGACATGGGAACTTCTCAGTTAATTAGCGTTCCTTATGCTTTATACGCAGCTAATAGTGGAGGTGGGGCAACGGGCCCAACAGGAGCAGTTGGTACACAGGGGCCACAAGGTGCTACAGGCCCCACCGGTGCACAAGGTTTACAGGGCGCAACAGGTGCCAACGGCACAAATGGTGCAACAGGAGCTACCGGTGTTGGCGTAACAGGTCCAACAGGACCAACAGGTTCAGGGGGTGGAGCAACTGGGCCAACAGGTTCAACAGGTGCTAATGGAACGAACGGAAATACTGGTGCAACGGGAGCTACAGGGCCAACTGGTGCTAATGGAACAAACGGTGCAACCGGTGCAACTGGTGCCAATGGGACAAACGGAACAAATGGTGCAACAGGAGCTACCGGTGTAGGCGTAACAGGCCCAACAGGCTTACAAGGTTTAGCAGGTAATACAGGCGCCAAGGGCGCCACAGGAGTAACCGGAACTAACGGAACCACAGGCGCCACAGGTGCAGATGGTGCTTTAACGGCCTGGTCAAAAACCGGCAATGCCGGCACCGTAGACGGCACCAACTTTATAGGCACCACCGACAATGTGCCTTTAAATATAAGAGTAAACAACCAAAAAGCAGGCAGAATAGACCCGACTTCAAACAATACGTTTTGGGGCTATCAGGCAGGAAATTTAAACACCACGGGTCTTGGTAACACTGCCATTGGATATTCTGCCTTGAGTTACAGCACCACAGGAGACGAAAACACCGCCAACGGAGTGAATGCGCTTTCTTCCAACACCACAGGAAACACCAACACCGCTAGCGGTGCGTATGCACTTAGTTACAACACCACAGGAATCTGGAACACCGCCTTTGGAGGGTATGCGCTTTATTACAACACCACAGGGAACGAAAACACCGCCAGTGGAAGGAATGCGCTTTATTCCAACACCACAGGAAACACCAACACCGCCAGCGGAACGCATGCACTTCGTTACAACACCACAGGAAACACCAACAGCGCCTTTGGAGGGTATGCGCTTTATCGCAACACCACAGGGAACTACAACACCGCCTTTGGAGGGTATGCGCTTTATTACAACACCACAGGGAACGAAAACACTGCCAATGGATATTATGCATTGCTTAACAACACCACGGGTCGAAATAACACTGCCAATGGATCTTATGCATTGATTTCCAACACCACAGGAGACAACAACACCGCCAACGGAATGAATGCGCTTTATTCCAACACCACAGGGAACTACAACACCGCCAGCGGATATAATGCGCTTTCTTCCAACTCCTATGGAGACCAAAACACCGCCAACGGAGTGAATGCGCTTACTTTCAACACCACAGGAGACAACAACACCGCCAACGGATTGAATGCGCTTTATGCCAACACCACAGGAAGCCAGAACACCGCCAGCGGAGTGCAGGCGCTTAATTCCAACATTAATGGATTCGGCAACACCGCCAGCGGATCTAGTGCGCTTTATTCCAACGATGGAGACAACAACACCGCCAACGGATTCGGAGCATTATATTACAACACCACAGGAAACTACAACACAGCCAATGGATCGGAAACCTTAAGGTCCAACACCACAGGATACTTTAACACTGCACTTGGTTACGGCAGTGATGTTAGCTCGGGAAATTTATCCAATGCCACGGCTATAGGCAATGGTGCAGTGGTAGATGCCAGCAATAAGGTGCGCATAGGCAATACATCAGTTACTGTTTTGGAGGCACAGGTGGCTTTAACCACCACCAGCGATAGAAGATGGAAAGCCGATATACAAAACAGTAGCCTGGGCCTGGGCTTTATTAATACCCTGCGCCCCGTTAGCTACTACCGCCTAAACGATGAAAGCAAAAAGACCGAGTATGGTTTTATAGCCCAGGAGCTGGACGAAGCCTTGACTAAGGCGGGTGCCACCAACAATGGTATCATCAGCA
>CANJRM010000037.1 GCA_947476645.1 Bacteroidota bacterium
ACTCCTTGTATACCTTGTGCTCCAGTAACTCCGTCAACACCGCTAACGCCTTGTATGCCTTGAGCCCCTTGAGTTCCTGTGTTTCCTTGAATACCCTGAATTCCTTGTGCACCGGTAGCACCATCAATTCCGCTAACGCCTTGTAAACCCTGAATTCCTTGAGCACCGGTAGCACCGTCAACACCACTAACACCTTGTAAACCTTGAACACCTGTTACACCTTGAATACCCTGAATGCCTTGTGCTCCAGTAGCACCATCAACACCGCTAACGCCTTGTATACCTTGAGCACCTGTCACACCATCAACTCCACTAACTCCTTGTAAGCCTTGTGCTCCTGTTATACCTTGGATTCCCTGAATGCCTTGAGCACCAGTAGCACCGTCAACACCGCTAAAGCCTTGAATGCCCTGTGCTCCTGTTACACCTTGGATTCCTTGTGCACCGGTAACACCATCAACACCACTAACTCCTTGTAGACCTTGAATGCCTTGAGCACCAGTAGCACCTGGTATTCCCTGAGGACCTGCGTTACCTGCAGCGCCTTGTGGACCAGCCGCACCTGTGGCTCCTGGTATTCCTGTAGAGCCCGGTGCTCCGGCTGAACCCGTAAAACCCTGCGCACCAGTGCTACCTGTAGCACCTGAGTTTTGGCAAAGCGATTTCCATCCGCCCGCAGTGGTGTAATAAAAAAAGCAGTTCACCGTAATATCGTAAACCAATAAACCATTGGCAGGAGTGGTGATGGACAAACGTTGTGCAGTAGTTACGCGCGGGGCAAGAAAGCCTTTGTCTTTTGAATCGAGATGAAGTATTGAACTAGGGTCGGGTGTGGGTGTGCCTATACCCACATTGTTTTGTGCATTTACAAAAAGTTGTAAGAAGACAAGCAGCAAAAGAAAGTAGAGTTTCTTCATCAAGATATTTTTTCAACCACAGTGAATTAAATTACACCACTCATCTGTGTTTGGTAGATGTTGTTTACCCAATGGTTTATTTAAAACATACGGATAAAACCATAGCCTCGGTTTTATCAGATAGAAATAACAAAACAGTCAAGTAAATCGGTTAGTGGTTCGATTCAAGTGTAAATATAAATAAAGTTTCCTTTAGTAATTCAGAATATTTTCGGTGTTAGTTGAGAACTGATGAGTTGGATTTAAATTTCTGGAATTAATTTTTGCTGACTTTGCCCAGATATACTTTGTCATTTTCCAAAATGCGGAAAAGATAAACGCCCGAAGGTAAATGAGTAGCAATAGTATTGATTGAAGAAGCGTTTAGTTTTTCTTTCGCCACTACTTGTCCTTGCACATTGATTAACTCAAGCACTGGAGCAATTAGTTTAGTAGAAGAAAGGTCTGCCACAAAATCATTTCCCCTCCAATAAGCTTTAATCATTTCATTGCTTGTTTCGCCTATACCAACAGATGAAGTTACAATCACCACCACTTCCTGCGAAACCACTTTATCGTTAGCCCCGTTGGTTGACTCGCACACAATGTAGTAAGGGCTTACCAGGTTAAAATGAGGGATAAGACTGGTTCCGGTTTCGCTCGGGCTGAAATTAGTATAAGCTAAACCGGAGGCCTGCGTCCATTTCCAAAGATGTGTAGCACTTTGGTTTTCGGTTACCGCAATAGCGTTGCCGTTTTGGTTTTGAATCAGGTGTTGTGTATCGATAGGCGAAATAAAATTAGCAAAAGGCACGACTTCCAAATTTGTTCCGTTATCGCTTCCAGTTACAGCAGGGTCGGTAGAAATAACGCGAATGCGGTAATTAGTTGAGCCTGTTGTATTACCCGGTATAGAAGCGCTGATAGTTCCAATGGTTGCTCCACTTAATGTTCCTATAGCAGTAGCATTTGTAAAGCTGCCGTTGTAATCAGAAAGTTGAGCAGTAAAAACATTTCCTGCATTAAACACCACATCCGAAGTAAAATCAACACTCACAGCTGCAGGCATACTTGCCGAAACCAAAAACGGTGAACCACTAACAGTCGATGTAGTAATGGTCGCTCCGTTCTGTACATCTATTTCTACTTCGTTGCTTGTAACAGCATCACCAGGATTCACATTGGTAGAAACACAAACCACATAGTAAGTTCCCGGCAAAGCAAAATTAGGAGTATAAGAACTTCCTGTTTCAGCAGGAGCAAAACTTACATAACCGCTTCCGCTCGTACTTGAATATTTCCACTCATGGATAGCAGGCTGCGATTCGGTAACCGAAACAGCTGAACCGTTTGCACCGTGCATAATACTTTGTGTAGTTGCAGGCGCAACTGAATTGTTGAACTGGTCAATTACTAAATCTGTTCCGTTATCGCTTCCTAACACCACGGGATTATCAGAAATTACACGAATGCGATAACCCGTTCCTGCAGCTGTGGTATGATCAATAGTAGCTGCAATACTTCCCGATGTAGTGGCGGTTACTGTTCCTATATTAACAGCAGAAGCAAACGAACCTGAAGCATCTGATAATTGTGCCGTGAAAATATTTCCGTTGTTGAAAGTTCCGCTGGTAGTATAAGGGACTGTAACCGATGCATCGGCATGTGTAGCACTGAATAAAAACGGAGAGCCCGTAATAACTCCGGTAGTTATAGTTGCATTACCTACGTTTATCTGAACCTCGTTGCTTATAGCTGTAACTCCATTGATAATACTTTCGCAAACTACATAGTAAGTTCCTGCACTCGCAAAATTAGGAGTATAAGTAGTTCCCATTTGCATAGGAGTTACCATAGTATAAGGTCCGCCCGAAGCAGTAGCGTAATACCACTCGCGCGATGAAGCTGCCGGGTTTTCAGTAACTGTAAGCATAGTTCCGGGTACACCCACCAAAATACTTTGGGAAGCGGTGGGAGCAATACTATTCTCCACTACATTAATGGTTACTTCATTGCTGGTAACGGTTAATCCACCGGGGAAAGAAGAAACACAAACCACATAGTATGTTCCAAAACCGGCAAAATTAGGAGTATAGGTAGTTGCTGTTTCAGCAGGGCCAAAACTTCCGTAACTCCCTCCGCTGGTAGTAGAATATTTCCACTCGCGCGAACTGGCAGTACCGCTTTCGGTAACCGTTAAAGCGGCTCCAGTTGTATTAGCAGCAATGTTTTGAGTAGCCGAAGGAGCAACAGAGTTGCCTACTAAAACTACGGTAATATCTGAGCCGTTACTAGCTGCAGTTAAAGCAGGACTACTCGAAACTACACGAATGCGATATCCTGTTCCACTCGCAGTATTTGCGGGAATGGTGGCAGTTAAATTACCTGATGTTGTGGCAACTACAGAACCGATTGAGATAGGTGCAGCAAACGAACCGCTGGCATCTGAGAGTTCCGCAGTAATGGTATTGCCTCCATTATAAGTTCCTGTTAATGTAAACGGAACGGTTACACTTGTACCTGTTAAAGCAGATACATAATAAGTAGTTGGATTGATAGTGCCTGTGGCAATGGTAGGATTGTAAACTACTGAAAACTCATCTAGCCAAAGATTGCTGCCGGGAACTCCAGCTAAGGCATCTCCCGAACTGGTACAAGTAAACAGAATATACTGAGGAGTTGTCCCATTCCTGTAAACAAAAGGAACAGCAACACGGGTCCATGTGGCAATGGTAGATGTAGAGCCTTGCCATTGAGCGCGTGCAACAATATTTGCAGTATCTAAAGCATGATTTCCATTTACCGGAATTTCCGGAGCTTCGCAATTAGATGTGTGAAGGCGGGCTTCAACACTCGGATAGTCGGTACCTGTTGGTGTGTATTTATACCAAAACACTAAGCTATCTGGTCTGCCTGTAAAATCCATGCGGTGTGTAGCATCGGCAGTTTGTGTTTTAATATAACCTTCTGCTTTTACTGTAGAATTAGCTATTACCTGACCGGTGGTTAATACTCCGTTTACATCTGTATTTCCTAAAGTAACATGGATGGTGCTAATTTTTGCACAATAGGTTCCACCATTTAATGTGCTTGCATCGCGCCAGCAGGTTTGTGGAGTAAAAGCAGCATAAGTTCCACTGGCACTTTTGGTTGAGTTCCAGTTAGCGGGTTCTGCATTTTGTCCAGTTGGGTTATCCCAACCTTCCATATTTCCGTTAGTAATAGTTGTTTGAGCAGTGGCACTGTAAAGTGAAAACACTGCAATAAAAAGAGAGAATAAAATTTTTTTCATGTCAAGGGGTTTTGATTGACGCGAAAAATACGCAACAATCTTAAACCACCAAGTTTACTGTTTTGAAATGTTACTAAGTTGCCAATAAGGGTACAGAACCGTAAAGCCACATTCCTAATAAAAAGTTTGAAGGTTCAAACACAGTTCTTAGATTGTACTCCAAATAAGTAGTTATGAAAGAAGAACAAGAGAAATTACTGCGCTATATAGGAGAGATATTTGAACAGAGGCGCACCGAAAAGAATCAGGCGGACAAGACCAAGAAATTTCCTGAGGAATTGAATCACGAAATTATAAGTGCAGGAAAAAAAATAAGAGCTATACGAGAAAAAAAAGGAATGACGGTGGAGGAGCTAAGTGCACTCACCAATCTCACCCCCCTTTACATTACACAAATTGAAATTGGAGAAGCGGATCCATACATGACCGAAATTTACGACCTGAGTAAAGCACTTAACGTAGAGATTTCGGCTTTGTTTAAGCACTTATAATTATCCTCTGCGCTCCATTTTTCTTGCCCGCAATAATTCCTGACGTATATACCATGCGCGTTTGTAGAACGGAAAATGATTAAGTTCTTCCTCGGTAAAATCAGGAGGGATAGCATCGTGAACAAACTTGCGTTCTTCTTTTGGTTTCAACATTTCATTTGCCAACAAGTCAAACTTGGTTTGTAAGGCTGCCAAACTCCATTCGCCAAAAACGGTATGTCCACCTTCATAAATCTGTTCTTGATATTCTTCGTTCGTAGTCATGTATCCTGAATAGCCATTAGCATAGGGCGAAAGAATTACGCGCTTTACTCCACGCTGTTTCAAAATTTCTTCCAACTGGTTGCGCAAACGTTTGCCTCCAATAGTGGTAATTTCAAAAGGAAAGCCCGCTAACGCCACATCGCCAATAATGAAAAGCTGAATAGGAAGAATTTTGGGAGTCCACGGTTTGTTCAAATGTCCGGCTTGTTTGTAGAAATATTTAAACGTAGCTATAGCAGGGTCCGCCCACGCAGGCACAGGCAAACTGCTTATAATTTTTGTGCCCAAAATTCTGCGGGTATTGCTTTCTATCAAAATGTCTTTTACACCATGCGCGCGATACTTGCGTTCAATAATTCGTTTGTAATCTTCGCTGGCAAAGTTGGTGCGGAATTTTTCAATCAGTTTTACAACGCGCGAAAATCTTTTTATTACAGCACCCACCGCAGGATGCATGCCAGGTCCGTCAATTCTAGTTCCCATAAAAAACGCTACACCCATGGCTGCTTTCGCGGTTTGTGCATTGGTGTTTCCATTGCAAAATTTCGGATTGCAGGTGATATCGCTAAAGTTAACAAACATCAATTCGTAATCTATTTCACCGCTTATATTTTTTTGCTCTGTTGAAGCCGCAATCTCTTTCGCCTTTTCGAATTGAATTTGTCCGTTGAACTGTGCGCTCTTGATATCATCAGGAAATTTTCCTTCCCACTGCCCTCGCTGAAACGGATACACAGGATTGTGCACCATACGCGGTGTTACATCGCCACAGGTGCCTTGCGCAAACACACCCAAATAATCACTCACACCTTGTGCAGTAAAAAATTCTTCGAGGTACGTAGCAGCAAACCCTTTGTTATCGCCACATAGTTTATGATTGGTGTTTGGTAAATTAGTTGGATGAACACCAAACCAATTAATGCTACCGCGTTCTTTTCCGTTTTCGCCAATTACTTTCAGCAAAGTCATTTCGCGGTCTAATGCCAGATGTCGTGTTTCAAATGTTGCCTTTGCTGTTACCTCAGGATTTTTGTTGTATGCTTCAATGCTTCGCTGGTAGGCAACTTCTTTATCGGGCTCCATCGTTCCCGTATTCCATTGCAGCGTTGACGGCTGAATATTTTTTTCGGCATTTACTATTGCCTCCACAATGCCGTCAACAATTTTTCTGTAAATCTCTAACACAAAACCCGGAGTGCTTAAATTGTATAACCCGTAATAAGAATAACCGCTGGGTCCGCTGTGCGTGTGTTGCGCGGTCAGCATTAAATTATCTTCATCGTAACCAAACTCCGGAAATTTTCTTTCTAAATCTTTCAGCGTTCCCTTCTTTAATGCTAGCGTAATAAAACCCAACTCGCAGTTCACAAAACAAATTTTGCGACCCGTGTTTGCATCTTTAAAAATAAATGCACGAGCGGTGAGTGGAGTGGCAATTTCTTCCATGGTGTTGTAATGAATACCATAGCCGAGCAAACCTGCTCCTTTCACAAAAGCGGTGATATCACCTTTTCCTGTTCCTACTAAATACATAATGAAATAAAATTTTTGGGTGAATTAAATACGCGGCTGAAATTAGAAGCCCGTAAAATCATTTCCTAAGAATGTGAGGAATATATTTTTGTTTGCAGTCTATCCGATATTCGATTATGAAAAAGCTCTTTGCCCTAATTATTATTTCTGTATTGCTTTTTTGTTCCTGCTCTTTGAATAAAGCAGTAACAAGTTCTTACAAACGCGCCATGAAACACTCGCCTTACGATGTGGTTATTGTGCCGGGATTCCCTTACAAGTATGGAACAAAGGATTCTGTTTTGCTAAACATGCGTTTGTATTGGGCAAAGGAACTTTACGATAAAGGAATAGTAAAGAATATTATTTTTTCGGGCGCTGCGGTGCACACACCTTATGGTGAAGGAGCGATTATGAAGACTATGGCCGATGCTTTGGGCATTCCGAAGGAGCATACGTTTGTAGAAGATAAAGCTTTGCACACCACCAGCAATGCAAAACTGGGAAAGAAGATGGCGCGTGCCATGGGTTTTAAAAAAATTGCAGCCGCTACTGACCCTTTTCAGTTCTCTTACATGCGTGTGCTCATGTGGTTCTCGGCACCCGGGGTTCCTATTCTTAGTTTTACTCCGGATTCGCCAACGGTTCGAAAATATCTGCAACCATTGCCGGTGGTGAACGAGCAGAATGTTTTTATTAAGAATTTTGTGCCGTTAGAGGCGCGATAAAAATACTGGAGTCGAAATCAAAAATTATATCCATTCTGCTTAATCATGTAGTCGGCTACTTCTCTTCTTACATCTTTTGGATTGATGTGGTAGGTTCTGAGCATTCTGCGCATTAACGATTTGAGTAATTTTTTTTCCGCTCCTTTTGCATAGCTGTCTATGGCATTGTTGGCACTCTTGCGCACTGCATCAAGCGCATCATATAAATACAACTGTGCCAGTTTGGTTTTAATATCAAGTTCCGTTTTGCTGACATCTTTTTTCTCACTTAGTTTTTTTACACGAAGAAATGCCGACTCGGTTACAAAAGCCATGGAAAGAATATCGGCAAGGTTCATGACGATTTCCTGCTCTTCTACTAATTTCTCTTTGAGTTTAGCACCTGCCGCCCCAGTAATAATCATAAAGATGGTCTTCAGATTATTTACAAATTCAAATTCTTCACCAAGAAAACCTTTACCGCTAAATGGATTATAGTTTTTTAAAATGGTGGAAGGGATAAACGATTTAGCAGCACCCATTCCTAATTCCTTGGTAACAAAAGCACGTTTATAAAATTCGGCCAGGGTGAGCATGCGATTGATTTCATTAGTGCCTTCATAAATTTTTGTAATGCGCGCATCGCGATAGGCCATCTCGACTCCGGTTTCCTGTGAGTATCCCATGCCGCCAAAAATCTGAATGGCTTCATCGCCTGTGTTGCACATAGCTTCACTGCCCTGTACTTTGAGTATAGCACATTCAATTGCGTATTCGCGCATCGAATTAATTTTAGCATCATTAGCACTAGTGCCGTTTTTTAAAAGTTCTTCGTGTTTTTTATCTACATCGGCACCCACCCGATACACACCTGATTCGATAGCAAAAAGATTGGCGGCAATGATTCCAATCTTCTGTTTCATAGCACCAAATTCAGCTATTGGTTTGTTGAATTGTACACGCGTTTTACAATACTCCACTGTTTTATCAATACCGAATTTCATTCCACCTACTCCACCTGCAGCAATTTTAATTCTGCCGCTGTTTAGAATATTCAATGCCATATTGAATCCTTTGCCTCTTTCCCCCAATAAATTTTCTTTTGGAATTTTACAATCATTGAAGAATACCTGAACGGTCGAAGATGCTTTGATGCCCATTTTCTTTTCTTCCTTTCCTAAAGAAATTCCACCAAACGCTTTTTCGACAATGAATGCAGAAAGTTTTTCATCGTTATCAATTTTGGCAAACACTGTAAATACCTCTGCGAATCCGCCATTGGTAATCCACATTTTTTGTCCGTTCAAAATATAGTGAGTACCTTCGGCATTCAATACAGCCCTCGACTTTCCGCTATTAGCATCAGAACCAGCGCTTGGTTCGGTAAGGCAATAGGAACAGCCTTTTTCTCCACTCGCAATACCGGGTAAATATTTTTGTTTTTGTTCTTCAGTGCCATACCACGTTATAGGTAACGAACCTATGGAAGTTTGACAACCGATGGTAGTTGCAAAAGAAAAACCTCCCGCTAAACCTTCAGTGAAAAGGAGGGCAGTATTAAAATCCAATCCACCACCACCGTATTTCTCGTCAACAGAAACACCACACAAACCAAGAGCTGATGCTTTTTTAAAAATCTCCATCACCAAGTCTTTGTCTTTTTCGGCATCTAAACTTGCTACTCTACCAATGCCCAATCCGTGAACTTCTTTAAGCATAAATTCTTTCACTGTGTGGTAAACCATTTTTTGCTCCTCGGTAAATTCTTCAGGAATAAAAATATCGGCAACATCAACGTTCTTTAATAAAAAAGAGCCCCCGATTAATTTAGATTGTGCAGTCATGAAATAATTTTTGATTGAATGATGAGCGAATTTAGAAGGATGTTTTGATTTACCTTTTCTACTAACTTATTCTCTCACTAAGTTCTTAACCACACTTTGTGCACCGCATTGAATGCGCAGCCAGTAAATTCCCGTAGCATCAGGCAGTGTAATGGAGAATTGAGATTCGTTTTTGCCAACGAAGTATTCTTTCACTTTTCTTCCACCCGCATCCCAAATTTCAAGTTTAGAAACAAAGTGCTGATTCATATTTTGAACAAACACTTCTCCGTTAAAAGAAGGCACAGGAAAAACTTTCCATTCATCTTTTGAAATGGCAGCAATGCCACTTGGTATCATTACACTCGTTAAACTATCGAAGGCAATCAGCACAGGGCTTTTATCGGCAGTTTGATACATGGCTTTGAAGCTGTCAATATACGTGCTGCTATACGCAAACATTTCGTTGAACCAGCGCGGTGGAATGGTTTGGTAATACACCGCAGCCGATACATTTACCGCACCTGTGTGCCCGCGCAAAGGAATATGATAATGCACAATGTCACGTCCGGAGCCTTCGGTAATGCCGCTGTAATTAAAGTCAGGGTCGGTGAGGGCTTCGCCTACAATGCGTGCAGTGTCGTAAGCATAATGTGAAGTAGAAAACCCTGCGGGTGGCAAACGGTTATCTTTTAATTCCACATCGGCTCGTTCCAGCACGGTGGTAATATTTCCGTTTACATCACCCATTATCATTTCGTAAATCTGCACTTGGTTAGAATCGGAAATTATGTTGTGGTGTTTTTCAACTGCCATACCCTGACCAACAATTTCATAATTCGGATTCAACATGCCCGATTGAAAAACAGTATCGGTACTTGATGTTGCCGCAATTTGCACAAACGCCCTGCGCGAAGGATAGCCGCTCGGGAATTTATGCCCGGCTTTATTCGTGAGTGAAACGCTCAGATATAAAGTATCGGTAGTTACTGAATCTGTTTGCATACTCATATCCAGAGTAGCGGTTTGCAAAAGATTCAATGTAGAAGCAATAGTTCTGTCGAAATGTTCATCGGACACATCAATGCTTAACGCAATTTTGTTTTGCTTAATCAGGTTGAGCATAGAAATATTTCCACCCATAAACTTGTGCTTGTTGAAAGGCGAGCGCGGCAGTAAATTCAAAATGTTGTTGGCAATAATTACAGGCTCACTCACCTGCGGCATGTGACAACGTTGACACACAACCGTGTCGTTGAACTTACTGTTCAGCCATTCATGATAAGTAGCTTGTTCGGTAAAATAATTTCCGGTGCTGTTGCCGCTTAAATCCGCGGTGGCAGTTTGCAGGGTATGACAAGGCGAACAAAGTTTGCTCGTGTTCATGTGCACGCTGTGCGTAGGTGTAAAGCCCGTGTACAATTGCATAGGTCCCACCAATGGATTTGTGAACGGACCAAATTCCACCAGCGAAGTATCGTAGTGAATATTGCCCGAGTATTCTAAACCGCCTAAACTGTCTTTCGCAATTTCATGACAGCCACCACAGGCAACACCATTTAATCCGAGTGTGTCGTTCAACATATCATCAAGTGTATAATGTTGTGCTCCATTGATGGTTGCGGTAAAATGCCCCATAGGCGCATGGCACGATGTGCATTTAGTTTGCAATTCATCGGCATGTGTTGGATTCACTAAAATTTCGTGGCTCACCTTGGCACGCCATAATGGGTCTTTAGCAGAAAGCGCCATCATGGTGCTTTCCCAATCGTCATACAAATTTATATCGAGTCCGTTTTCATCAATGTTGGAATGGTGAAGTGTATCGTAACCATGACAGCCTTTGCAACGAATGCTTCCTAGAAAGTATTGAGCAGAATCTAGATGTGCGCGCGAATTTTGAAACTCTTTTAATTCAGTAGTGGAATGAAAAGGCGTTTTTACTTCCTGCTGCGAAGAAGTAAGAATCATGAAAACAATAAAGCCTGCGAAGGAGAGGAGTAAAGCTGTTTTATATCGAAACATTACGTTGTAAAAATTGAATATCGAAGTTAGTTATTTGGATGAAAGGCAAAAGAGCGCAAACGAGTAACGCACATCAAAAAAGGACTATCCACAGTTTTTAGTTCAATACTACACTAACCTATAACTCACAACAAAAGCAAATTTGCCATACTAAAAAACGCGAAGCGAGCGTTAATGATTTAGTCAGCCAAGCGGCAAACAATAAACTCTAAATTCCGAACCATGCTATTACAAATTGCTATTGATTCTTCGGCACTTGCCACACAAGCAGCTACAAAAGTGCAAACCTTAAACCTGTTCGACCTTATAATGAAAGGTGGCTGGGTAATGATTCCTATAGGAATACTTTCGGTGATTGCTGTATATCTGATGGTAGAAAGATTTATAACCATCAATCGCGCATCGAAAGTGGATACAGGTTTTATGGCAAACATTAAAGCCATGTTACTTGATGGAAAAGCAGATTCGGCTTTGTCGTTATGCAGAAGTACCAATACACCTATTGCGCGTTTGCTCGAAAAAGGAATTAAGCGTTTAGGTAAACCTGTGAAAGAAATTGAAAGTGCTGTAGAGAACACCGGCAAACTCGAAATTTATAAACTCGAAAAAAATCTTTCTTATCTCGGCATTATCGCGGGTATTGCTCCCATGTTTGGTTTCGTAGGAACCATAAGCGGAGTAATAAAAATCTTCTACAACATTTCATTGGCAGATAATATCAGCATTGGTTTGATTGCCGGTGGTCTTTACGAAAAGATGATAACCTCTGCTGCCGGTTTGATAGTCGGAATTATTGCGCACATCGGTTTTCATTATTTGAATACGATGATTGACCGTGTGAGTTTTCAGTTAGAGAGCACAACGGTTGAGTTTATTGATTTGATACAGGAGCCAACGAAATAGTGAATAGCAAGTAGTAAATAGAAAATACAACCATGCAACTACGAAGAAAATCAAGAATGACGAGTGAAGTGAGTACATCTTCGCTCAGCGATATCATGTTCTTTCTCATGCTGTTCTTCCTTATTATTTCAACCTTGGTTAATCCATCGGTTATCAAATTGATTTTACCAAAAAGCGAAGCAGGAAAAGCAGTGGCAAAACAAACCATCACCGTTTCGGTTGATGCTGAAAAGAAATTTTATATCAATAATGCACCTGTTGCATACGAACAGTTAGAGCCGCAGTTAGCCGAACAAACCATGAAAATGCAAGACCCTACAGTGGTGCTTCGTGCAGATAACACGTTGCCCGTTCAAATTATTGTTGACTTAATTTCTATCGGCAACAAGTTGAAGATTAAAATGGTTTTGGCTACAACAAATAAATAACAGAGTCGTGTTTGCAGCATCATTTGAACAGGAAGAGCAAAGTTTTAAAAACCGCAAATCGGGTATTGCGGCTTTTGTAACTATTGCATTGCATGCACTCATCATTCTGTTTTTGTTGTGGATGATTCTTACTCCGCCTAATCCGCCTTATACAGATAGCGCAGGTGGTGTTACCGTAAACTTTGGAACAAGCGAAACAGGAACAGGCGATGTGCAACCGATGACGCTTACACCTATTCAGGCAGATTTTACTCCTGCGGCTTCAGCTGCTTCACAGCAACCTGATGCTGTAAAAGAAAATGTGGTTACACAGGATTTAGAAGATGCGCCTGCGGTGGAGAACAGCAAAACAGAAACGAAGAAACCGAAGCCTGCAGAAAACACTGCCAACAAAAACAATCATTCAACGAACAACACAAACTCAAATCACAATACTTCACCGGTTCCTATTCCCGAAGAACCGAAGGCAGACCCGAATGCTTTGTTTCATAAAGGAGCAAATGGGAATCCCAACAACAGCAAAGGCGATGGAACAGGAGGCGGACAAGGCGACCAGGGAAAACCAAATGGTGACCCCAACTCAAAAAGTTATTTGGATAGCGAAGGTGGAAAAGGAAGTGGGCCCGGTAAAGGCGATTTGAAAGGAGGAATAAGTTTGAAAGGAAGAAAGAGTGCTTCACTGCCGCCACCAAAATTTTGTCAGGAGAAAGGGAATGTAATTATTGATATTACCGTTGACCGGGCAGGAAATGTAGTAGAGGCAAAATATCATCGCGAAGGTTCTACTATCACCGATAATTGCAGTATTCAAAATGCAAAAACTGCTGCACTCAAATCTAGATTCAATGCCGACTCTCAGGCAGATGAATTGCAGTATGGGTCTATTAACTATGTGTTTACTGTCCAGTAACTACTTACACTTTATTTTATTTCCTCTGAACGTTGATTATTGATTATTGATTATTGATTATTGTGGTCAATGTCTTTAAGCTACAAACAAACACTTCAGTATCTTCTCGAACAACTTCCCATGTTTCAGCGGGTGGGTGCAGCTGCATATCGAAATGATTTGACCAATATTATTCAGTTGTGCGATTTGCTCGGTAATCCTCAAGAGGATTTGAAATGTATTCATGTAGCCGGAACAAATGGTAAAGGTTCGGTAACACATATCATTGCATCTGTACTTCAGCAGCAGGGATATAAGGTTGGTGTGTTTGTATCGCCTCATTACAAAGATTATCGCGAGCGAATTAAAATCAACGGTAAGTTCATCAGCAAGAAGTTTGTTACTGCTTTTGTAGAGAAGAACCAAAAGCAGTTCAAAAAAATAGATGCTTCTTTTTTTGAAATAACCACATCTATGGCGTTTGAATATTTCAAAAAAGAACGTGTTGATTTTGCGGTGATTGAAACGGGTATGGGCGGCAGATTGGATTCTACCAATATTATTATGCCATTGCTTTCGGTAATCACTAACATCAGCTACGACCATCAGCAGTTTCTCGGAAATACGTTGCAGAAGATTGCTGCTGAAAAAGCAGGAATCATTAAAAAGAATATTCCTGTTGTAATTGGCGAAACACAAAAAGAAACCAAACCAGTTTTTGTTGCTAAGGCAAAAGCGATGAAGTCTGCAATTTATTTTGCTGATAAGGAAATTGGGGAGCACAAATTCAAAACAGATTTAAAAGGAATTTATCAGCTGAAGAATATTCCTACAGCGTTAATGGCTATTGATGTTTTGAAAAAAAACGGAGTGAAGATTTCTAATCAGGCAATTGCAAAAGGGTTGAAACATGTGGCGAAGAATACATCGTTCATTGGAAGATGGATGGTAATGGGAGAGAAGCCGCTCATTGTTTTTGATTCGGCACACAATGAAGGAGGGGTAAAGGAATTGAAACAAGAAATACGAAATACGAAATACGAAACACTTCATCTTGTTTTTGGAACGGTGGCTGATAAAGATATTTCGAAAGTGCTTTCGCTGCTTCCTAAAGATGCGAAGTATTATTTCTGCAAGGCTGATATACCGCGCGGTTTACATGCAGAGGAACTAAAACAACAAGCCGGCAAATTCAAATTGACGGGAGATGTTTATTCTTCAGTAAAGCAAGCATTCAAAGCAGCTAAGCAAAATGCTTCGAAGAAAGATTTGGTTCTTGTGGCGGGTAGTGTGTTTGTTGTTGCGGAACTGATTTAACTCTTCAGCGCATCATTTTCATTATTCCTCATTTTTTATTCTTTTCACCGCCACAAAAATATACGACACATGAAAAAACATTTTTTAGTTCTCGCAGTAATTATTTGCGCGCTTGGTGTGCAGGCACAAGATGCCGGTAAAGTTTTCGGAAGCCCTACCGTGATTTGGTATGGCATTGATTTTACAAAAGCAAAGGTGCTGGGTTTTGGCGATGAGTCGCCACACAAAATTCGCGATGAATATTTTAAAGCATGGAACGATGTAACTATTGATATTGATTTAGCTAAAGTTTTTCAGAAAGATGCTGCTTACAAAGACCCTAACGGAATCAGCAAAATGAACCTGGCTCGTGAAACCGCTGACATCAACACAGGTGAAGAAGTAGAACTTACTCCCGAAGTAATTGCAGATATGGTAAAGCAAACTCCTGCAGGGCAAAAGAAAGTAGGACTTGCACTGGTGTTTATTGCACAGTGTTTTAATAAAACTGCAGGAACTGCAACAGTGCATGTAGCATTTTTTGATGTGGCTACTCGCAAAGTTTTGTGGTTAAAGAAAATGACCGGCAAGGCAAGTGGAGGTAACAGCAAAAGCGCATTTACTGCTGCGTTGAAAGATATTTTCAGCCAGATAGAAAAGAAGGAATACAAGGCCTGGAAGAAGGAAGCTAATTATTAAAACAATGGAAAAACCCTTCGACAACCTTTCGACAAGCTCAAGGTGACATCGGCTTCTGTCAGGCTGAGCCTGTCGAAGCCTCAGGGTGACAACGTATGTTTAATAAAACAGCAACAGCCCCCGAGTACTCGGGGGTTGTTGTGTTTTATCTGGTTTGTAAAGTTTTGTTTTTGGTTATCTTATGATTTCTACTTTTTCTACACTAATTCCGTTGGCTGATATAACCATATCGGGATTGCTTTGAGCAGGCAGTTGATTGTTCCTATCCTTGTATGAATTGCCTATGATGGTATAACTTCCGGTGTTTAAATCGTAGAAGATGTTGTTCATCATGTTTACGTTTTTGCCGTCAGAAGTATTTCTGTAATAAGCCTGGCTGCTTGCCTGGTCGTCATTCATCATCAGTTTCACCCGGTTGTAGTTCAACACATGGTTATCGGAAGTTCCGCTCAACAATATACCGGTTGCTTTTTTCTGGCCGCCTACAGTAATAGAGTTGAAAGTGATTTGACCTAACCCTTCTGCCTGCGCTTTGCAGTTGTTTATAGCCACACCTGCTTCGCCATGAACAGCGTTTACAATGTTATTACTCACCACCATCTGGTTTGCGATATCGCTCAGGGCAACTGCTTTGAATTTATCGTAAGTAGAAAGTGAAGTGAAGGCATTGTTCGTCAACTGCGGTGCATCTTCATTACTGAGTGCTACAGCTGCTTCATATTGGTTGTAGAACAAAGTTCCGTTGATGGAAGTTTTTGAATCGAGCTCGTTCGAACTCTTTCCACCTTTGCATATACCCATACTGCCGTTGTTTACTTCGCAGTCCTGAAACGCGATGTTCGACTTAGGCGCATTAGAAGTAAAATAGATAGTAGCATCGGCACTACCTGTTCTTGCGGTTTCAACGCCTTCAAACACAACGCCATGGAAGTTGATGTTTGAAGCTTTGCCGTCAACACGCATACAGTTACCGTAAGTTCCTTTGCCGTGGTCGATAGTCAGGTTTTCGAACGATACATACGATGTACCGTTTAGTACCACTGTGGCATCGGTAGAGGCATACGATAATACCACATCGGTATTAGTGCCGCTCTTTGATTCGAAAGTTATTGTGTTTAATGCCGAAGCACCCGACACGGTAGAGAAATTTACTTTCTCTTTATAGGTGCCGTTTTCAATACTGAAAACAACTGGACCTGTAATACCACCGCAGGTTAAAGCTTCAACAGCTTGATTGATGGTTGTAAAATCGGAGTTCTCGCTTGCTCCGATGGTAAAGTTGCCGGACAACTGTGCGCAGTTGCTTGCAAACGAAGCAAACGATAACGCTGCTAAGCCGGCCGTGAAGACTGTTTAGATCTGTTTCATAATTCTGTTTTTGTTTGTTTCGGACAATGATTTAAGGTTTCTTACGCGCCTTTCCTTGTATGGTTCTTGTTTCTGCCACCTATCTTACAAGGCCAATTTTGTATTACCAATGAGAAAATATTTTTTGGTTTGTGGGTACTAAGCTTGATACAAACGAGTCAATTATTCTTTTACTTTCGTTGTCTACCGAATAAGTAGAGTATGGCAGATAAACATCACCGCAGTGTAGTAAAGGGAGCCACCTGGCGTGTGATAGGCACGCTCGATACTATTTTTCTTTCGCTGGTGTTTACCGGTAAAATAGGAAAGGCATTAACCATTGGTGCTATTGAACTGTTTACCAAAATTATTCTCTTCTATCTGCATGAAAGAATATGGATGCGGCTTTCGTTTGGAACGGAAGAGATACGTAAAGATGGAGTAACCACTAAAGAAGAAAAGCACTATCGCAGTTTAGTGAAAGGAATAAGCTGGCGCATTGTTGGCTCGCTCGATACTTTCTGGATTGCGCTTTTTGTAAACCGCCACAGTGAACACGCGGCACAAACGGCTTTTTATATTGCCGCTACCGAGGTTATTACCAAGGTGCTTTTGTTTTGGCTGCACGAGCGCGCCTGGCTCAATGTAAAATGGGGAAAGGAAACAGCTTAACGGGTTCCTGTATTTTGTATTAGCTCTAACCTAAACAAACTTGTATTGATGGTTTTAGTTACCGCTAACGTTTGACGGGTTAATGAAGTGGCGCATTAAAACGCGCTTTCTGTCCGCCAAGCGGAAACTAAAATAAGAAAGAGAACTTAACGCTTATGACTTCCCGCGCCATTTCATTTAACCCGATGTTAGGCGTCTGCCCTACCGGTGTTCTTCATAAGGGCTTCACTAAATAATTTATGCCATCACTTACTATGCCTGTCCGTGAAGGGGAACTGTTGCAAATGACGACTAAACTGATTGGGTGGATTTGCACTCTCTTTTAAACTTGCGCTTGGCAGTTTTGAAGATGCGTAAGTTTAAATGGGAGT
This sequence comes from Bacteroidota bacterium, assembly GCA_947476645.1. Taxonomy (GTDB): domain Bacteria; phylum Bacteroidota; class Bacteroidia; order Chitinophagales; family LD1; genus Bog-950. Next base: position 17,616 of record CANJRM010000037.1, read on the forward strand.
GCAATTGCGTTGCTGTATTTGTCCGGTTGTTTGTCTGACCTGTGATGAGAGTTGTTGTCCATGCCGACTAAACTAATTTCCAAGTCGAGGAGTTTGCACTACCGACCAAGTTGTCTGCGAAGGCGGACGAGTGAATTTCGTTTCCGTCACTGTCGTTTGAATAGGCGTGTCGTGTCGTTTGCGTTTCCGTCCATCCGATTTGCAGAGGCGGTCAACTTAATTGCGCTTCCAACCGAGTTGTCTGAAGAGGCGGACGAGTGAATTGCGTTTCCGTCTGTGTCGTTTGAACAGACGTGACGTGTCAATTGCGTTTCCGTCCAAGTCGTTTGCGATTCCAACCAACTCAATTGCGTTTCCGTTCAACTCGTTTGCGTTTCCAACCCAATTTAAAACTGCCCTGTTTTTAGAGAATTTGTCAAGAAATTGAAGAATATGAGAGGTGGCAATTAAGTCTGTCGACTAGTCGGAATGTGCTTTTGTAAAAATTTCTTAAAGAAATAATCGGAAGATAATATCAAAAGTCCTACTGGCGTTTAGAGATTATTAGTTCACAAAAAAAACAATGCTATGAAAACTAAAAGCAGCAACAGAGTTAACATGATTAACTCGACCATCGGTTTCTCCGATGCGAATACAGCAGCAACTGCGGGTATTCCTTCTTATGCCACCATTCTTGCACAAGTCAAGTCAAAGATGGTGTTGATTAATTCGATGAACCAAATTGGCGATGGTTCAACTAAGGGCGTTACACTGGACACTAACGCGCTGAGAAAAGAAATGTCAACGCTTGCGTTGAAATGTGCGAATGCTACTCTTGCTTTCGCTAATTCCACTCACAATAATACACTGGCAGCTTTGGTGAATTATTCTGAAAGTCAGTTGAACAGAACAAAGAAAGAGGACATTGATGATGTTTGTCAGGCGATACACGATGCAACGAATGCAAACATTGCCGGTGCAACAAATTTCGGTGTGGTGGCTTCTGATGTAACGGATTTGCAAGCAGCGATTGATTTATACAGAATTGCTTCGCAAAATCCAAGACAAGCGATTATTTCGAAAAGTCAGGCGAAGAAACAAGTAACGAATATGATTCGTGAAGTGATTGATGATTTGTTGGTGGCGCAGTTGGACAAAATGGTGAATACGCTGAAACCAACTAACAAAACATTCTGGGATGGTTTCAGACAAGCAAGAGAGATTCTTGAATTGGGAACAACGACTGCGAAAGTGAGAGGAACTGTTTTGGATGATGAAGATGTTCCGTTGAAAGGTGTAATATTTTCAATTCTTGAAACCGGAACGGAAGATGAAGTTGCGAGTGTGAAATCCGATAACAAAGGAAAGTTCAATGCTTCGAAACTGAAAGCCGGACTGTTTGATTTTAAATGGGAATTGAAAGGTTACAAAACAATAATTGAAACCGAGGTGAAAATCAGTAACGGTAAGGAGTTGAAAAGAAAGGTAGTAATGGAAAGAGAAATTGTAGTTGAAGGTGACGTTCCGATGGGAATGATTCAGAACATTAGCGTGAATGATGTTGAAGGAACACCGCAAACTATTATTACTGTTGAAGTAACCGGAAGTGCTTTACGATTCTACGCTTCGAATATGCCGAACGGTGCGCCCGGTGCTGCTTTTTTTGATGTTCAAGCCGGACAGACTGTTACAAAAACTGTTCAGGAGTTAATTGCACTGCTCGGTGCGAATGACACGAATAAGTTTGTGAATGTTCAGAACATTGGGGCGATGAACGGACACTACAGAATTACGTTTGACAATTTGAAGTAAGAGAAGTTGTCTGAAACAGAAAGAGCCGCGTGAGCGGCTCTTTCTGTTTTTATTTGGTTCAATATGTATTTATTAACGAGTTACAGATAATCGTTTAATTTGCGATTTATAATACGGCAAGCATGAGAGCAAGATATTATTATTGGGTTTTGTTCGCCTTAACATTGGCAGCTTGTGATAATAATAATCCACGGTTGTTTGACGATAATACAGAAAGTAAAACGCCTAATTTTTTGGATTTAACGGAAGACACTTCTACCCACCAAAAAAATAATGAGGTAAAGGAGGTTGTCACAGAAAAATCGTTGACACTTCCACAAAAATTGCTTCGGTCTTCGGTCACAATTATGGTGTCGGATAATACTCATGAAATAATCGGTTTGGGCTCAGGAGTCTTTATAGAACCAAATATTATTGCTACAAACCAACATGTTATTGAGAAAGGGAATTCATTTCGGATAAAATTAAATGAGGATGAAATTGAGTATACTGCGAAAGTGGTTGCAATCGATGAAAAAAATGATGTAGCACTACTTAAAACCGAAAAAGACTTCTCGGACTATGCACTTCAAATGCGAATAGAGATGCCGGTGGTTGGCACACATATTTTAGTTGCAGGTTCACCGGAAGGTTTGGAAGGAACGATAAGTGAGGGAATAATAAGTTCAATACGCAGAACTTCTGATAAAGATTTACTTCAAATATCAGCACCTATATCACCGGGGAGTAGTGGTGGACCAATCGTGAATGATAATGGCGAATTAATAGGAATAAGTGTTGCTACTTTCAATACAAAACGAGCGCAAAACTTAAATTTTGGAGTGCCTGCAAAATACATCCAAAGATTAAGGACGAATTTCGTTGGACAGTAAAGTAAAGCGAATAGAAAATATTCAATTTCGGGTTACAAAAAAAACATTTTTAGATTCGCATTTATTATTTAACCCATACTCACAATGGCATACTACGATAACGCAAACAAATTTAAGCCTAGTGTAGATACACTAAAAAAATGGCTTAAAACGCGAAAAGCTAAATTGGGAATAAAGCCCGGATTGTTTGAAACCGTTGATAGTTCAACTGATCAGTTGTGGTCAATTATTGCGTTGTTGATTGAAATGACTGCATTGGGATTAACTCTGTATGGAGCTTGGACTAAATATCTGATTACGGGAAAAGTGGCAATAATGATATTGGCAGGCATTTTAGTTTTTCTTTTCATAGTATTTGATTACATCGGTATTTTACTTCACATACATGATGAACCGGATAAGGTTATTACTCGTAATACAATTAAAATAACTTCTGATTCAACAAGGTTAAAAATCCTATACGGAAACTTAGAAGCAATTAGTTGGCGGAGATTTACAAGCTATATCTTACTTTTTTTGTCTGCATTACTTAAAATTATCGCTCTTCTTCAATTTGTTGGAAGTTCTGCCCTAGTAATTATTATACTCACCCTATTCTATTTGGTGGTTATTTACATTCACTCACAACACACCGGATACTTTCTTTCATACCTCTCATTTAACAGGGCACTCAAACTTGAATATAAGGAATGGCTTTCCTCAAATACTAATGGACTTACTAATCAGTTTCAAATCACTCAGCCTGATCAAATTGTTTTTACAACTAATGCGCCATTATTTCCAATCGAAAACAAGTTATTTCAAAATGGTCGCCAAAAAATTTATTTCACTCAGAAAACGAGCAATAGTGATAGCTCAGTTAGTTTTGAATATACGCTTACTACTGAAGGTTGCTTATGGGACGAAGACATTACAATACTGATTTCTTTTTTTAATCCACAACTGACGATGCCAATTGTCGAAAATTGCATCAGATTGCAGTTTACTCAACTCGGTATCATTACCTAACTAAATAAGTGTTACATGAATAAAAATTTTGCGTTGGTAATACTTGTGACGGTTATTGCTGGATGTGTTGGTATTATTTCATGGCTACTACCTACAAAGGGAGATGCCGATGAACTTGAAAATAAATACACCATCAGTATAACCAATTGTGCCAAAATTTCTTTAGAGCCAGATAGAGAATTAAAACTATTGTTTAAATCAACTGATTATAAAAATGTTGAAGGTGGTCAGTCGTTTCTTACGCCTATAATTAAGATGGTTGATTCTTCGGGTAAGCCATTGAGTTTTGGTATTCCTATATATGGGGTCAACTATTGGCGTTATAAATGGGCTAACCATGATTTATACCTATATGCTGATAGGATTGACGACCAAGATAAATTTTGGTCGCAAACTCAAACAGGAGAAGAGGAAAAATTTGAAAAAACAAAGACAATATTAACTAGAGAGAATGCGGTTAAGACGGTCACTACTTCTGATTATTATCTGGACTTGCAACAACGGGAAGAAGTTAATGGTCGTATTTATAACTCAATAACGGTATTGCGAAAAGAGTTAGACAGAAAAATTAAAACGGGAGAGATAAAGAAAGGGGATTTACTTTCAGTTTTTGTAAAGTGTTATGTGCCACCAATGGACACACCAGTGATAATAAAGCAAAGTGGAACTACTACCACATCGCCACCGCCATCTAGCTCCAAAATGATTGTAGAGACGAACTTTAAAAGAATAGGCGAGTCAAACAAGTTTGTATGGAGTAAAAAACTGGCAGAAGTAGCAAATCAGTTAACCATTGAAATGAAAATAAAAGGAGAGGTTATTGAATCGCAAGTTGTAACTGGTGAAACTGAATATTGTTTTAGCCCGGGTAATAAGGTCACAGGGAAATTTGCGGATGTAACTTTAGAAGTTACGTTGGATAGACGGAAATATTCATTAGTTGGATCCACAACTACACCTAAAAGTAATTATAACTGCACATGTCAATAGTTATGAATAAACTCAAAGTTGCCCTGTTTCTTTTTCTTCTCTTACCAACTTTTGTGTTTGGCAAAGCGCAATTGAGTATTACCCTTATAGTGAATGATACACATGCCACATCAGAACAACTGAAAAGCATGGTTAATTTAATTTACTTTAAGAGTGGTATTGCAGTAGGTAAATTCACTGTTTTTCATCTAACAGGTAAGCATGAGAATACTACCACATGGACGCTGAAAAAGAAAAGCGTGGAGTATAAGCCGGTGTTTAAGGATTGTGAGTTTTCATTATGTGGAAATTTGAATATGTTGATTTCAAGTAACAAGGTGGAGCGAAATAAGTTTTATAACTGTAACTCAAATTTAACATGCGATGCAAATGCGTGGGGTTTAGAGGTTGGTGGCCTGCCTACAAAAAATGAGTCAGCGATACTGGATAAAATACAAGATGAAATTACATTGCTTAAGAAAAGTAAAACTAACACCAGCATCTTCTTTTATTTAGCAGATGATGAAAGTAATGTAAAGCCAACCGTCACTTTCGAAAAAGACACAATAGAAATTAAGGCGGGAGAACTTTTTCCCGTGCGGCCTGTTTATTCTAAGTCAGTGGCTAAAGTTGAATGGTCTCCGACTATTGGTCTAAGTTGTGCTGATTGTAGAGAACCTAATGTCAGTTTACAAAATAGTAATACATATTTTGTTTCCGTAACTGATAGTTTAGGATGTAAAAATGCGCTTCCTAAGGCGGTTACATTTAAAGTCAAAAAAAGTTGTCTATGCACAAATGAGACGTTATCTCCATTAACAGACCTTTTAAACAGTTCGTATATCAAATTTTATACGAAGCTCGATCCTGAAGATATAGCAGATTATAGGATTGAACCACTACAGGCAGGATGGGTTTTTGAATTCGTTACAAAACCAAATTGCGGCTCTAATTTTAATCTTACTGTCAAGGAGGTGATTAAAGATAAAAGGGGTATAACCAAGGAGGAAACAGTTTGGGAGCATTCATACGAAAGAAAACTTGTAACATTTAAGCGAGATCACGAGAAAACGAGAAATATTTATGCAAAATACCCCGATGCCTTTTTCTTTAGGTTAGAATTAGATGATGCTAATGATAGGTTGGCTATAGGATCAAGTGTTTTCAAAATTCAAATAGATAGCTTTGATGACGAGAATAACACTTGCCAAACTTATACCTCCCCTAAGTTAAAGTTTGCACAATGCGACAAGTAGTAATCTTAATAACGTTTCTATTATTTATTGCAGAATCTAAAGCACAACTTGGTTTTTTAGATTCCCAAAATCCAAAGGTATTACAAGATAGCTTAGATATTATTCTGACGCGTAAAACACCAACTGTCCTTTTTTTCTGTGCTTTTAATAATACGCAGCAAAAAATAATTGAGGAGGATCGGATAGCTTATAATTCTTATTACCTCCAATTGATTAAGAAACTGAAGTTTTACCAGATTGACACAACAAATTTACTCTACGTAAAAACTGGAACCCTTTACAATAAAACGCCTGGTGCATGTTATTATGATAAAGCTAAAAAGGATAGCATTTATGTTGACATGAGTATGACTGAATGTTATTTATTAAACTTTGATAGCCAATTCGTAAAAAGGGCTGCCAATAAATACCAGTTAATTTATAAAACCACTCAAATACCTAATATAATTAGGATGGATTTTACCGGTAAGTGTCCAACTAGTAAAGCAAGCATATTGGACTATTATGAAGATTTTATCCCTGAAGCACTAAAGCCAAGATATGATACGAACGAGATGCTTGAAATGATAATGCAAAAAATGGATAGACTGGAGCATGAACTTTCCGTTGTAAAAAAGATGATTGAGAAATAATTTCAAATCATTTGTTTGTTACTTTTTTTGAATACTACCGACAAATTATGATTGCGAAATTTCATAGATTAATTTTCCTCTTTCCCGCACGTAATGAGTTTTTAAAAATTTTATCCGTCTTGCTGTTAATGCATTGCTTTAATGCTTCAGCGCAACAGAAATCAGGCTTAACTAATGTAGATTTGAAATGTATGAAGCCACGTTGGATGGAAGTTGAGTTAAAAGCAACTTCATTTCAACATGGCGAAGGGCTTACCCAAGTGAGCACTCCTGAAGAGTGGAAAAAAATTGTGAATACAAGTGATGAGCCTATTGTCCTAATAAAAAAAAATTCAGAGGGTAAGAATGAATATTTTTACAATTACTACGCAATTACAGATAGAAGAAACATATTCCCAGAGAATTTTAAGTTGCCAACTTTATCAGACTTTCAAGAATCCACATCAATTTTTGAGATAAGGCGTAATATGTTTCAGGTAGATACTGGGCCTGCAATTTATTTTTCTACATATTCTATTGAATACAATGGCTCATCCAATCCACCTTCATATTATTCGCCTGAAGATGATATGGCAATTCAATTTTGGACATCAGATGCATATAGGAACCCAAGTGATAGGAAAGCAGCAAGATTAGAATTAAGAGATGGGGTAGTAGTTGTTCACGAAACACTTGCATCAAAACAGACTGGATGTAAGGTTTTGTGTATAGAGGATATTGAACTTGCTTATAAAAGTAGAGTATTTGATTATCAATGCCTATTACCTGAGAGTTATGATTTTATTAAAGATACCGTCACTCAAAAAATAAAGAAAGGGCACCTAATTAGGATGAATGAAAAACTACTTATAACTATAGAACTCTTTATAGATAAAGGCGGAAAAAATAAAAGCCGAATTGTTTCTATCTCAAATAAGAAGTTATCTAAAGGATTAGTGAGCGATATAGAGGACATTATTCAAGCAATGCCTGTTTTGCCTTACTATAAAGGAGCTTTGCTATCAGCAAAATCATTGCTAACGATAGAACTTTCAAGAAGCAAACCTGTTAGTGAAATTAAAGTGAAAACAGTTACGGGTAAGAAATCAAAATATTCAAATAATGAAGTTTCTGAGGTGGTTGCGAGTAATGAGAAAAATGTAGTGAATGGAGAAGGTAAATTAAGAAGATTGCCCGACCCAACCGCAACACTATTAATGGTGATACCAGCGAATGAAGAAGTCGAGGTTCTACTCAGAAGCAAGGAAATGAACGGATATGTTTATGTTATGTATAAAGGAACAACCGGATATATTAATGATATTTATTTAAAAGGAGTTAGGGTTCGAAATTCTGCTGTTATTGAACAAGCAAAGAATAAGTCAAAACCAGTTCATCGCAGAAATAAGCATACATCTGTTTATAAAGGAACAAGTAATTTAAAAGGGCGAAAGATTATTAAGAGGAATACGGATTTCTCTACACAGTCAATTAGTGGACTTTCAATAGGAGCAAGATTAGGTTATCCCGCCTCTGTATTGCAAGTAAAGCATCTTTTTAATGACAAATACGGGCGACCACTTCACGGAGTAGATGCTACTTTGAATATAGGCGAATGGGTTGATGTAAATCTGATATACTGTTATCATTACAACATGATAAAACAACGCTACAGTTTTAAATTGTATGCAGGAGGAGGGTTGGGATATGGTATTTACTTTAAGGAATCACCGATTAACAGAAGCAGATATAATTATTATGGCTATAACTATTACAACTATACAGTTGATAGAAGAAGAATAACGCTATTGCCAGTAGCGGGCATGGAGTGGACACCGGTAAGAGCGGGAGGGCATTTGAAAATTGCTTTTGATTACAGACCCTCTATTGATTTTCTTCATCCTTCCTTTTCACCTTGGTGGAACGTGGGTTGGTCGTTGAGATATAATTTTTAGTTCGCAAATCAATTTGGACTTCTGATGAAAGGAAAATATGAAATAATATTTCAGGCATCAATGGTAAGCATGCTATTCGTTTTGGTAGCGTGCCAAAGTGCCAGCAGAAAAATAGATGAAAAGAACAGTTTAACTTATAGGGTAATCGGTATTAGAGATGGTGATACATTTAATTTACTTATAAATGGGAAAAGTAAGGGTATCAGATTGGGTGATATAGACTGTCCTGAAAAAGGACAACCGTTTGGCAAAGCTGCTAAACAGTTCGCTTCAGATTTATGTTTTGGAAAGGAGGTAAGGCTTGTCACTGAAAACAAAAGCGCGGGGTGGGGTAGAATTGTCGGATGGATTTATGTTGATGATACAGTTTGCGTAAATAAGGAACTTGTCAAAGCGGGTTTAGCTTGGCAGTATGATAAATATTCAGACAATGAAGAATATGCACAGCTAGAAAATGAAGCGCGTGAAAAGAAAGTAGGGTTGTGGGCGGACGCAAATCCTATTCCACCTTGGGATTGGCGAAAGAAGGATTGATTAGAAATAGACTTCTTCAACGGTTGTTCCCTTTCCCATTAGTGTAGAAATTCAATCAAGAAATATTATTCTCTTCTTTTTCTTCTTTCCGATTTTATGCCCCTCTTTTGATTCATTATCTACTACACCGTGTTCCATTTTTCCAAATCCATCTGTCGGATAGAGCCACTTATTTTTCTCACCTATTTCAGGTCTTTCCATTTCCTCAAATTCCTCTGTTGGAACTACACACTCATTTTGCTCGGATATTTCGGGAGTTTCTGGTTCGTCAAATTTTTCTATTGCTGTTTTTGAATCATCGTTATCTTCTGCATTATTGTTGGTATTGATTGTTCCCTGTTCCACACTGAGGCTGATATTCTGAATTTGGTTACCACTTTTAAACAGAGAGTAAAATAATTTTAAGATGGTGGTTATTTTGGTTGTTATGTCGTTCATGGTTCGGCTGTTTTTTTGTATTTGGTTTTACTTACAAATTAAACACTAAACTTTCACACAAAAGGCTGCGCGTCAGCGCAAAATAAAAGGGATGATTCAAGTTTGAAAAATAGACGAGCATCATCTCTTTTATTTTGCTGAAGCATAGCCAATCGGCTTTGCCGAGGGTTTTAAATTGTCAGCAAACGCAAGGTGGAAAGTGAAGGACAAAACGTGCTGAAAGGGTTGCGCCTAACGTTTCACGGATTGCCGAAGGCGCGGTTAAAAATGCGCTCACTTGTCCGCAAACACTAAACTAAAAA
>CANJRM010000038.1 GCA_947476645.1 Bacteroidota bacterium
ATTTTGTCCTTGTGACGAATAATTAATCGTTCAAGGGCAAGCTCGTTGCCTGCAAGGTACTGGTCAACCAGTTCCTGATCGCTCATGATTTGAGTGCGCATGGTGTTACGTTTTAGAGTGAATAAAAACGTAGAGATGTTAGATAGGCGTTTTCTGTTTTAGTTTTCAAATGCAATAACGATTCAACTGGAAAGGTTACTGATTACAGAAGCAATACTTCCGTTTTCAGCAAACGTTATTAGTAAATCGTAAATCAAGAGTAGAGTTACCCGATATTTGAAACAGAATTTAATTGAATAAAAAGCCCTAAAAATTACCTTTGCGAATCTTAGAAATAGTGAAGTAGAAGTAGATTGCTATAGAGCTTGTTTTTTGATTATTGTAAACCGAATATAAACTACCAATTTGAAATCTCCAAATAAATTTTCAATCAGCGAAAAAAAAATCTTTATCAAAGGTGCCCGCGTTCATAATCTGAAGAACGTGGATGTTGAACTTCCCAAGAACAAATTCATTGTCATTACCGGTGTTTCCGGCTCGGGCAAATCATCGCTCACCATTGATACTTTATTTGCCGAAGGTCAAAGAAGATACGTTGAATCGCTTTCTTCTTATGCCCGTCAGTTTCTAACCCGCATGGACAAACCAGATGTAGATTATATCAAAGGGTTGTGCCCAGCTATTTCTATCGAACAGAAAGTATCTACAAGAACAACGCGCTCCACCGTTGGTTCGCTTACAGAACTATACGATTACCTGCGGCTTTTGTTCGCGCGAATTGGAAAAACCTATTCGCCAAAAACCGGAGAACTCGTGACGAAGAACGAAGTAATGGATGTGGTAGATTTTATTTTCAAGTTGAATGAGGGCGAAAAAGTGTTCATCTATTTTGAAAATAAAGTGGAGAAGAGTTTTGCCGATGATTTGAAATTGCTTTTGCAAAAAGGATTTACAAGAATAAAATTTGGTGAAGAAGTAGCGAAGATTGAAGAACTACTCGAAAACAAAGAAGCCTTAAAGAAGAAACAAACTTCTATTAAAGTATTGGTGGACAGATTAGTGGTGAAGCACAGCGATGAGGATTTAAAATCGCGCGCGGCTGATTCCGTTCAAACTTCTTTTGGTGAAGGGCATGGCAATTGTGTGATTGAATATGGAGATGGTAAATCGAAAATGTTTTCGAACAAGTTTGAAGCCGATGGAATTGCTTTCGAAGAGCCGAATCCGCATTTCTTCAATTTCAATAATCCTTATGGTGCCTGTAAAACCTGCGAAGGTTTTGGAACAGTAATGGGTTTGGATGAAGATTTAATTTTCCCCGATAAAGAACTTTCGGTTTATGAAGGTGTAGTGGCTCCATGGAAAGGAGAGAAGATGAGCGAATGGGCAGAGCCGCTGATTAAGAAAGGAGTGATGTTCGATTTTCCTATTCACCGCGCGTATAAAGATTTGGATGAAAAGGATAAGCAGCTGTTGTGGGACGGCAACAAATATTTCCGCGGGCTACACGATTTTTTCAAACACATTGAAGAGCAGAGTTACAAAATTCAATATCGCGTAATGCTTTCGCGCTTTCGCGGGAAAACAACTTGTCCCGATTGCAAAGGTTCGCGCATTCGTAAAGATTCGCAGTATGTAAAAATTCAGGGCAAGCATATTTCTGAATTGATGCTATTGCCTATCAAGGAACTTCATGTGTTTTTCAAAAACATAAAACTATCCCAAGCAGAAGCAGAAATTGGCAAACGGATTTTGCTCGAAGTAAATTCGCGTTTGCAAACCATGATGGATGTGGGCTTGGGTTATTTGTCGCTTAACCGTTTGTCGAATTCACTTTCAGGTGGTGAAACACAACGCATCAATCTTACGCGCTCTATTGGAAGTAATCTTACTTCTTCCCTTTATATTTTAGATGAGCCGAGTATTGGCTTGCACCAACGCGACACTGAACGTCTGATAAAAGTTTTGAAAAATCTTCGCGACTTAGGAAACACCGTGGTGATTGTGGAGCACGATGAAGACATTATGAAAGCGAGTGACCACATCGTTGATATGGGACCTGAAGCGGGAAATTTTGGTGGTGAAGTAATGTTCAATGGTGGTTCGAAAGAATTGCTGAAATCGAAAACGCTTACCGCAAAATATTTGAATGGCGTTTTAGAAATTCCTTATAGCCGCAAAAGAAGAAAGCCATCGAACTGGATTGAAATTATTGGAGCATCGCAACACAATCTCAAGAACGTGGATGTGAAATTTCCATTGGGCGCGCTGACGGTGGTGAGTGGTGTAAGCGGCTCGGGCAAAACAACTTTGGTAAAGAAAATTCTTTACCCTGCTATGATGCGCATGTTTGATGGCGCAGGAGAAAAACCGGGAACGTTTCGTGAGATGAAAGGCGATATGCGCAGAATTACTTCGGTAGAAATGATTGACCAAAATCCATTGGGCAGAAGCTCGCGTTCAAATCCTGTAACATATGTGAAAGCGTATGATGGCATTCGTGAATTGTATGCGCGTATGCAACTCTCAAAAATTCGCGGTTACCTGCCGAAAGATTTTTCGTTCAATGTGGAAGGAGGAAGATGCGAAACCTGCAAAGGTGAGGGCGAAGTAGTAGTGGAGATGCAGTTTCTTGCCGATGTGCATTTGAAATGTGAAACTTGCAATGGAAAAAAATTCAAAGAAGAAGTTTTGGAAGTGCAGTTCAAGGGGAAAAATATTTATGAAATTCTTGAATTAAGCGTTGATGAATCGCTTGAATTTTTTGCAGGTGATGAAGCCATTACTACTAAACTTCTGCCTTTGCAAAAAGTTGGTTTGGGTTATGTAAAACTCGGTCAGTCGAGTTCAACTTTAAGCGGTGGTGAAGCGCAACGTGTGAAGCTTGCATCGTTCCTTAGTAAAGGCGAAGCTCCAAATCCCATCCTGTTCATTTTCGATGAGCCAACAACCGGCTTGCATTTTCACGACATTAACAAACTGATTTCAAGTTTCAATCAGTTGATTGAAGCGGGGCATTCTGTTATCGTAATTGAGCACAACATGGATGTAATAAAATGTGCTGATTGGTTAATAGATTTGGGTCCCGAGGGCGGTGACGAAGGTGGTAATCTGGTTTACCAAGGCGAGCCTGAAGGTATCCTTTCTGAAAAATCTTCGTATACTGCATATTACCTGAAGGAAAAGTTGAACCGAGAATCCAATTAGCCTTCAGTTATCATAACCACCACCAGTGAAAGGGAAACTGATTTTTTTATCGGCTTTGGTTTTTGTTTGCGCTCAATTGAGTGCGCAGAGTTTTTATGGTGTGGTTAAAAAAACCGATAGCCTTTCCTCTCCTATTTTTCAGGCAAAAGTTGAAGTAACCGAAGGCGATAAAGCTTTTGGTATCTACAAAACATATTTCGATGGCGGTTACAAATTCAACGTCAATAAGAGCCAGACTTACACCGTCAAAATTTCTTACTCGGGTTATACCGATACAACGTTTACCATAAAGACGGATAAGGCAGGAAAGCCTTTTCCTGAATACATCAGCGTGCGCTTGAAGAAAGACGGTATGCGATTGATGGGTATGCTGAAAAGCCGCGAAGAAAATTTTCCGATTAAAGAAGCAGCGGTGGTTTTAAGAAATGTGATGACGAAAAAGGAAGACCGCATCATCACAGGAATTGACGGGCTTTACAATTTCAAACTCGAATACGAAACCAATTACAAGGTTTTCGTTGACAAACGTTCAATAGGAATTTACAATCAATTTAAGGACACGAGTTTCTATCTCTCCACTATCGGGTTCAATCAACCGCTCGATTACAAGCTCGATATTTACCTCGATGCCGTGCAGTATGTTGACCCTATTTCGTTCAACGAAAAATATCCCGCAGCACAAAAGCAAACTACAGCATCAAATGACGCTAAAGCAGTTCCAACGCCTTCACCGGAAGTGAAACAACCATTTGTAGTAGAAGAGAAAAAGAAAAAAGAAAGTGATGAGACTGTTGCAAAACTTCAACGCGAGTTAGAAGAAACGAAGAAGCAGCTGGAAGAGATGAAGAAGAAGGATGAGGAAAAGAAAAAAGGTGGTGGCGGAATGTCTATTTCAAGTGGAGGAAATAAAAAGAAAGAAAAGCAAGACCCGAACTTAGAAGTGGTCGTGATAAAAGATGAACCAATAAAAAAAGTTGCTGTTGATACAGTTTCGAAAAATGAAGCAGAAGTTAAAAGAATTCAGGCAGAAGCCGAAGCAAAAGCACTGCTGATTGAAGCGCAAATAAAGAAGCAGAAACAAGAAGAGCAAGCAAAACTTAAAGCAGAGGAACTCGCTTCCAAGCAACAGGCTTATGAAGATTCGCTATTTAAAGTTCGCAACGAAAATGATGCAAAGCTGATTGAAGCTGTTTCGCAAAAGCAAAAACTAAAAGATGATTCTGTTGCTTCCGAAAAAGCAAAACTGCAGGCAATAGCAAACGCAAAGGCCGAAAAAGAATTAGCACTCAAGGAAGCGGCTGCAAAGAAACAAGTCGAAGATTCATTGAAGAGAGTAACACTTGCTGTTCATTTAAAATCTATTCAGGATTCAGTTAGCAAAGCAAAAGCCGAAAAAGAAAAAACGGCAAAAGAAATAGCCGTGCGCAAAGCGTTGGAAGATTCGTTGAAGAAAGTTGTTTTAGCGCAAAAGGCAAAAGCTGTTCAGGATTCTATTGCGCAGGTAAAGGTGGAGCAGCAACGCAAAGCACAAGAACTTGCTGCTAAGAAAGCCACAGAAGATTCTATCAAAAAAGCCGTGCATGCAATTTTTGTTCAGGATTCGGTGAGAAGGGCAAAGGAATCTATCGCCAAAAAAATTGAACAGGATTCTACCAAGAAGGTTTTAGCCGCAGAAAAAGCAAAACTGATTCAGGATTCAATTGCGCAGTTAAAAGCGAAGCAGCAACTCAAAGCGCAAGAACTTGCCGCGAAGAAAGCTGCTGCGGATTCTCTTAAGAAAATTGCTCGTGCAGTTTTTGTTCAGGACAGCGTAGTAAAAGCAAAAGAAATTTTTGCGAAGAAGCACGAACAGGATTCTATTAAAAAAGTAATAGCCGCAGAAAAAGCAAAACTGATTCAGGATTCAATTACGCAAGTAAAAGAGAAGCAACAACGCAAAGCACAAGAAATTGCATTAAAGAAAGCTTCCGAAGATTCTATCAAGAAAGTCGGGCATGCAATTTTTGTTCAGGATTCCGTAAGACGAGCAAAAGAATCTATAGCTAAAAAACTTCAGCAGGATTCTATCAAAAAAGTTTTAGCAGCAGAAAAAGCAAAACTGATTCAGGATTCAATTGCACAGGTAAAAGCAAAGCAGCAACTCAGGGCGCAAGAACTCGCAGCAAAGAAAGCTGTCGAAGATTCACTCAAGAAAGTTGCCCGTGTAATCTTTGGTCAGGACAGTGTTGTAAAAGCAAAAGAAATTTTTGCAAAAAAACACGAACAGGATTCTGTCAAGAAAGCAACTGCCATTGCGCGAATAAAATTTGTAAGCGATTCAATTACAAACGCGAAAGCACGGGCAAGAATCAAAGCGCATAACGATTCTATTGCTTCAACAAAAGCAAAAACAACCCGCTTAAATTCTATTGACCTTTTAGATTCTGCATTAGCTGCATGGGGAGGAACTCTTTCTCCATCTAAGATTGAAGAGCGCAAAAAAATTGTGGCAGATTCAATTGCTCATGCTAAGGCAGAACAAATTCGCATTGCAAAGGAAACGGCCGCAAGAAAAGTGTTTGAAGATTCTGTGAAAAAGGCGGAAGCTGCTGTGAGAATAAAATTGACGAACGATTCCATTGCACAAGTTAAAGCGGAACAAACACGTATAGCAAAAGAAGTTGCTGCTAAAAAGGCGGTTGAAGATTCATTAAAGAAAGTAGAAGCCACTATAAGAGCAGAACATGTTGCGGACTCAGTTGCACAACTGAAAGCTGAGCAGCAACGCAAAGCAAGAGAACTTACTGCTAAAAAATCTTCAGAAGATTCATTGAAAAAAGTTGCACGTGCTTCGTTTGTTCAGGATAGTATTGTAAAATCAAAAGAAGTTTTAGCGCAAAAACATGAGCAGGATTCAATCAAGAAAGCATTGTCGGTAGAAAGAACAAAGCGAATTCAGGATTCAATTGCGCAGGTAAAATTATCGCAGGCACAAGCGGCAAAAGAAATAGCGGAGAAAAAACATCTTGAAGATTCGCTCAACAAATTGGCGGTGACTGCTCGTACAAAATTTGTGGCTGATTCTATAGCGCAAGTTAAAGCTGAAGCACTCGCTCAACAAAAAGCAACTCTTGAAGCAACGGCAAAACTGAAAGCTGAGCAAGAACAACAAGCAAGAGAAGCCACTATCGAAAAATTGAAACAGGAAGCAGTTCGCAAAGTAGTTGAAGATTCTATTAAAAGAGAAAAACAATTGGCAGAACGAAAATTGCTTGCCGATTCTATTGCGCGCATGAACGCATTGTTGCAACAAAAAGCACAGGAGTTGGCTGCTACAAAAAAGAAAGCTATTGAAGATTCGCTGGCGCGTGTAGCTGCTGAAAAAGAAAGGAAGCAACAGGAAGCAAAACTGGCGGCAGAACAAAAAGCCAAAGAAGATGCGTACTTAAAAGCATCTACGGAAAACGAAGCCACACGAAGATTGGAGGAAGAAGAAAGGTTGCGCAACAAAAAAGAAATGGAAGATTCATTGGCTAGAATTGCCGGTGAGCGTGAAAAAATAGAAAGAGAAATAGCTGCCGCAAAACAAAAAGCAGCGGTAGAAGAGACAAAACGAAGAGCAGAAGAAGCGGCTGCCGCTAAATTGAAAGAAGCGGAACAGGCACGTATAGAAGCGGAAAGAAAAAATGCAGAAGAAGCTGCGCGTTTAAAAGCAGAAGAGGAAGCGGAGGCAAAAATTGTGGAGGAGAAAAAAGCGGTTGAACCGACTGTATCTGTCACTCAACCAGCACCAAATAATCCACCGGTTGAAAATTCTTTAAATGTTATAGAGCCAATAAAGGACAATATTATTTCTGCCGAATTACCCGCTGTAGGTTTTGAAAAGAATAGCTATGATTTAACTCCTGAAATGAAAGCGGAGTTGAAAAAGGCAGTGATTGAAATGTTGCAGCATCCTGATTTGAATATTCGCATTTACTCCATCGCCTCGGCTGATGAAACCAATGCAAAACAGGTTTCATTGAAAAGGTCTGATGCAGTGCTTCGTTTCTTGATAGATAATGGAGTGTCACTCGATAAAATAAATTCGTTCTACTTTGGTAGCAACAATAGTCGGAATGGATGCGTGAATCAGAATTGCCCTGAAAACCTGCAAAAGCAAAACAGAACGGTAACGTTCCAGTTAGCGAAACCTAACTAAGCCCAAATTTTTTTGATTATAAACCGTTGAACGAAATGCCCACGGCAAATTCGTTTGCTTTTGGTCCTCTGTCTTTTTTGAAAACATTCAACACGCCATAATAAGCGGTAAGATTAAAGCTTGAATAGCCAATACGAATCATTGGTCCGAAACGGAATTGATTGAAGTCAGGAAATCTTCTTTCCACATTCACTTTAGTTACGTTGTCAATTTTTGTTTTTGTTTTTGTGTGTGCATCTAAACGAACGCCCGCTTTGAAACCAATCGCAAATTTCCAACAGTTGTCCAATTTGTCTGGATTTGTTTTGATGCGAAACTCTACGGGAATATCGAGGTATTGCAAAGTGATTTTGTTCACCTTGTAATCGTCAGGATTTGAAAGAGCGGTGAAGTGGATGCCCACAGAATCTTCCACCATTTCGTGACGGCTGTAAATATTTGAACAGCTATAACCAATGCCCGGGGCAAAACTGAAACGGGAATTTTTAATTCTGAAATCCCAAGAAAAATAAATGTTCACTCCGCGCGAATACCATTTCGGTTTCAAATCGCCACCAACAAATCTTGCATCATTCTTGTTATAAATCCAATTGCTGAAAATGAAATCAACGGCAAAACGGTCTTTCGAAAATTTATTGAATCTCTTCTGCACCTCACTCGCTTTCTTTTGCTGTTGCACTTTCTTCGCCTGTTGTTCAAGGGTAAGCTCATTCTTCTTTGCCACCTTCACCGAATCAGGTTCAGCTGCAAGAGTAGTAAGCGATACAAATAGCGAAGCCAAAACCAATAATTTCTTCATGATAATTTTTTAAGCCCTTTAAAACGAGCGGCAAATGTAATTATTGTGGGCAAAGTGCCTTTCAGTAGAATCAGTAGGTTAACCGAGGTACTTTCCTTCAATATTCATTCTTCTTCCCATGCCGAACGCTTTGGGAGAAACACGCAAAATGGGTGGCGCCTGAAAGCGTTTCCATTCGCTGCTGTTAACCATTTTTAGTATGCGGTCAACCAGTGATTTCTCAAAACCCATAGCTACCAACTCTTTTGGACCTTGCCGTTTTTCAATGTATTGAAAAAGAATTTTGTCGAGTATATCGTATTCAGGAAGCGAGTCAGAATCTTTTTGATTGGGTCGAAGTTCTGCCGATGGCGCTTTTGAAATTATGTTTTGCGGAATGATTTCACTATTGCGATTAATGTAGTTTGCCAACTCATACACCTGTGTTTTGTAAACATCACCTAGCACCGAAAGCCCTCCGCACATATCGCCATACAAGGTTCCGTAGCCAACAGCCGCCTCACTTTTATTGGTAGTATTTAAAAGTATGTAGCCGAATTTATTACTGAATGCCATCAACAGAACTCCGCGCACACGCGCTTGTAAATTTTCTTCCGCCACATTGAAAGGAAGATTTTTGAAATGCGGGTTAAGTATATCTACGAACGACTGAAAATTATTTTCAATCGTAATGGTTTCGTATTTCGTTCCGAGGTTTTCACAAAGTTGTTTCGCATCTGCCAATGAATGGTCGCTAGAAAAACCCGAAGGCAGAAGAAGTGACAAAACATTTTCTTTTCCTAATGCTTCTACTGCCAAATACAACACAAGAGCCGAATCTATTCCACCACTTAAACCAAGAATTGCTTTTTTGAAACCAAGCTTTGAAAAATAATCGCGAATGCCGAGGACGAGAGCATTGATGATTGATGATTGATGATTGATGATTGGCGATTCTGCTTTTTCAATATTCAATTTTAAATCTTCAGTGCTGATGAAAGCAATACTCTCTTCAAAAAAAGGAAGCTGCTTGTTGATGTTGCCTTGTTCACTCACCGCTAAGCTTCCTCCATCAAAAATTAATTCGGTTTGTGCGCCAACTTGGTTTACATACACCATCGGAATTTTATAGCGGGCTACATTTGCACGAATCACTTTCAATCGTTCTTCATGCTGAACATAACTGAATGGCGAAGCAGAAAGATTGATAATGATGTCGGGTGATTGCTTAGTTAATTCGTCAAGCGGAGTTGTTGGATACAAAGGATTTTCATCGCCACAATTCCAGATATCTTCGCAAATAGTTATGGCTAATTTTTTGCCTTTGAAATGAACAACTTCAAATTTTTTGTTGGGTTCAAAATATCTGTATTCATCAAACACATCGTAAGTAGGCAACAATGTTTTATCGGTGATGTTTTTCACTTCGCCTTCGTGAATAAAAAAAGCAGAGTTGAATAAATCCTTTCCTTCTTTGGTTGGGTTTTTACGTGGGCAGCCAACCAATACTGCCGCCTTCGAAGTATACTTTGCAATTTCATTCAAAGCATCATTACACTGCGAAATAAAATCATCAAACTCTAAAAAATCGCGGGCAGGATAACCGCTTATACAAAGCTCGCTGAACACAATCAGGTCAGCGTTTTGTTCTTCGGCAGTTTTTATGGCGGCAATTATTTTCTGCGTGTTGGAAGAAAAATTTCCTACATGATAATTTAATTGGGTAAGGCAAATTTTCATTTAGGCAAAGAGAGCAAAAAACGCCTAAAATTCACCAACAAGGCAAAACTTAAAGGCCAAGGTTTTCAATTTTTCATTTATAATTCGGCAAATGAGGATGCCATCCCATCACTGCAATTAAAATGAAGAATGAAATAATGTAAGCGAGTGCAATATGCCAACCGTTAAACACCCAGTCTTTCACACTCTTTGCTTCGGGAAATAAAGTAGAGATGGCAACACCTGCACTGGAGCCAAACCAAATCATGCTGCCACCAAAGCCAACACAATAAGCCAACACGCCCCAATCGTAACCACCTTGTGTAAGTGCCAGTTTTGTCAATGGAATATTATCAAACATACTCGAAATAAAACCAAGACCAAAAGCAGTTTGCCAACTTGCAGCGGGCAATTCATCTACAGGCATCATAGATGCACACAGTACCAAGGCAAGTAGAAAAATACTTCCGGGCAAAGCCAGTTTCAATTCGTTCCATTCTGTTTTAATAATAACTGAACCAATGATAATTGCCAGCCAAACTCCCGCAGCGGGAAATTCTAAAACAATATTTGCCACAATTGCTCCGGCTAAAATCATAGCGCACACGCCAATTCTTTTCCAACTTATTTTTGCTCCCGAAATTTCATCTTTCAAAATTGGCTGGTACTTATGCTGCTGTAGCGAAGCAATAATTCCGAAAATCAAAAGTGCGGGAATAGCTGCTGCGTATGCATGAAGAACATCCACTGCTTTCACTCCGTCAATCCACATCATAGTAGTGGTGGTATCACCAACAACACTTCCGCTACCGCCTGCATTACTTGCTGCAACAATAGCTGCGATGTATCCGAGATGAACTTTCTTTTTGTAAACCACATGCGCCACTCCCCCGCCAATCATTGCGGCAGCAATGTTGTCGAGAAAAGAAGAGAGAATGAAAACGAGAATCAGTAAAATAAAACCGCCTTTCCAGTCATCGGGTAAATAGTTGGGAAGTTTTGCCGGCACTCCTGAATGCTCAAAGTGCTTTGCAAGAATGGCAAAGCCAAGAAGCAAACCGAACAGATTCAACAAATCTTTCCATTCATGCTGCGTATGTTGCAGAAGATTAAAATCTGTGAAGAGAAATTTGTAGGCAAGAATAAGTGCTAAGCCGGTCAGCGCCACTTGCAATGTGCGGTGATGAAATACCGCCACGCCAATAAGCGTAAGCGCAAAAATGAAGAATGCTAAATCTATTCCGAAAACTTGCATGCAACAATGATAAACGATAATTAGATTAAGAGAATAAAAACGAAGACACGAATTGCACCAATTACACGAACTTGTATTTGCCTTTTAGTGGAATTCAGAAAATCCGTGTCTTTGTATTAACCTAAGGATAATTGATAGGAGGATTATTTGTAAAGGCAGGAACAGCAAGGAAATATTTTTTCTTGTTGAAGACATAACTCACCACGGCTTCTCCTTTTACTTTGAAAGGGTTAGAAACATCCTGCAGTTTTTCAAAATCATCAGGGTATTGCCTCATACCATCATCATGAAAACTTCCACCGATGATTTCATAAGTAGTATTAGTTGAAGAAATTTTTGCTTTCACCTGCAAAGAAAATCTCGAATGATTTCCTTCCTGTTTCAAACCGTAAGTTCCTTCATTTTCAAACCAAACACTATCAAGTTCAATCTTGTATTTAGCAGGACTACTCAGTTCTAAATTGTAATTAGTTCCATGGTGTTCTGCAATTCCGCCCGACCATTGTGTACGCGAAGCCGAAACTAATTTCAGCGGTTGACATTTTTTTGAGGGCTGAAAAGAAGAGAGTAGAAGAGTTGCAAAAGCAAGAGCGAGAACACGTTTCATAATTTCATTTATAACAAGACGAAATTTTGCTGTAATTCCACAAGCGCTTTATTTTTTCAAAGCATCGAGCGCATTTACTCCGCAATCCAGAAACGCAGTGTATTCTTTTGCATCGGGAGTGTAGCCACGTGGGTTAGCAAGAAGTTGCTCGTTAGGCGAAATCAATACATAATACGGTTGTGTGTTCGCTCCGAAGTATTTCGCCTGCATCTCGCTGAATTTATTGCCAAGGGTTTTAATCTTCTTTCCCTGAAAAATTTCACTGATGTGCTTTTCACTTTCAGGCAATTCCTTTTTGTCATCTACATACAGCGAAACGATGACATATTTTTCTGATAAACGTTTCAACACTTCAACATCGGGCCAAACGTTCTCTTCCATTTTACGGCAATTGACACAAGCCCAACCGGTGAAGTCAATCATTAATGGTTTGTTTTCTGCTTTTGCTTGTGCCAGCGCGCCTTCATAATCATTCTTGATTGGTTCAATCGCAGATTCTGTTTTCAGCAGTGAGTAAAATTTTGGCGGAGGAAAGCCGCTGAAGAAATGCAAATCGTTTCCGGGAATGCCATAAGCCGTGTAAACGGTAAAGAACAAAGCAAGAGCCGCTGCTGAAATTCTTAGCGAAGAAAGTTTTTGCAAAGGCGAATCATGCGGAAACTTCAATTTGCCAATGAGATAGACAAACAATCCTGCGCCACACAAGAACCACAAACCGAGAAACACTTCGCGTTTCAAAATTCCCCAGTGCGCTACAAGGTCGGCATTCGATAAAAATTTTATCGCAAAAATTAATTCTACAAAACCCAAAACCACTTTTACCGAGTTCAACCATCCGCCCGATTTAGGAAGTGATTTCATCATGTTAGGAAACAAGGCAAACAAACCAAACGGAAGTGCCAACGCAAAGCCGAATGAAGTCATTCCCGCTACCAGATTTAATTTTCCGCTCGAAGAACTCAGTGCTCCAACTAATAATGAGCCAATGATTGGACCCGTGCATGAAAATGAAACTATAGCAAGCGTAAGCGCCATAAAAAATATTCCCACCATTCCACCAACGTTTGAAGCAGAGTCGGCTTTGTTGGCAATGAAACTCGGCAACTCAATTTCGTAATAGCCGAAAAATGAAAACGCGAAGATGACGAAGATGAGAAAGAAAAAAACATTGAGCGGTGCGCCTGTTGAAATTTCATTCAGCGTATCGGGCGAAATATCGAAAATGAGAAACGGCACTGCGAGCAGAAAATAAATAAACACAATGCTGAAAGCATAGAAGAACGCTTCGAACTTTCCCTTGGTTTTGCTCTCACTGCGTTTAGTGAAGAAGGAAACCGTCAACGGAATCATTGGGAAAACGCAAGGTGTAACTAAAGCCACCAAGCCACCAATGAAACCGAGAATGATGATGGCGAATAAACTTTTGTCTTCGGTTTCTGTGTTTCCTCCGCAATCCTGCAAAGGTTTGCCGAATCTGTTTTCTGAAGACACAACTGCCTGTTGCGAAGAATCTTTATTTATTTCTGTTTGAATAGCTGCCTGAACGGCTGAATCGAATTTCTGTTGGTCAATATTGTTAAGCCCCTGCGACTTTATTTTCGCGGTGTCAGTTTTTTTTTGAGGGTCGCCTGAAAGTGTCAAATCGAATTCAAAATCTTCACTGAGAGGACCAACACAGCGAGAATCGTCACAAGACATATATTCCATGGCGACTTTCAGTTTGGTGTTTTTCAGCACTTTCAACTTTTGCTCCAACACCATATCGTTTTCAAAATACTTTAAATCAATATCAAAAACAGGGTCGTGTCCGCTATGAATTTTTGTTCCGTTTTCTGTTGGTTTACCTATAAGTTGAACATCCTTGTTTGTTTTGTCAAACGTAAGTGATGTGGGAATCGGCCCATCTCCCACAATGGTTTGAGTGTAGATATGCCAATTCTTCTCAACCTTTGCAGAAAAAATAAGTTTGTATTCTCCCTTACCGGTTTGCTCGATTTTCGTTGTCCATTTTACGGGATTTAGCATTTGCCCGAACGAAAACTGAATCAATACAATGGCGAAAAACGAAATGAAAAATTTCTTCATTGAATAATGATTTTATACGCAGACGAAAATAGAAGAATAACCTTTCGGAGGTAAGTATGCTTAACGTGCCTTAACGATTCTTCCAGGCTTCCAGATTTCTCTTCATCTGGCGAACATGAACGGGCACATGCTCTTCATAAACTTTGAGCCATTGCTCAAAACCCATCACTCCGTTTTCAGAATGATTTACAGTGGCGGTTTCCCATGTTTTGTCATCAACAGTTTTAATCAAATCATAAGAAGCTTTACGAAGCAGTCTGAAAAGTTCCAGTGAATCTTCGACACTTTGCGAATGATAATCGAGATGTTTTGCCCATTTGTTTTCATCATAACCATACACACCACTTCCGGGCTCAGCCATAAATCTGCGGCAACGCACAAATGAATTTGCTTCGCTGTCGGCTATATGAATGATGATTTCGTGAATGCTCCATTTTTCAGGAGCGGGCTTCCACTGCCACATTTCTTTCGGAAATTCTTTTAGCGCTTCAATTAAGATATTGTAAGCGTTGCCGTAAGATTCAATCAGTGTGTTGCGTTCCTGCGCATTCATAACTATGCGTTGCTGTAAAGCACCGTCATCTCTAACACTTTGCTGATAAGCGATTCGAAAACGATTTTGCCATCGGTGTTGAACAATGCTTTTTCTGAAGCGCGCTCAGGATGCGGCATCATACCAAAAACATTTTTCTGTGCGTTGCAGATCCCTGCAATGTTATCCAACGAACCATTTGGATTTGACTCCTCATTCACTTCACCGTTTTCATCGCAGTATTTAAAAAGCACCTGGTCGTTATCGTAAAGCGATTGAAGCGTGGTTTCATCGCAGTAGTATCTGCCTTCACCGTGTGCAATAGGAATTTTCAACACGGCTTCTTTATCAATTTTGCAGGTCAATAATGTTTTAGCGGTTTGCGGAGTGAGATAAACGTTCTTGCATTCATACTTCATGCTTTCGTTTCGAAGTAAAGCGCCAGGCAATAAATGGCTTTCGCACAAAATCTGAAAGCCGTTGCACACACCTAAAACCTTTCCGCCATTGTTAGCGAATTGAATGACCGCTTCCATCACCGGTGAAAAACGCGCAATAGCTCCTGTGCGTAGATAATCGCCATAACTAAAACCACCCGGAAGAATAATACAGTCTTCTGTGGTGAACTCCGACAAATCAGTTTCCTTATGCCAGATGTAACGCGCCTCGCAGCCCATTACTTCTTTTACTACGTGATACATGTCTTTGTCGCAATTGGAACCGGGGAAAACAACTACTCCGAATTTCATAGAATATGGTTTAGATGATGTTGAAGAGTGGAAGAAACTGCATGCTTAATACGAACAAAATTAAAATTATGTGGATGACTTCGGGTATCCAGTTTCTTTTAATGTGCATTAAAATCATAGCCGCAAAAATTGCCAATGGCAAACTGAACAAAACGAAGTGACTGAGGCGGATACTTTGTTGCAATAACATAGCTGCTGCTGCCAAAACAATAAAAAGAATAAGCGTGTTCGAAAATTTGCGCACCTGAATCAGCGATGAATAAAGTGCCGATGGCAACAGTACCAGCGAAGCTGCTGTGCAAGCCGCCAGAGTTACAATGAGTATTTTATCAATGGCAGTTAAACCGATGCCCATCAGCCAACCTTCTGCATGAATATTTGCCATAGACAAAAACATTTCGGTCGTGCGGTCGTTCCAGAAATAATAGGTAAACACAAGCAGAAACGGAGCAAGAAAGCCTGTAAACACACCAAGCCATTCGCGCAGTTTGAACGGGCGCACAGTAGCTAAACCGATATAAGCAAACAACACAAAGATTATGCAGGGGAAGTAAAAGAGTGATGCTAAGGCAGCTAAAAAGCCGATGTCAAAAATATCTCCGTACGATTTCTCCTTTCGGAGGAGTGCAAAAATGCGGGCTGAGCAGAGAATTAAAAAGATAAGTGCTATTGACGAAGGTGACAGCAACAAACTTTCTTTGAAGAACGAAGCGAAAATGATGAAGACCGCTCCTGCCATGTAATTTTTCTTCGGCAACATTTTGTTTTCGTTGACAATGTTGTTGATGAACAATGCCTGCATAAAACAAAGCACCCCACCAAGCGACAAACTGACGATTCCAAAGTTGAGGGAGTTAATTTTTAAGAAACCAAATAAGCAGTTACTCAAAGGTTCGTGATACTGAAAAACAAAATCGGCTTCGGGAGCGGTGAAAAAGAAAATGAGCCGGAACAAGACCAGGTAAATGATGTAGAAAATAACTACTGCGGGATTATTGGATTTGAAAAACGAGAGCAAGGGGAGAAGTAATTAGTAGTGAGTATTTAGTAATTAGATGAACAGCCAGTTTGTATTAATTCCGAATTCTGCATTCCAACTTCCGAATTATTAGAAAGTAATTTTTACCAATCGCAACGAACCGCCTTTGTAACTCGGTATAACTACTTCATCGGGGGCGGTTTGTTTTCCGAGCTTGGGCATGAGCATAATGTCCTGTTCTTCCTGATAGGTCAACAGTTTTTTATCCAGCTTGCCCGTACTCGTGAGCGAGTATTCATTTAACGAACCTGCTGTAGAAGCATCATCTAAATAGAGAAAATGCAGTTTGTCTTTTTCGTTCAGCATTAAATACGAAGAGTAAACTCCGTTATCATCTTCACTCGATTGTTTTTTGCGCAGCACCGAATGCCATTCCATAGTTCCCGAAGGATTAAGCGAAAACGTAATGATGTCGTTGAACTGAAAAACTTCGGTGGTGCGGTAGGTATTATAACCCGGCTGCACACCGAGCGGAATGGACTGCTCGCGCGAATCTTTAATGTAAGATTCAGCCGTGAGCAATATACCGCCATCGTTACGCAAAATTATTTTGCGAATGGTGAACGTGTATAAACTTTTGTTGGTTACGTTTTCCCTGCCCGTGAGTTCGGCAATAAAATCGTTCGAAAACTCGGCGTAGTTCGTGTGCACCGCAATGCCGTTATCGGGGTCGAAGCTGGAATACAGAAAACCATTGGCTACGTTTTCATTGAGGCGCTTTTTGTCATCGTAAAAAGCACTCATCACCATGTTGCCGTTTTTGTTGTCAATTTCAAAATAGGGTTCATCAAAAACCTGTTTCTCGGTAAGTATATCGTAAGTGGCAAAGCCGCCATTATTGCTTAAATGCAAAACATTATACACGCTGCCTTCGCCTTTGCTTTCGGGTTTAAGAATTAAAAACGAATTGCCTTTATTGTCTATCAGCGCTTTCGATTGCTCCAACTCGGCTTCCTCGCGGTGGAGCGGCACGGTGGTGTTGTAAAGCATATTGAGCGTGCGGTCAAGGCACATAAACTTAATGCTCTCCACTTTCGCTTCGCTGAAAAACGGATAGTAAACCATTAAGTAGCTCTGGTCAACCGAGGCTTTAAAGCGCAGGTTCTGCGACACCAGTTCTTTGCGGTCGTAAATAGTATCTACGGTAACCGCTTTGCCTATTTCAATAAATTTTGAATTAACGGGCTGCGCCAGCAGCACCGAATATTTTTTTTGCTGCTCTAAATAAAAAATAACCGCACCCGTTTTGTTGAGCATAATGTATTGTAGTTGCCCGTCTTCGTTTTTGTAGTCAATAATTTTATTGGTTACTAAGCGCAGCGAATTATCATACACACTAATCACATCTTCGCTGCCGTAGAGCCGCACCACAATGCCATCGTTGTTTTTACCTACAATTTTAAACTTGCTTGTTTTAGCGGGCAGCTTGGTGGCATTTGAAATTTCTACCGACTGCGCAGAAGTCGAAACAGAGAAGAGAAATAATAAAAGATTGAGGCAAAATTTCATTCGCTCAAAACTAAGAAATAGGTTGGCAAATAGGCAGACGTTACACGCTTTAAGAATATCTTTATTCCTTATCTACCAAAACCTTCTCCACCGGGTTCGCAATCATCTCACTGTAAATTTCGCGATTGCGGATAATATCAATGCCTGTAAAAATAGCTGCACGAAGCGAATCGGAATTAGCTAAATCTTTTCCGGCAATATCGTAACCTGTGCCGTGGTCGGGCGAAGTGCGCACTACATTTAAACCGGCAGTATAATTTACTCCACTTCCAAACGAAAGTGTTTTGAAAGGAACAAGGCCCTGGTCGTGATACATGGCAAGCACCGCATCAAATTTTTTAAAATGTTGAGAGCCAAAAAATCCATCAGCAGAAAACGGACCTACTGCAATGATTCCTTTTTCTTTAGCACGATTAACCGCAGGAGCAATAATGTCTTTCTCTTCTTTGCCCAATAACGAATTATCACCAGCGTGAGGATTTAATCCAAGCACTGCAATGCGCGGCTTGCTGATTAAGAAATCCTGCTTCAATGTTTGGTTCAGCACTTCCAGTTTTGCCAAAATTAAATTGATGTCAATTTTTCCCGTTACATCTTTTAATGAAACATGATTGGTAACCAAACCAACGCGCAGACCATCATCTACCAACAGCATCATACTGTTTTCGTTTCCTGCCGCTTTCGAAACATGTTCGGTTTGTCCCGTAAATTCAGGATGATGCTGGCTCATAGAACTTTTATTTACCGGACCAGTAACCAACACGTCAATCTTTTTCTCCACTAAATCTTTAATACCGGCATTCAAGCACAACATAGCGCGCGCTCCTGCTTCGGTAGTGAGTTGACCCGGCTGCACCTGCACTTGTTCGTTCCACACATTTATAATGTTCGGTAATTTCGGATTCAGGTTCTCTGTATCCTTCACTTCCTGAATATTGAAATTCTGAATTTTGAGTTGCTTGGCGTAAAACGAAATCACATTCTTTTGCCCGTAAACCACCACCGAACAAAAACGGTAAATGCGCTCATCTTCCAGCACTTTAATAATTACTTCTGCTCCAATTCCATTGTAATCTCCGAGACTGATTCCTACTTTGTATTTGTTGTTTTCCATGTTTAGGGTTATGTAGTTCGCAGTTCGCGGTTCGCGGCAATTGTATTACTGTGAACCGTCAACTGCTAACTGTGAACTTCATTAGTAATTCTTCAAAAAGTCTGTAATCAATCGCACGCCTACTGCCGTTCCGTATTTGCCACGGTAGCTGTCTTCGTGCATCAGGTAAGCTGTTCCTGCAATGTCAAAATGCATCCACGGATAATCTGTAAAGTGTTCCAAAAATTTTCCGGCAGTAATAGAACCTGAATCTGAACCGCCCACATTTTTAATATCAGCCACATCACTCTTTATCATTTCACCGTATTCATCCCAAAGCGGAAACTCAATCAATCGCTCGTAAGTATTGTTGGCACTCGCCACCAATTTCTTCTTTACAGTTTCACTGGCAGTTCCCATAAACGGAGAACCAATACTTCCCGTGGCTGCTTTGGCTGCACCGGTTAACGTTGCAAAATCAAAAACCAATTCTGGCGAATATTGTTTAGCGTAGTGAAGCGCATCGGCAAGAATCATTCTGCCTTCGGCATCGGCATTCAGCATTTCTACATTCATACCGCTCATCATTTCCACCACATCACCGGGCACATAAGCATTCATACCCGGGCGGTTGTCTGTTGCGGGAATTAATCCAATGATATGAACCGGTAATTTCAATTGCGCTGCGGCAATGAAAATTCCTGCTACAGCAGCAGCACCGCTCATGTCGCACTTCATCATGTCCATTGAGTTGCCTGTAGGTTTCAAACTCAAACCGCCTGTATCATATACAACACCTTTACCCACCAGCACAATCGGTTTTTTATTTTTCGGGCGATAAGCTTTGTATTCCAACAAGGTGAAAGTTGGTGGGTCGATGCTTCCTTTATTGACTGAAAGCAAACCACCCATCTTCAATGCTTCGATTTTTTTCTTGTCGAAAACAGTCACAGTAAAACCGTTGTCTTTACCTGCCTGCTGAATTTCTTTTGAAAGTTGTGTAGCAGTTAAATACGAGAGAGGCTCATTAATCAATGTGCGCGAAAAGAAATTTGCAGCAACCAGTTTTGAAAGTTCTTCGAGCGTTTTCTTGTCAGAAGATTTTGCATCAACGTGAAGCGTGGCGAGCGATTTCTCTTTCTTGTCCTTGGTTTTGTATTTCAAAAACTCATAGTTGCTGAGTGCCACGCCTTCGGCAAAAGCTGCGGTCAGTTTTATTTTTCGCGAAGCATTGAACACCGATGCTTCTGTTATTTTTTTTGCGTTCAGAAATTTATTGATGGCATTGCCCGCTTTGCGCGCGGCTTCCAATGCTTTGAACTCTTCTTTCGATGCATCAATCTTTACTATGCTCAAACTTTTGTTCGAAGAGATTGTTTGAAAAATGTGATTTACTTTTTCATCGAAAAATTTTTGTGCGGCATCGGCATCTTCTTTTGCCAAACCGAGCGAAGAGATTTTTGTAGTGCCATCAATCAAAATTATTTGATGCGGAAACAGCGTGTAATTCTTGCAAATAGCCAGTTGAATATTCATAAGGTGATTTTTAGAGGCGGCTAAGATAAGAACCGCGTTTATATTTGCCCCATGTCAAATCTCCATCTCAAAAAATCGCTCGGTCAACATTTTCTGAAGGATGAAGCCGTGTTGCAGAAAATAGCCGATGCCATTGGAGAGTTGAGCCGTTTTAAAACAGTAGTAGAGATAGGACCGGGCATGGGAGCTTTGACTAAATATTTGCTGAAACAAAAGCACGATAATTTTTTTGTGGTGGAGTTAGACGACCGCTGGGCAGAGCATCTATCCAACGCTTATCCTGCTTTGCGCGGTAAAATTATTCACGAAGATTTTTTGCAAACCGATTTGAGTTTTCTGCAAAGCCCCGCGCATATCGTTGGCAATTTTCCTTACAATATTTCCTCGCAAATTGTTTTTAGAATAATTGATGAGCGCGAAAAAGTGGAAATGATGACGGGTATGTTTCAGAAAGAAGTTGGTCTGCGCATAGCTGCCAAACACGGCTCTAAACATTACGGGGTGACGAGCGTGCTTACACAGGCATACTATGATTGTCATTATTTATTTGATGTAACTCCCGATTGTTTCGACCCGCCACCAAAAGTGATGAGCGGCATTATTCAGTTGAAAAGAAAGGAACAGAAAACATTGAACTGCGATGAAGTGCTGTTTAAGAAAATTGTAAAAGCTGCTTTCAACCAACGCAGAAAAACCATGCGCAACAGTTTGAAAGACTTTACAGCCGGAAAAGAAATTGCCGCGCTTGATATTTTTAATCTTCGCCCCGAACAAATTTCGGTGGAACAGTTTCAGGAGCTCACTAATCTTATTCAACAGAGTTGACATGCAATCCGCAATTCTAAATCCACAATTCGCAATACTAATCACCGATGAAGTTCATCCTCTATTAAAAGAAGGATTGGAAAAAGACGGCTGCACAGTAGACTATCGCCCCGATATAAATGAAGAAGAAGTTCTGGAAATTATTTCGCGCTATAATGGTTTGCTGATTAACAGCAAAGTATTTGTAGGCAAGGAAATACTCGACCGCGCGGCTCAACTCAAATTTGTTTGCCGCATAGGTTCGGGGTTGGATACTATTGATTTGGATTACGCTAAACAGAAAAATGTAATCGTGTTTAACTCGCCCGAAGGCAACCGCAATGCTGTGGCAGAACACGCCCTCGGTTTGTTGCTCAACATCATGAACAATATTTCCATCGCAAATGCTCAGGTAAAAAACAGGCAATGGATTCGCGAAGCCAACCGGGGAAATGAATTGAGCGGAAAGACCATTGGTTTAATTGGTTACGGCAACACCGCACAGGCATTCGCAAAACTTCTCAAAGGTTTCGATGTAAAAATTCTGGCCTACGATAAATACCTGAACAATTTCGAAAATCAATCTTCGCTCGAAACCATTTTTGAGCAAGCCACAATTCTAAGTATTCATCTTCCGCTGACTGCCGAAACCAAATACAGCATTGACTACGGTTTTCTTTCTTCTTTCAAAAAACCAATTTGGTTCATTAATACTTCGCGCGGAAAAGTTTTACGCACTGCCGATTTATTGCTTGCCCTCAACGAAGGCAAAGTAATTGCTGCTGGTCTTGATGTATTGGAAAATGAAAAACTCAGTTCAATGACCGAAGATGAAGCAAAAATCTTCGAACAATTAATTGCCGATAAGCGCATACTGCTAACGCCTCATATTGCGGGGTGGACGCACGAAAGCAAACGGAAAATTGCCGAGGTGCTTTTGAAGAAAATAAGGGAGGTGATGAAATAAAAAAGCTCCCCCTTTCGGGAGAGCTTTAGTAACTAAACAGTAAAAAACCAAATCTTAAAACTGAGTAGTTCTTCCGCTTTGCGGAACACTCCAACCGCTTTTACCTGCTGCATTTACTGCCAGCAAACGAAACCAGTATTTGGTTCCGGGGGTTAAATCCTTTACACGAGTGGTAGATTTAGTGCTGATTTCAATCGGCATAAAATTTTTCTCGGTCAGCGGGTCAACACACATTTCAAATACATAACTCTTAGCACCTTTCACGAGTTTGGAACTAATGTCTAAGGCGTGATCAAATTCTGTAGCACTTACCTTTACATTTACAGGCACATCGGGCACAGTTGCAGGCGTGCGTTGCTTGCGCACACCAAATCCGCTGCTGAGGATTTTTGTTTCGTCACCACCACTGGTTATCTGAATATAATCGGCTAACTCTACAATAAGACCTTTCAACTCTTTGCGGGCAATACGCATAAGGGCTTTCTTTTCCTTATAGCGGTTGAGCGCTGCGTTGTAAGCATTTTCCAAAGCATCAGTAGCTGTTTTTAAGGCAGCCATGGTGGGGGTTGGGGTTAAATAATTAAGGTTACCCGTGATTTTAGTTTGCTTATCACGGCTTTCGGCTACCTGTTGAGGAACCGGTTTTTTGTCGAAGTCAATTTTTAAGCGACTCATAATGGATAGATTTAAAAATGGGAAAATAATTAGTGCAAATACCGCCTGCCCTTGCGCAACAAGGTGGGTTACTCAGCAAACAAGTGCACTTTGTTTACTGCTTCACCTGCCTTTATATATAGGTGGGCTGTATTTACAAATACAAATGTGAGGTTGCAGAACGCAACCTATCTGCGCAGTCAATTTTAGCTTCCTAAAACCCTGAAAACGAGGCAGGGAAAATTCTGTTTCATTGATAAAAATTGGAGATAACAAGAATTGCAACGATTCTAATGAGAACTGCAACGGAGGTGATTACAACTGCAACGATTCTAATCAGAACTGTAACGAAGCAGATTAGAATCGCAACAATGCTAACAGGAATCGTAACGAATCTAACTAGAACAGCAGCGATGTAAACAAGAACAGTAACAAAGTAGAGTAGAACTGTAACGAGGCTAACAAGAATCGTAACGAAGTAAACAAAGACTGCAACGATTCTAATTAGAACAGATGCGATGCAGATTAGAACAGCATCGATGTAAACAAAGAAAGGTAAACCGCAGTAAACTCACCAGCCCCCAAAAGCTTACACCGCAAAAAAATTCTCAAAAAAATGACAATTCTATGACAATGATAAGTTGATTTTGTACGCTCGTGTATTTCATTTTTCATAGGAGAAATGGCGTAAAAAAATACCAATTGTCATAATTGTGTCATTTTTTTGTTTAGGCATACGAAACCTTGATGTTGCTCTTAACTTTGTTTCACAAAAAAAATTACTTTTGACCGCTTTTGATAAACGCAACACATTTCGCGTATGAAAAAAATACTTACTCTCTTCAGTTTAGTAGCAGGTCTATTTGTAGCACACGCACAAAACGGTGAAATTTCAGGAAAGGTCGTAGATGAAAACGGGGAGGGTGTTCCTGTTGCCAACGTAGTGTTGGTCGACAATAAAGGAATATCGACAGGTCGCGGTACCAATACCGATTTTGACGGCAACTATTCTATTAAGCCCCTTACACCTGGCAAATACAATTTGCAAATTTCTTACTTGGGGTATGCAGCGCAAATTCAACAGGGTGTTGTGGTAAGCTCCGATAAAGCAACTTTCATTGATGTAAAATTGAAACCGTCTTCTAAAGAACTGAAAGAGGTGGAGATTGTATCTTATAAAGTGCCTTTGATTGACCCGGGTAAAACCTCTTCCCAAAACACCGTTACTGCCGAAGAAATCGCGAACATGTCTACCAAGAACGTGAGCGATATTGCAGCCACTACTGCGGGTGCGTTCCAAAGCGACCAGGGAAAAGGTATCAATATTAAAGGAGGGCGCGATGAAGGCACTCAATATTATATAGACGGTGTGAAAGTAACAGGCGTTCCTACGCTGCCGGCTTCATCTATTGAGCAGTTACAGGTAATTACCGGTGGTGTTCCCGCAAAATACGGTGACTTAACGGGTGGTATCGTAAACATTACCACCAAAGGACCTTCGGGCGAAATACGTGGCGGTTTGGAGTTTCAAACCTCACAGGGTTTAGATGCGTTTGGTTACAATTTAGTAAACGGAAACCTTACCGGTCCGCTATGGAAACAACCCAAAACGCACAAAACCATCATGGGTTTCTTTTTGGCATTTGAATACCTGCGCCAACAGGAGCCAAACCCATCAGCTATAGGTATCTGGCAGGTAAAGCCCGAAGTATTGGATTCACTTCGCCAGTTTCCGTTGATTAAAAATCCGGTGAACGGTGGGTTCGACCTTCGCGCAGAGAATGTTACCTATAATGATATGTATAAGGCAAAAGTTCGCCCTAACTCTGTAGAAAGCAATT
This sequence comes from Bacteroidota bacterium, assembly GCA_947476645.1. Classification (GTDB taxonomy): domain Bacteria; phylum Bacteroidota; class Bacteroidia; order Chitinophagales; family LD1; genus Bog-950. Next base: position 24,556 of record CANJRM010000038.1, read on the forward strand.
TCCGTGGTAATGCAAGATTAGATATTCGCCCGGCCGATAACTTTACTTTATCATTTGGAGGATCGGCATCTTATCAAAATGGACACAGTCCGGTTACTCAGTATACCCTTTTCAATTTTGAAAACTTTCCTGAGCGCTCGGTATTAAACTGGCGTGTATTCGGAAGGTTCACACATAGCATCCAATCTAAGCAATCGGAAGATGATGAGAAGGCGGGCAAAAAGAAGAAATCTTCTGCTTTCCAAAATGCGTTTTACTCGGTACAGTTTGACTATGAAAAACTGGAAGCAAAAATTCAGGATGACTCTCACGGCTTTAATGCATTCAACTACGGCTATATAGGTAAGTTTAATGTTTTGCAGGCGCCTTCGTTTGTTGCTAACAGCAATTTTGTACACGGAAGCGACCCAATTTTGGTAGGATGGCAACAAAAAGCTTATCAGGATACTGCGGTATTATTTACACCGGGCACGCAAAACCCTTATGGCACCCGTTATACAGAAGAGTATTATGAATTGTTGGGCGCGCAACAAAATGCTGATGGAAGCATGCAGGTTTTTGGCGATAACAATGCACAATACACCCGCACACTTACCGACATAAGCGGAAATCAGGCCTTAATCAATGGTCAGCGCAGTTCGCGTTTCGTAAATAATATTTGGTACAACACGGGTCGCCAGTATAACAGCTATGGTAATAGTTATTATGATGTAGCAGATTCAGATAACCCGCAAAACGGGGGAGGAAATAACGACCAATACCACGTGCGCTTAGAAGGAGCTTTCGACATTTTGAAACCCGGTGCCCCAAGCCGCAACAAACATTCTATTGAGTTCGGTATTGAGTTCGAGCAAAGAATACAGCGCGAATACACCGTTAGTCCTGTAAATATTTGGGAGCGTGTACGTGCTTTGGCAAACACACAATTAGCTGAGTTAGATACGTTCAATCCAATCATAAGAATTGGTGGAAACAACTATACTTATGATGAGTTTATGTCTCAGCATCTCACGTTTCATAGCTATGACACGGTAATGTTCAATCGTTATTACAAGGCTTCTGAGCAGTCTTTCTTCGATAAATCTTTACGTAAATCGTTGGGCTTGGCAGAAAACGGTATAGAGCCTATTCAGGTAGATGCGCTTACTCCTGACCAGCTTAACTTAAACATGTTTTCTCCTGAAGAATTGTTGAACAACGGTCAGTCGAATGTTTCATATAGAGGTTACGACCCTTATGGCAATGTATTAACTAAGCAACCTTCGTTCAATGATTTCTTTACTAAGAAAAGAGAAGATGGAGAATTGGAAAGAGCTATCCCTGCATTCAGACCTATTTATACAGCCGCTTATATTTCTGACCGTTTCTACTTTAAAGATTTGACCTTCAACGTGGGTGTGCGTATTGACCGTTTTGATGCCAACCAAAAAGTTTTGAAAGATGAGTATTCACTCTATCCCATTAAAACAGCCGCTGATGTAACTGAGATAAACGGAGTGGCTGTTGCACATCCTAGCAATATAGGAAGCGACTACTCTGTTTATGTAGATGATATTAAGAGCCCCACAGCTGTTACCGGTTACCGCCATGGAGATGTGTGGTATGATCGTTATGGAAATGAATTAGCTACCGGAAATTCTGTAGCCACTGCTGCCGGTATTCAGCCCTATTTAAAAGATGCCGATGCTAACATCAGATTGCCTGAAAAATTTGACCCGAATGGAAGTTTTACAGATTACAAAGCCAAGATAATTGTAATGCCGCGTCTTCAGTTTTCATTCAACTTAACTGACCGTGCCTTGTTCTTTGCTCACTATGATATCTTATCGCAGCGTCCAAATTCACGCGTAATTATGGATCCTACTCAGTATCTGTATTTCGGAAACGTGGCGCGTATGAACAATCCGAATCTCAAACCTGAGCGCACCATTGACTTCGAATTAGGCTTTAAACAAAAAGTAAGCAATACAGCGGCAGTAACTATCTCTGCTTTCTATCGCGAGTTCCGCGACCAGATTCAAGTGAAGAAATACTACAACGCTTATCCTAGAACTTATGTTACTTACGGTAACGTTGACTTTGGAACTACTAAAGGTTTTGCCCTTGACTTTGATATGCGCAGAACGGCAAACTTTACTTTGAAAGCGAACTACACCATGAGTTTTGCTGAAGGAACAGGTTCAGATGACCGTTCACAATACAACGTAGTAACTTCTAACCAGCCGAATTTCAAAACAATCAGCCCATTGAACTATGACTCACGCCATGCTATCAATGTGAATGTATCCTACAGCTATGGAGTTGGAAAAGATTACAATGGACCAACGGTAAAGAACTCTCAGATTTTATCTGATGCAGGTATCTCATTAGAGTTCAAAGCCCGTTCAGGAACACCTTATTCAGCTCAGTTGTATCC